>VBFG01000042.1 GCA_005882635.1 Chloroflexota bacterium | reverse complement strand
TCGCCGGCATCGTCGCCGCGACGCTGATGGCCGTGTCGGCGAGCGCGGTCGAGGAATCGACGTTCATCTGGAACCCGAACCTGATCGCCCTGACGAGCGCGATCGCCCTCGCCGCCGCGTGGCGGGCCTGGGCGGCGAGGCGGCCCCGGTGGTGGATCGTCGCCGGCGCCGCGGCCGTCGTGACGATGCACTGCCACGTCCTGGGGGTCACGCTCACGCCGGTCGTCGCCGCGCTACTCGTCGCGGACGTTCGACGGCGCCGGGCAGGGGGCGATCGCGCGGGCGCCCGAGCGGTCCTCGTCGCGGCCGGCTGGTGGATCGCCCTCCTGCTCGTGAGCTACGTCCCGCTCGCGATCCATGAATGGACGAGCGACGCCTCGGAGCTGCGGGCCGCGATCGCCTTCCTGACCGGCGGCGGCGGCCCGGCGTCCGTTGCGCTTCCGGCGCGGGTCCCGATCGTCGGCCTTCGTGTCCTCGGCTGGCCGCTCGTCGGTCTGATCACGGCGGCACCGGTCGAGACGGTTCTCGTCTCGACGCTCGTGGTCGTCGTGGCGGTCTGGCGGGGCTGGCTCGTGCCCCAGTCAGACGAGCGCAGCGCGATCCGCTGGCTGGGGGCCGGCCTCGTGTGGACCGTCGTCGCGCTGGCCGTCGGCGCGTCGAGCCTCGCGACGGTCGTCCTGGGCCTGCCAAACGACCACTATCACGCCTTCGCCGACCCGATCGTGTTCGTTCTCGTCGCCGTCGGGATCGCGGCGCTGCTCGAGGGCGCGAACCGATGGTCGACGTCGCCCGACGACCGCCCATCGACCGTCCCCGCGCCCGTGCGCATGGCTGGAGTCGGGCTCGGCGCCGTCGTCCTGCTCGGCCTCGTCGGGTGGAATGTCGCCCGCCAGCCGCCGGCCGTCGCGGCCGACGGCGGCTGGCCCGCGGCCCAGGTCGCCGCAGCGAGGGTGCTCGTGGCGACCCATGGCGGGCCGCTCACCCTCGACAGCCTGCCGGCGGTCAAGCCGGCCGATGCCCTGCGCTTCCCGGTCGAGCGGCTCGCGCCGACCGCGGTCGTGCCGACACCGAGCTCGCTCGGTACGGGCGGCCACGCCGACGAGACCGCCCGGGTCGTCCTGTGTGACCAGCTCTTCCACGAGACGATCGGGTCGGACTGCGGCGGGCCCGCGGAGGACGCCTTCGCATCGTCGATCTTCGGTGAGCCCGTGCTCCGAACCTTCGTCGTCCTCCGCTTCGAGGCCGCGCCGGGCCGCTGGATCTCGGTCTACCGCCCGACGACCGGCCGCTGAGGGGGCGCCAGACCGACCGCGTTCGTCGTGGACGGCCGTCGCTCGGCAGGCGATGGTCGGTTCGTCGCGCATGGGTGCGTCAGCGCACAGCGATCCCCGGTTCGACGCGCATGGGCGTCGAGGGCAAGGCGCCGGCGAGGACCGGAACGAGCGCACTTCAAGGTGCGTGAGTCAGGACCGAAGCCGGCAACGCAGCCATCGGCGTCCAGGCGCGACGAACATGCGAACGCCGGCGCCCCAGACGCCGGCGTTCGCTGTCCCCGAGACCCGGACGTGGAGGGCGTCCGGGCCGTGCCCTGGAAAAGGCTGTGGTGCGCCCGGCGTGAGCCGGACTGGCGTCTCCTAGGGTCGGCCGGGCCGGCCGAGCGAACGGCCGACCGGGCGACTGACGCCCATCCGGCTCGTCGCCACTGGTCCGACGCCCGCGACCACCGGACCGGCGCCGACCGTCGCAGAGCGCGCGATCGGGCGCTCCGGCGAACGGTTGGTGGTGGGCTCGGAGGGCTGGAAGGCGCGGCCGAAGCGACGCATCCGGACGGCGAGGTAGTACTCCATGATCTGCCGCACCTGCGGCTCGGACAGGAGCTCGTCGGCGCGGAGCGCGTACTCGACGCGAGCGGTGGGATTCGTCGCGCCGGACGCGACCAGGCCGAGGTACTGCGGCGTGTCGGCGTCATCCCGCAGCTCGCGCAGACCGCGAGCCAGCTTGGTCGCCGTCCCGAGCGAGGGCATCCGGTCTCCGCGGATCAGCCGCGAGATCGTCGAGTGATCAACGCCGGACTGCTGAGCGAGCTGCCGCTGCGACATCTTCTTGGCCTTGAGCTGAGCTCGCAGCCATTCGTTGAACGCGCGACCGTTCTGTGTGGTCATGACGTCGTTGGGCGCTCCGTGTCTCGAGCAAACGGGCTGGTGACGCGATGCCCACATGATCACGAACGGCCCGGAGCGCCCTGTATCACCCGTTGGTACCGCCGCGGTCAGTTCGGCGCGGGCTGGAGCGGACGCGGTCTGGTGGGGTTCGTATCGGTCCGGGCCGGAACGGGCATGGGACTCCTGTCCCCCATTCGGAATTCGTCGAATCGGCCCGCTCGGATCCGCCCCGGAACGAGCGATTTCGGGCCCCCTGCGGCGTCACGCGATCTGGTTCGACGGTCGCGTCCGAGCGGACTCATCGAGGCCCATTCCGCGGCGCTTCGGAGACAGCCAATAGGCGAACGAGCCGAAGATGATGATCGACAGGACGCTGATCGCGCGGTCGACGAGGGTGATCGCCAGGGCCTCGGTCTGGCCGACCCCGTAGACCAGCGTCAGGACCGCCACGACACCGGTCTCGACGACGCCGATGCCCGCCGGGGTCAGCGGGACGGCGGTCAGGAGCGAGCCGGTCAGGGCCACGAAGAACGCCCCGCTGATCCCGAGATGGACGTCCCCGAAGCCGAGCGCCTCGACGACGAGGAGGAGGCGCATCGCCTCGGTGGCCCAGATGAAGCCGGTGATGACGATGAGCCGCGGCAGCTGGCGGAGGCCCACGGCCGAGAACACGCCCTCTTCGAAGCGGTCGTAGAACTCGAGGATCCGATGCGGCAGGGGCAACGCCACGATCACCCGCCGGCCGAAGTTCCGCATGGTCAACAGCCCCGCGGCGAGGGCGAGGACGACGCCGACGCCGATCGCGAACACGATCTGGACCTGGTCGGGCAGGCGGCCGCGGAACGACCAATAACCCGAGGCGAGGCCGAGGACGACGATCGCGAAGAGGTCGAGCACCCGCTCGATGAAGACCGTCCCGAACGTCCGCGACAACGACACAGGGCTGTTGATCTTGAGCAGATACGCCCGGTACAGGTCGCCGAGCTTGGCCGGGACCAGGCAGTTGACCAGCCAGCTGATGAAGATGATCTCGCTGGCGTCGCGGATCCCGAGGCGGAAGCCGGTGCCTCGGATCAGCAGCGCCCAGCGGAGCCCGCGGAGCGGGAACCCGATGTAGAACACCGTGAACGCCACGAGCAGCAGCAGCGGGTTCGCGCGGAGGATCAGGCCCGGCAGCTCCTC
The DNA here is from genome assembly GCA_005882635.1 of Chloroflexota bacterium. GTDB lineage: Bacteria > Chloroflexota > Limnocylindria > Limnocylindrales > CSP1-4 > CF-46. The sequence goes on along the minus strand of VBFG01000042.1, from coordinate 79,778 downwards.
CAGGCGGAACCCGGGGAGGGCCCGGGCGAAGAGGACCAGCAGGACGAGCGGGAGGACGAGCGAGACGATCGTGCGCCGCTGGCGCAGCCGGCGGCCCAGCGACAGCTGGTCGGCGGTGACCCTGTCGGATCGCCGATCCTCGCCGGACCGCCGCTCGACGCCGCTCCGTCGATCCGTTTCAAGCGGGACGGCCTGCTCGTCGCGACGGTCGCCGCCGCTTCGTCGCTCCTGACCGGTCCGCCGCTCGTCATCCGGCGGACCCGGCGTCTGAGCCGTCCCGTACAGGCCGCTCATCGATCGACGGGCACCGACCGGTCGCGTGCCGGCCGGACCTTGCCGTTGCCCCGGGCACGCTGGACGACCTTCGCGAGCGGCGTGAGCAGCCGCACGTAGAACGACGACCGGCCGGTCACCAGCTCGGCGGTCGGCAGCGCCGCCAGCAGACCCGGCGCGGTCGACGGGTCACCGTCGAACGCCGTGTAGGCGACGCCGACCTCGAACGCGCTGTGGGCGTCGGACACGGCGATCCCCGGCCGGTCGGTGCGGTGGGCCAGCTCCGCGGCTCGGACGTTGCCGTTCCCGACCGCGACGCGGGCGTTGTGCGCCTCGATCCAGTCGACCGAGGCGACCAGCGCCTCCCGCCGCGCGTCGCGCAGGAGCGAGCCGCGGAACCGATCGAACGGATGGGGAATGCCGACGAGGCCGCCCTGGGCACGGACCTCGGCGATCGCCTCGTCGACGGTCAGTCCCGGCGGCACCGCCCGCTCCAGGAACAGCCCGATCAGGTCGCCGTCGATGGTCCGGATCTCCTCGCCGACGATGACCGTCAGCCCGGGCGCGACCTCCCCAACCATCGCCCGGGCCTCGACCGCACCGTCGATCCGGTCGTGGTCGGTGATCGCGAGGTGGGTCAGGCCGCGTCGGGCCGCCGTCCGGACGAGGGCGGCCGGCGACGCCAGGGAGTCGAACGAGGCTCTCGAATGGACGTGGAGATCCGCGAAGGACCGGTGGGGGCCCTCCGAGGACCGAGGCGACGCTCCCGCGAGCCATTGGTCTGAGGATTCGGCGAAGGCCCTGGGCACGAGCCTAGATCTGCGAGACGAGGGACTTCTTGAAGAAGTCGAAGTGCTCGAGGGCGAGCCCGGTCCCCAGGGCGACGCAGTTCAGCGCGTTCTCGGCCACGTGGCAGGGCACGCCGGTCACCTGGGTCAGGAGCTTGTCGATGTTCCGGAGGAGCGAGCCGCCGCCGGACATGACCATCCCCTTGTCGATGATGTCGGAGCTGAGCTCGGGCGGCGTCTGCTCGAGGACCGTCCGGACGGCCGCCACGAGCTGCTGGAGCGGCGCCTCGATCGCCTCCATCACCTCGGAGCTCGTGATCGGGATCGTCCGCGGCAGGCCGGCGATCAGGTCACGGCCGCGGACCTCCATCTGGAGCTCGCGCTCCAGGGGCAGGGCCGTGCCGATCTGGATCTTGACCTCCTCGGCCGTCCGCTCGCCGATCATCAGGTTGTACTTCTTGCGGATGTACGTCGCGATGTGCTCGTCGAACTTGTTGCCGCCGACCCGCAGGGAGGTCGACACGACGATCCCGCCGAGGGCGATCACCGCGATCTCGGAGGTCCCGCCGCCGATGTCGATGACCATGTTCCCGGATGGGCCGCTGATCGGGACGTTGGCGCCGATCGCGGCGGCCAGTGGCTCCTCGATCAGGTAGGCGTCCTTCGCCCCGGCCTTGAGCGCCGCATCGCGGACGGCCCGCTTCTCGACCGACGTCACGCCGGCCGGGACGCTGATCATCACCTCCGGCCGCGAGATGCCGATCCGGCCCTTCGTCGCCTTGGCGATGAAGAAGCGGAGCATCGCCTCGGTGATGACGTAGTCGGCGATGACGCCGTCCTTCATCGGCCGGATGGCCTGGATGTTGCCGGGGGTCCGCCCGATCATCTCGCGGGCCTCCTCGCCGACGGCCACGATCCGGTTGTCGTCGGACACCGCGACCACGGATGGCTCCGTGATCACGACCCCCTTGCCCTTCACGTAGACGAGGACGTTGGCCGTGCCGAGGTCGATGCCGATCTTCATGAGGTGGTGGACGTCGTCCCTTCTTCGAGGCGCGCGATCCGGGCTCCCAGATCGGCGAACTTGCGCTCGATGTTCTCATAGCCACGCTTGACGTGGTGCGCGCCGTGGATGGTCGACTCGCCGTCGGCGGCGAGCGCGGCGAGGATCAGCGACGCCCCGGCGCGGAGGTCGCCGATCTCGGCCTCCGTCCCGCGGAGGGGCGTCTGGCCATGGATCGCCGCGTGGTGGTTGTCCGGGATGTCGATCCGGGCGCCCATTGCATTCAGCTCCGTGAGCCACTCCAGGCGGTCCTCGAAGATCGCCTCGTGGACGTGTGACACGCCACGTGCCTGGGTCAGCAGGACGCACGTCGGCGGCTGGATGTCGGTCGCCAGACCGGGATATGGGGCGGTCGCGATGTCCACGGCGCGGAAGCCGCCGTCGCGGAGCGCCGACCCGTCCACGGTGATCCGGTCGGCGTCGCACTGGGCGTCGACGCCGGTCCGGTCGAGGACCTCGAGGAACGCCGTCATGTGCTCGCACGGCGCACCGGTCAGGGTCACCCGGCCACCCGTCACCGCGCCGGCGATGGCGAACGTCCCCGCCTCGATGCGGTCCGGGATCACGTGGTGGTCGGCGCCGCGCAGGCGGCGCTTGCCCTGGACCTCGATCGTGTCCGGATAGGTCCGCTCGACGTCGGCGCCCATCTTCCGGAGGAACTCGATCAGGTCGTCGACTTCGGGCTCCTGGGCCGACGGCCGGATGACCGTGTGGCCGTCCGCGAGGGTCGCGGCGAGCATCGCGTTCTCGGTCCCCATGACCGACACGAACGGGAACCGGACCTCCGTCCCGCGGAGGCGGCCCGGCGCGGTCGCGAAGTAATAGCCGTTGCGGTACTCGATGGTCGCGCCGAGCGTCCGCATCGACTCGACGTGGAGGTCGACCGGCCGCCGCCCGATCCGGTCGCCGCCCGGGTTGCTGATGATCACTCGGCCGAACCGCGACAGGAGCGGACCGAGGAGCATGAACGAGGCCCGCATCTTGGCAGCCGCCTCGAGCGGCACGAACAGCCATTCGACGTCGCCCGACGCGACCTCGTAGACGTTCTGCTCCGGGTGGTCGACCACGACGCCGAGGTCGCGGAGCGTCTCGGCCATGACCCGCACGTCCTCGATCTCGGGCACGTTCGTGAACCGGCAGCGCTCGCCGGTCAGGGTCGCCGCCGCGAGCATCTTCAGGGCGGCGTTCTTCGAGCCGCTGATCGGCACCTCACCGCGGAGCGGCACGCCGCCCTCGATCCGGAACACCTCCCTGGTGACCGGATCCGGCGTGAACTCCCAGTGGAATGGTCTGGCGTCGGCCATATCGAATCTTGCGTCGGCGCCTAGACGTGCCGCCGACGTCCCTCGTGCTGGCGGCGCTCGGCGACCCGGATCCGGATCAATGAGGCCTGGAGTGCCGCCCTGGCCGCGGCCAGGTCGGCTCCCTCGACGAAGCCGCCCTCGAGCGCCTGCTCGGCCTGGCGGCGAGCCTCCTGCGCCTTCTCGAGGTCGATGTCGGAGGCCATGTCGGCGTTCTCCGCCATCACCACGACCCTGTCCGGGAGCACCTGGAGGAAGCCGCCGATGATCGCGAACGACTCCTCCTGGCCGCCCTTCCGCAGGCGCAGCTCGCCCGCCCCGAGGGTCGAGATCAAGGGAGCGTGGTGAGGCAGGACGCCGAGCTCGCCTTCGCTTCCGGGGAGGACGACGGCGTCGACCTCGTCGGAGTAGGCGAGCTTCTCGGGCGTGACGATGTCGAGCTGGATGGGCACCGATCAGCTCGCCAGCTTGGCCGCGCTCTCGCGGACTTCGTCGATCGTGCCGGCCAGGAAGAACGCCTGCTCCGGGAGATCGTCGACCTTGCCGTCGAGGATCTCCTTGAAGCTCGCGACCGTGTCCTTGATCGCGACGTACTTGCCGCTCCGGCCGGTGAAGACCTCGGCGACGAAGAACGGCTGGCTCATGAATCGCTGGAGTCGGCGGGCGCGCCCGACGATCGCCTTGTCCTCGGCGGACAGCTCGTCGATGCCGAGGATCGCGATGATGTCCTGCAGGTCGCGGTAGCGCTGGAGGACGCGTTTCGTCTCCTGGGCGACGTCGTAGTGGTCCTGGCCGACGACGAGCGGGTCGAGGACCCGCGACGTCGAGGTCAGCGGGTCGACGGCCGGGTAGATGCCCAGCTCGGCAATCGACCGCTCGAGGCGGATCGTCGAGTCGAGGTGGGCGAACGTCGTGGCCGGGGCCGGGTCGGTGTAGTCGTCGGCTGGGACGAACACCGCCTGCAGCGAGGTGATCGAGCCCTTCTTCGTCGACGTGATCCGCTCCTGGAGCGCGGCCATCTCGGTCGCCAGGTTTGGCTGGTAGCCGACCGCGGAGGGCATCCGCCCGAGCAGCGCCGACACCTCCGAGCCCGCCTGGGTGAAGCGGAAGATGTTGTCGATGAAGAGGAGGACGTCGCGGCCTTCCTCGTCGCGGAAGTACTCGGCCATCGTCAGGCCGGTCAGGCCGACCCGCTGACGGGCACCCGGCGGCTCGTTCATCTGGCCGAACACGAACGCGGTCTTGGCGATGACGCCGGACTCCGTCATCTCGTGGATGAGGTCGTTGCCCTCGCGCGATCGCTCGCCGACGCCGGCGAACACCGACACGCCGGCGTGCTCCTGGGCGACGTTCCGGATCAGCTCCTGGATGATGACCGTCTTGCCGACGCCGGCCCCGCCGAAGATGCCGATCTTGCCGCCCTTCTTGAACGGGCAGATCAGGTCGATGACCTTGAGGCCGGTCTCGAACACCTCGACCTCGGTCGTCTGCTGGTCGAACGCCGGCGCCGAGCGGTGGATCGGCAGGGTCCGGCCGGCCTTCACCGGGCCCTTGTTGTCGATCGGCCGGCCGAGGACGTCGAACACGCGGCCAAGCGTCACGTCCCCGACCGGGACGGAGATCGGCCCGCCCGTGTCGATCACGTCGATCCCGCGGGCGAGGCCGTCGGTCGTCGTCATCGCGACCGTCCGGACCCAGTTGTTGCCGAGGTGCTGCTGGACCTCGCAGACGAGGTCGTCCTGCCCGTCGCGGGGGATCGACACCGCGTTGTAGATCGCGGGCAGCTGCCCGGCCGGGAACTCGATGTCGACGACCGGGCCGGTGATCTGGATGACCCGGCCGGTCGAGCCGGGTGAAGCGCTCGCCATGGGTGGGTTGCCTCCTGTTCGCGCTTACCCGGCCTGGGCGCCGGACGCGATCTCGATCATCTCGCGGGTGATGTTGGACTGGCGGACCTTGTTGTATTCGAGGGTCAGGTCCTCGATGAGCTCCTCGGCGTTCTCGGTCGCGTTCTTCATCGCGACCATCTGGCTCGAGAAGAAGCTCGCGGTCGTCTCGAGCGCGGCCTGGAACAGGCGCGTCGCGACGTAGCGCGGCAGGAGCTGCTCGAGGACGGCGCCCGGGTTCGGCTCGAAGATGAACTGGTTGCCGGGGATGCCGGCGGTGTCCTCCCTGGGGACGATCGGCAGCAGCTCGTCGATCGTCGGTCGCTGGACGAGGGTAGACACGAAGTGGCTGTAGATGATGTCGACGCGGCCGAACGTTTCGTCGAGGTAACCGTCGGTGATGAGCCGCGCCAGGGGCAGGACGTCGGCGAACGTCGGACGCTCGCGGAAGCCATCGAAGTGGGCCTCGATCGGCATCCGCGACCGGCGCATCGCGTCGCGCCCCTTGCGGCCCACGGTGACGGTGGTCGTCTCGCCGGTGGTCTCGGCGATCTGCTGGGCGGCGAAGCGGATCGTGTTGGTGTTCAGGGCGCCGGCCAGGCCGCGGTCGGTCGTGACGAGGACGAGCAGCCGCTTGCCGGTCTCGCGCCGGACGAGCAGAGGGTGATCCTCGCCGCTGAGGACGATCGCCGCGTCGGCCAGGACCTCGTCGAGCTTCTCGGCGTAGGGACGGGCGGCCAGCGTCGCCTCCTGGGCGCGCTTCAGCTTGGAGGCGGCGACGAACTGCATGGCCCGCGTGATCTGCTTGATGTTCCGCGAGCTCTGGATCCGCCGCCGGATGTCGCGCTGACTGGCCATGCGCTACCGCTCCCGGCCGCCGAGGCGGCGGGTCGGCGGTCGTCGATCAGGCTGGTTGATGAATCGACCGCCCAACCTGCGCGCCGCAGGGTCGGAACCGGCCGACCGAAGCCGAACCGCCGGCGCGCCACAGTCAGAAGAGACGGATTCGATCAGCCACATCGATCGCAGCTCCGCGGGCCGCTGCCCCATGGAGACGCCGAGCGTCCTCACGCGTTGAATGACTCGCGGTAGGCGTCGATCGCCTTGTCCAGGCCGGCCGACAGCTCGTCCGTCAGGTTCTTCGTCTCGCCCAGCTCCTTGAGGATGTTCGGATGCTCGGTCTCGAGGAACCGGTAGAAGCCCGTCTCGAACTCCTTGACGCGCGGCGTCGGGATGTCGTCGAGCTTGCCCTTCGTCGCCGCATACAGGATCGCGACCTGCCGCTCGACCGGAAGCGGCTGGTACTGCGGCTGCTTGGTGATCTCCGACAGCTTCTCGCCGCGGGTCAGCTGGTCGCGCGTGGCCTTGTCGAGGTCGGAGGCAAACTGGGCGAACGCAGCCAATGAGCGGTACTGCGCCAGGTCGAGCTTGAGCGGGGCGGCGACCTTCTTCATCGCCTTCGTCTGGGCGGCCGAGCCGACCCGCGACACGGAGATGCCGATGTTCAGGGCGGGCCGCTGCCCGGCATTGAACAGGTCGGTCTCGAGGAAGATCTGGCCGTCCGTGATCGAGATGACGTTGGTCGGGATGTAGGCCGAGACGTCGCCGGCCTGCGTCTCGATGATCGGGAGCGCCGTCAGCGACCCACCGCCGTTGTCGTCGTTCATCCGGGCAGCCCGCTCGAGCAGCCGCGAGTGGAGATAGAAGACGTCGCCGGGGTAGGCCTCACGGCCGGGCGGCCGGCGGAGAAGCAGCGACATCTCGCGGTAGGCCCAGGCGTGCTTGCTGAGGTCGTCGTAGACGCACAGCGCATCGTTGACCTTGCCCTGGCCCTCGACCTCGACGCCGTTCTCCATGACCTCCTCGCCCATCGCGACACCCGCGTACGGGGCGAGGTACTGGAGCGGAGCCGGGTCCTCGGCGCCGGCGACGACGACGATCGTGTGGGCCATCGCGCCGTGCTGCTCGAGGATCGCCACGGTCTGGGCGACGGTCGACAGCTTCTGGCCGATCGCGACGTAGATGCAGACGAGGCCCTTGCCGGTCTGGTTGATGATCGTGTCGATCGCGATCGCGGTCTTCCCGGTCTGGCGGTCGCCGATGATCAGCTCGCGCTGGCCGCGGCCGATCGGGATCAGGGCGTCGATCGCCTTGATGCCGGTCTGGACGGGCGTGTCGACGGACTGGCGGACGATGACGCCTGGCGCGATCCGTTCGACCGGGCGGGTCTTCTTCGTGCTGATCGCGCCCTTGTCGTCGATCGGCTGGCCGAGCGGGTTCACCACCCGGCCGAGGAGGGCCTGTCCGACCGGCACCTCGACCACGCGGCCGGTCGTCTTGACGGTGTCCCCTTCCTTGATCGCCTGCGACTCGCCGAGGATGACGGCACCGACCGTCTCCTCCTCGAGGTTGAGGGCCATCCCCATGACCCCGCCGGGGAACTCGAGCATCTCCGACGCGAGGGCGCCGTCGAGCCCGTAGATCTGGGCGATGCCGTCGCCGACCTCGACGACCGTCCCGACGCTCCGCGTCTCGGTCGCCGCGTCGAACGAATCGATCGACGACTTGATGATGCTGGTGATCTCGTCGGAACGAATGGCCATGCGAGCGTCTCCTGTTGGCCTTAGCGGTCGATGCCGGCGGCGCTCACAGCGCGCCCGAGACGATCTGGTTCCGCAGCCGCTCGAGGCGGCCGCGGACGCTGCCGTCGATCAGTCGGTCCCCGACGCGGACGACGAGCCCGCCGAGCAGGCCTTCGTCGACATCGGTCTGGAGGGCGATCCGTCCGCCTGTCATCTGCTCGAGACGGGCGGTCAGGGCCCGCACCTCGGTGTCGGTGAGGGGCGCCGCGCTCGTCGCGGTCGCGTTGGTGATCCCCTGGCGGAGGTCGTCGAGCCGGCGGAACTCGGCGGCGACCCGCGGGAGCTGCTCGATGCGACCGCGCTGGACGAGGACGAGGACGAGGTTCCTCGCCGGGCGGGACAGTCCATCGAAGACGCGCTCGGCGACGGTCCGCCGCTGGTCGAGCGGCAGCGCCGGGTTCGCCAGCACGGTCTTGAGGTCGGCGTCCGCCTCGAGCTCTGCGGCGGCCTCGTCGAGATCACGACGCCAGCGCTCGATCGTGTCGTCGCGGTCGGCGATCTCGAAGGCCGCCTCGGCGTAGCGTCGCGGCGCGCTGTCGCGCTTCGCCATCAGCTGGTCCGACCCTTCGACGAGCCGCTCGCGGTCTCCTCGAGGAACTCCCCGACGAGGCGTCGCTGACGGTCGCCGGTCATCGTCTCGCCGACGACGCGACCGGCCGCCCGGAGGGCGAGATCGGCGACCTCGGCCCGGAGCTCGCCGATTGCCCGCTGCTTCTCGGCCTCGAGGTCGGCGGCGGCACGGGTCCGGATCCGCTCGAGCTCTTCGCGGGTCGCGGCGAGATCACGCTCGCGCGACTCGTCGGCGACCTTCTGGGCACGGGTCAAGATCTCGTTCGCCTCGCGCCGCGCCTCCTGCAGGGCGGCCAGTCGATCGGCCTCCGCCCGCTCGCGATCCTGGCGCGCCTGCTCGGCGTCCCGCAGCCCCTGCTCGATCCGCTCGCGCCGCTCGTCGAGGATCCTCCGGAGGGGCCCGAAGGCGAAGAGGGACAGGATCACGAGGAGGACGATGAAGTTCAGGGCCGCGACGATGATCCAGAACAGATTGATCTGGAGGCCCGACGCGGTCGCTGCCGGCTCCTCCGCAGCGAGCGCGATCGCTCCCGACGCCGAGGATGCGGCGATGGACAGGAGGACCACGACCGGCTCGGCTACTTGAGGACGATGGCGAGGATCGCGACCACGATCGCGAGGACGCCGAGGCCCTCGGCGAACGCCGCCCCGAGGATGAACTGGGCGCGGATCGTCGCGGCAGCATCGGGATTGCGCCCGATCGCCTGGGCGGCGAGACCCGTCAGGATGCCGATGCCGATGCCGGGGCCGATGACCCCGAGGGCCGCGAGACCGGCTCCGATGTGTTCCATGAGTCGAACCTTCCTCCTTCGGGCTCCGGGACGAGCGCCCGGACGCGTGACGTCGCTTGGTTGGGTGCGGCTCGCGACGAGCTCAGCGTGCAATGATCAGTGTGCCGAACCCGTGCCGGCTTCGGCCACCGGCGGCCCGATGCCCCCTTCCGGGTAGTCCGCGAAGGCGGGGGCGTCGTGTGCCTCCTCCGAATGTCCCTCCATGGCGATGATCGTGTACATCAGCGTCAACGTCGAGAAGATGAGCGCCTGGACGAAGTTCAGCAGCAGCTCGAGGCTCAGCATCCCGATCGGGATGATCGCGATCGTCAGGGCCGTGATCACGCCGAGCGCGACTTCGCCGCCGAAGATGTTGCCGAAGAGACGCATCGACAGCGTGACGGGCTTGATGAACTCGAGCAGGAACTCGATCAGGCCGACGAAGAGGGCGATGAGGCCGGCGCCGAGTCCCTCCCTGAACCCGCTGAACACGAAGAACTTGCCGAGGTAGCCGCGGACGCCGAGGGCTCGGAAGCCCTGGTAGTGGTAGTAGGCGAAGGCGACGAGCGCCAGGCCGAGCGTGACGTTGACGTCGCTCGTCGGGGCGCGGAAGGCCTCGATCCGGCCGAAGAACGGGATCAGGCCGCTCCAGTTCGAGAACAGGATGAACAGGAAGAAGGCCGCGAACAGCGGAACGTGGCGTTTGGCCGCCACCCCGCCGAGCGACACCGCCCAGTTCTCGAGCGATTCGTAGGCCCACTCGATCAGGTTCTGGCCGCGGCCGGGTCGCATCTTCAGGCCGCGAGTCAGCGCGATCGCGAGGACGGCGAGGAACGCGACGACGAACCACATCGTGAACAGCGGCGCCGAGATGCTCGCGTGGTTGAACACGAGGCCGCTGCCGACCGGGTGAGCCGGATCCAGGTCGAAGACGACGTGCGGCGCGGGCAGCTCGAGGTTGGCGGTGATCAGGTCGCCGATCCCGGTGACCGGCTCGCCGGGGTGCTCCGCGGGGAAGGGCGGAACGACGATCCAGGCAAGGATGTCCAGCGCGATGACGGCCACGATCAGGCCGATGAAGAGATTTCGGCGTGATCGAGGTCGGGCGTCCGTCGGCGGCCCCGCCACCTGGGCGTCGGTCACGGTTCGGGTTTGCTCCACACGGGGGAGCGCGGCTGACGCCGCGCTCGGTCTCGGGTCGCCGGCGGACCGGCGCTATTCGATCTTCGCCAGGAACCGGTTCATGAGCTGGTACATCACTCGCGCCCCGGCCGCCGCTCCTACCAGGAACCCGACGATCAGGACGATCGGGCTGGTCCCGAGCTGGTCGTCGATCCAGTGGCCGCCGAGGGCACCAACGAGCGTCGTGACCAGGAGACTGAGACCCATCTCACCGAACAATGCGAGATAGGCTCCGGCCTGTCCCGGCTCGTTCAGGGGTCCTGACAAGGCTGGCGGAGTATAGCAGTCGACCTTGCGGACGGTCGACCCGGGAAGGGTTCTGAGGGCTCTCTCAGGCGACCGCCACGGAAGCTGTCGCGCTATCCGTGTGGCCGCCACCGTCCTCGACGGTCAGCGTGACCGTGTAGGTGTCGGCCTTCAGGTACGTGTGGTCCGCGGACGGGCTTGACCCGCTCACCGCCGGCGATCCGTCTCCGAAGTCGAAGGTGTAGGTCACCGCACCGGTTGACGCCGAGCCATCGCAACTTGCGACGAGCGCCAGCGTGGTGCACGTGACGACCGCCTGGACCGGCGCCGGGGTCGGGGTCGGGGTCGGCGTGGGCTTCGGCGTCGGCTTCGGCGTCGGCTTCGGCGTCGGCTTCGGCGTGGGCCTCGGGGTCGGCCGCGCCGTCGCCCGGGCCGTCGGGGTCGGCCGCGGCGTCGCTCGGACGGTCGGCTCGGCCGTTCCTCCCGCGGCGGCGCTCGAGGCCGGCTCGGGCGACGTCGACGGTGAGGATCCATCGGGCGCACCGGCGACCTGCGAGCCGAACCCCGCCGATCCGACGCCGGCCGGGGTCGCCGTCGCGGCGCGGACGTCGCCCTGGAGACCGTGGGGCGTGACCGCCACGGCGAGGACCACCGCCACGATCAGGAGGGCGGCGGCGAGGGCCGCGAGAGCACTCAGGCGACGGCGCCACGGCGCCGCTCTCGCCGCCCGCTCGGCTACGCGGCGACGGGCCGCCTGCCGGGCGGCGAGCTCGGCGACTGGGTGGGCCTGGGGCCGGAAGCGCGAGACGACGGGGTTCGCGTGGACCGGCCCGGGGTCCACGCGATCGGCGGCCGCCTCGTCGTCCGACTCGTCGGGCCACGGCCGCGCGCCGAGTCGACGCCCCGTGATCCTCCGGAGGAACCACAGGCCGATGGAGTCGTCGACGACCCGCGGCAGCACCGGTCCGCCCGCCGCATCGCGCGGCAGGAAGCGCACGACGATTGCGATCAGCGCGACGAGGACGAGCGCGCCGACGAAGACTTCCACGGAGGGATCTGGCACCCCGACGACCTGCCGGCGCCCCGCCGGCGTCGGGCGATCCTAGCACCGGCCCTCGGGCCTCCGCTGGAACGCCCGTGGGGCGTCGTTCAGTCGCCGAAGTTGGACTCGTCGGCCTCGAATCCGCCGTGGGCGAGGATGTACAGGACGAAGCCGCTCGCGAAGAAGACGCCGATGAACGCATAGACCTGCGTCGAGCCGGACAGGAGCATCGCGAGGAGTCCCAGACCGATGCAGATCCCGTAGATCAGCAGGACGGTCTGGCGGTGGGACAGGCCGATGTCGAGCAGCCGGTGATGCAGGTGGCCGCGGTCCGGCGAGAACGGTGACCGCCCCGCGGCGAGACGCCGGACGATGATCCAGAAGGCGTCGATGATCGGCACGCCGAGGATCAACATCGCGATCGCGACCTTGGCGGTCCCGAGGATCGACAGCACGGCCAGGGTGTAGCCGAGGAACATCACGCCGCTCGTCCCGGTGAAAATCGAGGCCGGGTGGAAGTTCCAGCGCAGGAAGCCGAGCAACGATCCGGCGAGGGCGAAGCAGAGCACGGTGATGAACGGTTGGCCGCCGGCGACCTGAGGGGTCAGGCTGATCACGCCGAGCGTGATGGCCGCGATCAGTCCGATTCCCGATGACAGTCCGTCCAGGCCGTCGATGAAGTTGATCGCGTTGATCATGCCCGCGACCCACAGGACCGTGAACCCGACGGCGACGAGCCCCTCGAAGTGGAGGATGCCTCCGCCGAACGGGTTCGCGATGAAGTCGACGGTGATCCCGAAGACGATCGCGACGAGCGCCAGGACGATCTGGCCGAGGAACTGCCAGCGGGCGCGCAGGTCGAAGTAGTCGTCGATGACCCCGAAGGCGGCGGCGAGGACGCCGCCGAAGAGCAGCCCGATCAGGTCGCCGGGCTGGACCGTCGACGGGACCGGCACGAACCGGAAGACCGCGTTCGCCGCGAGCGCCGCCAGGGTCGCGACGACGAAGGCGACTGTCACCGCGACGCCGCCGCCACGCGGGACGGGCGATGTGTTGACCCGGCGGATGCCGGGCCGGTCGACGGCATCGAGGCGGATCGCCGCCCGCCGGATGGGCGGTGTCAGGAAGAACGAGATCGCCGCTGCGGCCGCGAGGACGACGAGCAGAACCGGAACGACGCCGGCGGCGCTCGGGATGAAGTTCACGCGGGGCGAGCGAGACCCGGCACCGGGAAGCGGCTGCAGATCGCGGCGACGCGCTCCGCGAGGCCGGCCATCGCGGCAGCGTCCTCCCGGCGCTCGATCGCGTCCGCGATCAGGGTCGCGATCTCCTGCATCTCGTCAGGACCCATCCCGCGCGAGGTCACGGCTGGCGTCCCGACCCGGATTCCCGACGACGTGTTCGGCGGCTGGCGATCGAATGGGATCTGGTTCTTGTTGACGGTGATCCCGATCTCGTCGAGGAGGTGCTCGGCGTCCTTGCCGGTCACGCCCTGCGACATCACGTCGACGAGCATGAGGTGGTTATCGGTCCCGCCCGAGACGACCCGCAGGCCGCGCTCGGCGAGGGCGGTGGCGATGATCGCTGCGTTGTCGATCGTCCGCTGCTGATCGCGCCGGAACTCGGCGCCGAGGGCGAGCTGGAAGGCGACGGCCTTGCCGGCGATGACGTGCATCAGGGGACCGCCCTGGACGCCCGGGAACACCGTCCGGTCGATCGTGGCGGCGAGGGCACCCGTCCCCGATGGACCGGCCTTGACGTTCGGGTACGCCGCCGGGTCGACGGCATCCGGCAGCTCGAAGCGGCTGAAGATCATCCCGCCGCGCGGTCCGCGGAGCGTCTTGTGCGTCGTCGTCGTGACGATGTCGGCGTGGGGGAACGGCGACGGATGGACGCCGGCGGCGACGAGGCCGGCGATGTGGGCCATGTCGACGAACAGCAACGCCCCGACGTCGTGGGCGATCGCGGCCATCCGCTCGAAGTCGAAGATCCGCGGATAGGCGGATGCCCCGGCCACGATCAGCTTCGGGCGGACCTCCTCGGCCTGGGCCTGGAGGGCGTCGTAGTCGATGCGCTCGGTGTCCTCGCGGACGCCGTAGGCGTGCACCTCGTACAGGCGGCCCGAGAAGTTCAGCTTCATCCCGTGGGTCAGGTGGCCACCCTGGTCGAGCTTCATGCCGAGGATCCGGTCGCCCGGCTCGATGACGCTGAAATAGGCGGCCATGTTGGCCTGGGCCCCGGAGTGCGGCTGGACGTTGACGTGCTCCGCGCCGGGGAAGAGCCGAAGCGCACGCTCGCGGGCGAGGGTCTCGGCGACGTCGACGAACTCGCAGCCGCCGTAGTAGCGCTTCCCGGGCAGGCCCTCGGCGTACTTGTTGGTGAGCCAGCTGCCCTGGGCCTCGAGGACGGCCGCGGCCGTGTAGTTCTCCGACGCGATCAGCTCGATCTTGTCGTGCTGGCGGCGGCGCTCGCCCTCCATCGCCGCCCACAGCTCCGGGTCGACGTCGGCGATCGAGGCATCGCCCAGGCGGACCTGTTCCGTGATGCCCATCGCCTGCCTCCTCCGCTCGGCGGTCGACGGCCGCCCGATCCGGCCGCTATCTTCCCACGCCGCACCGGGCGAGCGCCGACACCTCGGCCGGAGACGCTCAGCGCGCCACCTCGGCAAGGACCGCCTCGATCGCGCCGTCGGAGATCGCGCCGTGACGCATGATGCGCGGCGGGTCGACGCTGCAGTCGACGACCGTCGACGCCGGCCCGCCACGAGCGGGACCGCCGTCGAGGACGAGCTCGATCGCGTCGCCGAGCTGAGCGACGATCTCCACCGCTTCCTGCGCCTCCGGTTCGCCGGAGCGGTTGGCGGACGTGGTCGGGAGGGGACCGACGGCCGCCGCGAGCGCGCGCGGCGCGGGATGGTCGGGAACCCGGAGCCCGATGGTCGGCGCGCCGCCGGTCAGCGCCGCGGGCAGCTCCACGTCCGACCGCCGGCGGACGACGATCGTCAGGCCGCCCGGCCAGAACGATGCCGCCAGCGTGGCCGCCGCGGCCGGCCACTGGCCGATCGTCGGGGCCTGCGCCGCGTCGGCCAGCAGCAGGGCGATCCCCCGCTCCGGCGGGCGGTGCTTCGCCGCGAACAGCGCCTCGATCCCGCCCGGCGTGTCAAGCGCGACCGCGATTCCGTAGACGGTGTCCGTCGGCAGCGCCACGATGCCGCCGCCCCGCAGCGCGTCGATCGCCGCACCCCGACCGGCATCGTCGTCGGGGACGATCCGGACGGTCATGCGACGCCAGGTCCGGTCAGGCGACGAGCGCGGCGTCGCGCTCGGCGGCGAGACCCGCGGCGTGGCGCGCCGCCGACGCCGGTGACGCCAGCACGAGCCGTTCGATGAGCTGCGCGGCGCCCTCCTCGGAGAGCGGCGGCGCGACGTAGCGAGCCGCGGCTCGGACCGGGCGCGGCGCCGACGGCATGGCGGCCCCGTGCCCAACAGCCGCGAGCATCTCGAGGTCGTTGTAGTTGTCACCGATCGCCAGGACGCTCCCCATCGGGACCCGCGCGCGTCGGGCGAGGCGGCGCACGCCGTCCGCCTTGGAGACGCCGGGGGCGAGGAACTCGAGGAAGCGAGGATGGCTGATCGTGACCTCGGCACGCCCGGCGAACTGGCGGCGAAGATCGACAAGGCCTGCGTCGTCGATCGGGTCGACGGCGACGGCAAGGAGCTTCGATACCGGGTGGCGGAGCCAGGCATTGAGATCGGGGACGATCTCCGCTCGCGACCCGAGGAACGACGAGTAGTCCTCGGCCCGCGGGTCGTCGGCGCGGATGACGAACCGCTCGAGGTGGTTGACGTGCGGCTCGAGCCCGGCCGCCGTTGCCCAGGTGACGACCTCCCGGGCCGTTTCGGCCGCCAGGGGGCGATGGTGCAGCAGCCGTCCGAGGCGATCGTCGCCTTCGGGCGGGAGTTCCCGGATCAGGGCGCCCTGGTAGGCGACGATCGGGTCGCTCAGCCCGAGCTCCCTGGCGAAGGCGATCGCACTGGTCGACATCCGTCCGGTCACGAGCGAGACGGACACGCCACGGTGGTGCGCGGCCCGGACCGCGGCGACGGTTCGATCGCGGAGGAGGAGATCCTCGCCGATCAGCGTGCCGTCGATGTCGAGGGCGATCAGGCCGATCGGAAGGGCCGGCGCCGGCCGCCGCGACACGTCTCCCTGTCCGTCAGCCACGCTCGATCCGCAGCACGCGGGGCAGGCCGCCGAGATCGGTCGAGACGTCGGCGTGCCAGCCGGGCAGGATCTCGGCGACGGCCAGCGGCCCTGCTTCCCCCTGATCGGCACCGATCTCGACGAACGCGACGCCGCCCTCGGCGAGGACGTCCGGCAGGCGGGCAAGCAGCGCCCGGATTTCGTCGAGGCCGTCGGCGCCACCGTCGAGCGCCGCCCGCGGCTCGAACGACGCGGCGATCGGGAGCCCCGGGATCGCGTCGGAGCGGACATACGGGAGGTTCGCGAGGACGATGTCGAGGGGCGCGCCGTCATCGGGCAGGACCGGCGGGAAGAGATCGGCCTCGACGAATCGCATCCCGTCGGCGGCCGCGTGGGCGACCGCGTTCTCGCGGGCCAGCTGGAGCGCCTCGGGCGAGCGCTCGGTCGCGAGGATCGTCACGTGCCGGCCCATCGTCACGCTGCGGTGTCGCAGGGCGACGGCGATCGCAACGGCGATTGCGCCGCTGCCGGTCCCGACGTCGGCGATCCGGATGGGGTCGCCGCCCCCGCCCGGGCCGCCGCCCGCCTCGTACGGCCGATCGGAAAGGCGCGCCATCACCTCGCCGATCGCGATGTCGACGAGCGTCTCGGTCTCGGGCCGCGGGATGAGCGCCCGCGGATCGACCGAGAACGCCAAGCCGTGGAACTCCTTGAGGCCGCGGATGTAGGCCACGGGCTCGCCCGCCTCTCGCCGCCGGATGGCGTCCTCGAACCGGCCGGCGGCGTCGGCCCCGACCGGCGCGTCCGGGTGGGCGACGATTGCCGTCCGATCGGCGCCCACCGCCCAACCGAGGAGCAGCTCCGCGTCGAGGCGCGCGGTCTCGGAGCCGGCGGCCCGCAACCGCTCGGTCGCGCCGGCCAGCGATTCGCCGATCGTCGCCGTCACAACCGGATCGTGACCGACAGGTCGCCGACCTTCCGGAGGACCTCCGCGCTCGTCGTGCCGCGCCAGCGATGGAACAGGAGGTCGACCGAGGCATCGCCGACGCGGAGGTTCGTCAGGGTGACCTTGCCGAGCCAGTCGGGCAGGTTCGGGTGACGCAGCTCGAGCTCCTGCTGGCCGGCGTTCGCCCGCAGTCCGAGCATCGTCTCGACGAACAGGAACGACGCCCCCGCGGCCCACGCCTGCGGCGAGCACGCGACCGGGTACGGGACCGGGAGGGCCGAATGGTCGCGGTCGAACCCGCAGAACAACTCCGGCAGGCGGTAGTCCGGGAAGTGCTGGGCGGCCTGGAAGACGTGGCCGACCAGTCGGTTCGACTCGTCGTCGAAGCCATACCGCTTGAGGCCCGCGGCGATGAGCGACGTGTCGTGCGGCCAGACGGAGCCGGTGTGGTAGCCGAGGGGGTTGAAGCCCGGCTGATCCGAGGCGTACGTCCGGATGCCCCAGCCCGAGAACATCATCGGGCTCATGAGGCGATCCGCGACGTCGCGGCCACGGGCTGGGCTCGGGAGGCCCGACCAGAGGCACTGCCCGGCGTTCGAGCCGATCGCGTCGCATTGGCGCTTCTCGCCGTCGAGAGCCATCGCGTAATACCGCTGGTCCTCGACCCAGAAGCGCTCCTCGAACCGGCGGCGGAGCGCATCCGCCTCCGCCCGGAGACGGCCGGCCAGCTCGTCGTCGTCACGCATGGCCGCCAGGTCGGCCATCCGCCGCTTCGCATCGAAGACGTAGCCCTGGACCTCTGCCAGCGCGATCGGCGTGGTCGGGAAGCCGCCGGTCCGGCTCCGGATCGAGTCCCCGGAGTCCTTCCAACCCTGGTTGACGAGCCCGCGCTCGGACCGCCGCTCGTACTCGACGAACCCGTCGCCGTCGCGATCGCCGTACCGATCGATCCACTCGAGGGCCGCCAGGGCGTTCGGCCAGAGCCGGTCGAGGAAGGCGCGGTCCCCGGTCCAGTCGAAGGTCGCCGCGAACAGGATCAGCCAGAGCGGCGTCGAGTCGACCGAGCCGTAGTAAGGCGTGTGCGGCAGCTCCCCGGCGCCTGCCATCTCCCCGGTCCGGAGCTCGTGGAGGATCTTGCCCGGCTCGGCGTCGCGCCAATCGTCGACCTTCGTCGCCTGGTAGGCGGCGAGCACGTCGAGCGTCTCCATCGCGATCTGGGGGCGGAATGCGAGCGACTGGAACGAGGCGATGATCGCGTCGCGTCCGAACAGGGTCGCGAACCAGGGCACGCCGGCCGAGACGTACCGCTGGCCCTCGCCCGGCCCGTCGTTGATCAGGAGGCGGAGGTCGGCCAGCGACCGGTTGAGCGTCAGGTTGAACAGCTCGTGGTCCGTCTGGATCGACGTCGTTCCCCGTCCCCAGGCGTGGTAGGCGCCGGCGCCGTCGTCGCCCGTGACCCGCGGCGGCTCGGGGAACAGCGCAACGGCGCCATCGCGGGCCGGCGACCCGGGCGCGGAGGACGGAGGCGTCATGCCGGGGCCCGAAATGCTCGTGGATGCGCCCGGCGCCTGGGTGATCGCCGGCCAGATGGTCCACCGCAGCTCCCGACGCTCGCCCGGTGCGAGCCGGAGGTCCCAGCGGAACCGGACCGAGCCGCCGCTGGCGGTCTGGTCGTCCGAGCCCGTGTCGATCGGGCCGAACGCCTGGGCGGGCTCCGAGAACGCGACATAGGTCGACCGGCGCCGGCCGTCGAGGCCGTCGTAGCGGAAGGTCACGCGGCTCGGCGTGACCGCCACCGGTAACAGCGTCCCGCGCTCAGGCCGCGGGTACCCGCGGACCTCGAAGATGTCGGCATCGTCCGCGCCGAGCTCCAGCTCGACCGGCACGCGCAGCTCCTTGCCCGCGTGATTGACGATCCGGACCCGCTCCTCCATCCCACCCACCCCGATGAGGCGATCGCGGGCGATCCCGAGGGTCCGCCCGACGACGGTCTGCTCGTCGGGGTGGACCTTCGCGTCGGGGTTGCGATCCGCGCTCGGGTTCGTCAGCTGGATCGATCCCCGATAGTTCGCTCCCATCGAGCCCTGGAGGAGGACGGGCCGAGTTCCGCCGACCCGGAGCGAGCAGCACGACAGGAGCCGGGTGTCCGACAGGTACAGCCCGAGCCCACGCGAGTCCGGGTGGATGTCGCCGAACGGGTCCGTCAGCAGGTAGAGGTTGCCGTGCTTCAGGACCTGGACGCTGCCGAGGTCGGTCGCCTTCTGGATCGGCACGACGCGGGGCTCGACGAAGGCGACACCGCCGTCCGTGGACTTCGCCCGGATCGCACGCGGGCCCAGCGCTCGGGGTGCCTCAGCCGACTTTGCCATTGTGACCTCCGCTGACCGCGGCGAGCCGCTCGGCCTGGTCGGCCATGACCAGGGCGTCGATCAGGCGGTCGATCTCGCCGTCCATGACTCTCGGGAGCGCCGACAGGTCGAGCCCGATCCGGTGATCGGTCACTCGATCCTGCGGAAAGTTGTAGGTCCGGATCTTGTCCGACCGGTCGCCGGCGCCGACCATTAGCCGCCGGGCGACCGAGTCGGCCTCGCGCTGCTTCTCGAGCTCGCGCTCGTAGAGGCGGGAGCGGAGGACCGACAGCGCCTTCGCCTTGTTCTTGTGCTGGCTCTTCTCGTCCTGGATCTCCACGACGAGGCCCGTCGGGATGTGGGTGATGCGGACCGCGGAGTCGGTCGTGTTCACGGACTGACCGCCCGGCCCCGACGAGCGCTTGACCTCGATCCGGAGGTCCTTGTCCTCGTCGATGTCGATCGCGACGTCATCGGCCTCGGGCATCACGACGACCGTCGCGGTCGAGGTGTGGATGCGGCCGGACGACTCCGTCGCGGGGATTCGCTGGACGCGGTGGACGCCGCTCTCGAACTTCAGCCGGCTGTACGCCCCGTCGCCGTGGACCTGGACGATCGCCTCCTTGACCCCGCCGATCCCGGTCTCGTTCAGGCTCAGCAGCTCCGGCTTGAACCGGTGTCGCTCGGCGTAACGGACGTACATCCGGTACAGCTCCGCCGCGAACAGCGCCGCCTCCTCGCCGCCGGCGCCGGCCCGGATCTCCAGGATGACGTCGCGATCGTCGTTCGGATCGCGCGGAAGGAGCAGCACCTTGAGCTCGTCGAGCAGGCGCTGCTCCTCCCCCGTCAGCCGGTCGACCTCATCCGCGGCCATCGCCCGCAACTCCGGGTCGCCATCGCCGGAGTCGCGCAGCTCGCGTGCGCCGGCGAGCTCGGCCCGGGTCGATTGGAGTGCCCGGAAGGCCCCCGCGACCGGCTCGAGGCGGGCCAGCTCCTGGCCGAGCCGGCGGATCGCGTCCGGATCGCTCGTGACCTCCGGGGTCGCCAGCTGCGCCTGGAGGGTGTCGTACTGGGCGGCGACCTCCGCCAGGCGGGCGTCGAGCCCGGTCCGGTCTCCGTCGCCGCTCATGCTCCCGGCAGCGGCGGGTCGATCGTCACCGGTGCCGCCGTCTCGCCGACGTCAGCGCGCGAGCCCGGCAGGATCAGAGCGTCGCGCGCCAGCGCGCCGGAGCCGGCCGGCAGGGCCTCGCCGTCGGCGCTGAGCGCCTGCTCCATCGAGACGATGGCGACCTCGATCATGTCGGGGCTGGGCTGCCGGGTCGTGATCATCTGAACGAGGATCCCGGGATACATGATCGCGCGGACGATCGGGTTCGAGCGGTGCTTGGCGCCCCACTTCAGCAGCTCGTAGCCGACCGCGGCGATGACCGGGATCAGCGCGATGCGGCTACCGATCATCACCGCCGGGTCCTGCCGGCCGACGAGGCTGAAGGCGATGATCGACAGGGCGATCACGACGACGAGGAACTCGGTCCCGCAGCGCGGATGCGCGGTCGGGTACTTGCGCACCTCGTTCACGACGAGCGGATCGCCGGCCTCGAGGGCGTGGATCGTCATGTGCTCCGCGCCGTGGTACTGGAACACGCGCCGGACATCCTCCGCCCGCGCGATCAGCAGGAGGTAGCCAAGGAAGATCGCGACCCGGATCAGGCCCTCGACGAGGTGCTGGACCAGCCCGTTCTGGATGTTCGCGGTGGTCGCGCTCGCGATCAGGAGCGGCAGGAGGAAGAAGATCCCGATCCCGAACAGCAGCGTCAGTCCGAGCATCAGGGCGATCGACGTCTTGCCGAGCTCGACGCCCTCGTCGCCTTCCTCGCCGGTGCCGGCGGCCTGGATCGAGGCGCTCCGGACGAGCCAGCGGGTCCCGACGAACAAGGTCTCGTACAGGACCACGAGCCCGCGGATGAGGGGCAGCCTGGACCAGCGGGTCCCGTGGACGCCGCTGTCGAGCCGCTCCGTGGCCCACACGATCCGACCGTCCGGGTGGCGCACCGCGATGGCGATGGCATCGCGGCCGCGCATCAGGACGCCCTCGATCAGGGCCTGACCGCCGTACGAGTAGCGAGGCATTCGGAAAGTCTAGCCTGCGTCGCCGAACGGACCGGCTCCCTCGCCGGCGAAGTCCATCGCGGCCAGCCGCCGCCGGGACGCGTCGGCGTAGGCGGGCTCCAGCTCGATCCCGACGAACCGCCGGCCGAGCTCCAGCGCGGCCACGCCCGTCGAGCCGACACCCATGAATGGGTCGAGCACGACGTCGCCCGGTCTGGAGCCCCATTCGATCAGCTGGCGCAGGACGCGCAGCGGCTTCTGCGTCGGGTGGACGGGGTCCTTGACCCGTTCTCGGCCGGCGCAGATCGGGGCCTCGATGAAGTTGTGCATGTCGCGCTGGCGGGTGAAGTTCCAGGTGTGGCCCGCATCCCAGCAGGCGACGATCAGCTCGCACGAGTTCAGGAAACCGGCGCGACGGAGCTTCGGGGGCGGGTTCGTCTTGTGCCAGACGACGAACTGGAACGTGTCGAACGCCGGGTCGAACACCTCGTGCCACCGGCCGAGCAGGTTGTACGACGTGAAGGCGAAGAGGGTGCCCGTCGGCTTCAGGACGCGCCTGAACTCGGTGAGCCACGCGGCCGGGTCGAAGGGGAGCTGATCCCAGGCGGCGACATCGTTGTTGAACGCCTTCCGCCAGGACATCTCGATGTTGCCGGTCGAGTAGGTCCCGAGGTTGTACGGCGGGTCGGTGCAGATCAGGTCGACGCTCGAGTCCGGGAGGCGGGCCAGGAGCTCGCGACTGTCGCCCTGCCAGAGGGTCGCCGAAGCGGCGGTGCTTGATGCCGGCGTGTCGTCGAGGCCGATCGCCGTCGTCACGCCGTCGATCCTACGGGATGTGTGGCGTCCTCGCGGTGGTCACCGCCTCGGCGAACCGGTTCACCCTCGAAGGAAACCGCCGGGATTCTCGTGGGGCGAGCGTATGCGACGAGCTGCGCCCCGAACGCGACGGTTTGTTCGTGGGGCGAGAACCTGTGCAGATTCCGCGAGAATCAGCCGGTCGAGGCCCTCCCGGCCGCTCGAACAGGTCGGATACGGTCGTGGGGCGAGAATCGAGAACGGCGGGTCGGTGACCCGCCGTTCGGATGGCTGACGCCGGGCCCCGGCTACGCCCGGACCTGGCGCTCCAGTCGCTTCTGGAACCGCTCGACCTGGCCGGCCGTGTCGATGATCGTCTGCTTGCCGGTGAAGAACGGGTGGCAGTTCGCGCAGACGTCGATGCGGAGCTCCTCGCGAGTGGACCCCACGGTCCACTCGGTGCCGCACGAGCCGCAGTGGACTCGTGCCTGGTAGTACTTGGGATGAATATCGGGCTTCACGTGAAATCTCTCCTCCGACGCCTTCCGTACCGGGTCGTTGCCCGGCCGGTGGTCGCCGGCTAGCGCTGCCGGCCCTAGGGGGCCTTGGCAGCCACGGGCTCCGCGGTGCCGGCCTCGACGGCCTCGACCCGGACCCGCTTCTTGTTCTTGGTCGCGTGCTCGAACTTGACCTTGCCGGTCGTCGTCGCGAACACGGTGTAATCCCTGCCCAGCCCGGCACCGGTGCCGGCCAGGAACGTCATCCCCCGCTGCCGGACGATGATCGAGCCGGCCGGGACGAGCTGGCCGTCGCCGACCTTCACGCCCAGCCGCTGGCCGACCGAATCGCGGCCGTTCTTGGAGCTGGAGCCAGCCTTCTTGTGGGCCATCGGGTCTACTCGTCCTTCTTCGTGTCGCGCGGCTTCGGCTTGGCGGCCGGCTTTGCGTCGGCGGCGCCGCTCTGGGTCTTGGCCCGGGGGGTCCTGGGCTCGGCCTTGCCCGGGGCGGCCTTGCCGGTCGACTTCGCCGCCGTCGATTTCGCAGCCGTCGACTTCGCCGTGGTCGACTTCGCGGCGGTCGACTTCGCGGCGGTCGACTTCGCCGCCGGCTTGGCCTCGGCCTTGGCGGGCTTCGCGCTCGTCTTCGCCGGCGCCTTCGCAGCCGCTGCCTTGGCGAGCTTCTCGGCGAGCGCGGCGTCCTCGGCGGCCTGCCGTGCGGCCGCCTCCTCGAGCCGCTGACGCTCGGTCTTCGCAGCGGCGTCGGCCTTGCGCTTCGCTTCCGCGGCGCTCTTCCCGTTGAGCTTGACGTCGGTGATCCGAAGGACCATCACGTCCTGGCGGTGGCCCTTCTTGACCCGGCGTCGAGCCTTCGGGCGGTACTTGAACGAGATGACCTTGTCGGCCCGATCCCGGCGAACGACCTCCGCCTCGACGGCGGCGTCGGCGACGACCGGCCGGCCGATCGCGGACTCGTCACCGTCGGCGACGAGCAGCACGCGATCGAGCGTGATCGAGTCGCCGGGAGCGGCCTCGAGCAGCTCGACCTCGAGCTCGGTCCCGACCTCGACGCGGTACTGCTTCCCGCCGGTCTCGATGACTGCGTACATGGAACCCTTCGAACTGGTGCAGCGGTCGTGGCCGACCGCGACGACGGACATGGAGAGGCGCCGGGCTGGACCAAGCGCGAACGCGGAGTGTACGGTCGAACGCGTCGGAGCGTCAATCGCGCGGCGTCCCGTCGGGCCGGGCGACGTCGTCGGCGAGGATCAGCCGCACCCGCGTCAAGGCCGCGATCTCGACCGTGATACCCGCCGCGTCCGACAGGGCTGCGATCACCTCGTCAGGTCGACCGGACCCGAGCTCGGCATCGATGCGCGTGCGAGCGAGGACGGCCGGCGGCGGCCCAGCCTCGACCCGCAGGTCGGCCAGGAGCGGCCGCAGGTCGTAGCGTCTCTCGACGGTCCCCTTGATCCGGACCCGAGGAATCGATGCGGAGGCGAGGAGGTCGCGGGCAGCTGCCGCGAGTCGCTCGACCTCGGAGCTTCCGGGATGCGGCGAGGCGAGCTCGATCCGCCAGTCGGCGGCGACGATCCGACCGGGTAGAGCAGGAGCCCCGAGCCACACGTCGTCCGCGGCCACCCAACCGTGCGCCTCGGGCAGGACGGGCTCGAGGCATTCCCGAACCCGCCACGCCGGCAGCCGCTCCGTCAGCCAGATCTCGAGCAACTCGGCCTCGCCCGCAGCGCCGGCGGGGAGCGGGGCACCGATGGCAAATCGGGCACGGCCGCTGTCGGCGTCGAGGCCCGCGATCGGCAGGCCTGACGCGGCAAGGCATGCGCCCCACGACTCGACCGCCCAGCGGCCGACGCGATCGGGCGCGACCGGCTCGCGGCGGAAGGTGATCCGCCAGCGCTGGCGGGCCTCGGCGGGGACCACGATCGGGGACGCCGTCACGGCGGCACGAAGAGCGTCGGAAGGGCCAGCCACGTCTGCTAGTCTGCCCGCGCGATGGATCCGTACAAGGTCCTCCAGGTCGATCCGGAGGCGGAGGACGAGGTGATCCAGGCCGCGTACCGGCGGCTTGCCCAGAAATACCACCCCGACGTGGCGGGCGCTGACGGGGCGGCCCGGATGGCGTCCATCAATGTTGCGTGGGAGCTCCTCCGTGACCCCGGACGGCGCGCGCTGCACGATCGTGAGCGCCGCGGAGCGGCGGCGGGGCCGACCGTTTCGCCGGGCCCGGCCGCCCCACCATCGGCGACGTCCGGTCCGACGGCCGGGCGACCGCCCGAGACGGTCTCGCCGGACTGGACGAGCGGGCGGTCGACGACCGGGAGCGGCTACGACCCGACGCGGATGCGCGCCGCCGACGGCTACGGCGCGGCCGGGCCTCCGCCCGGCAACCCGTCGGGCACCGTCCTCCCCTTCGGGCGGTACGCGGGCTGGTCGCTTGGCGAGGTCGCTCGGCGCGACATCGACTACGTCGAGTGGCTCGACCGGATGCCGATCGGGCGGCCATACCGAGAGGAGATCGACGAGCTGCTCCGCAAGGCCGGTCGAAGGCGGAGCGTCCCCGCGGCCGACCTCCAGCGGCGCGGTCTCTTCCGGCGCCGCTGAGCGACGTCGACGCGGCGGCCCCGAGCCTCGGTCAGGCAGTCGCGACCGAGGCCCCGGAGCGGCGAACGACCCAGGTCGCCGTCGTCCCCTGGACCAGGAGCGTGAACAGGACGATCCCGAACGTGATGCCCTGGAGCAGGTCCCGGTTCGGGAGATCGGTCGGCAGGGACAGCGCCAGCGCCACGGACACGGCGCCCCGGAGCCCGGCCCAGAACAGGACGTGGAGCCACGGCAGCGGGATCGGGTTGCGCCGCGATCCGCTCGATGCGTTCGACTCCGTTCGCCACCCACCGATCCAGGCGACCAGTTGCGAGGCTCCTCCGAGGAGCAGATAAACGACGACGGCCCGGCCGAGCAGGATGGCAACGACCCCCCAGGCGATCGGCCCGGCCGCGTGGATCAGGGACTGGGGCGCGATCGACAGCCCGACCAGGAGGAACACGGCTGCGGTCAGGAGCAAGGCCACCCATTCCCAGACGACATCGATCGTCTCGATCGTCCGTTTCGTCAGCGAGCCGCGGCCCGTTGCCCCGAAGACGGTCGCCGCGGCGAGGGTCGCGATGACGCCGGAAAAGCCGACGGCGTCGGCAGCGAGATACGCGCCGTAGGCGAGCAGGCCCGTCAGGGCGAGCTCGGTGATGTGGTGGTGGACGTGCCCGACCAGGCCGGCCATGGCCCGGCCGAGCACCAGGCCGAGCCCACTGCTGGCGATGATGCTCACGACGAACTGCACGGCCGCCCCGCCCGCTGAGCCGCCGCCGGTCAGCATCTCGAGGGCCACCGCGAACAGGACGATCCCCGTTCCGTCGTTGACCAGGCTCTCCATCTCGACCGTCGTGGCGAGTCGGTGAGGCACGGCGACGCGTCGGAACGTCGACAGGACCGCGGCCGGGTCCGTGGCCGCGACCATGGCACCGACGACGAACGCCTCCTCGAGCGACAGGCCCGTCGTCGCGGCCAGGACGACGGCCACGATCGCGGCCACGACGACGACGCCGGGGATCGCCAGCAGGAGGACCCCGGCGGCCGCCGGCCGGAGGACCTCGAGAGTCGTCCGGAACGCCGCCTCGAACACCAGGCCGGGGAGGACGATGGCGAGGATCAGGTGGGGCGAGATGGGCAGCGAGAGGTTCGGCCCGACCAAAGAGATCGCGAGCCCGACGAGGACGAGGACGACGGACGGCGGGATGGCCCGTCGTGCGTCTCGTCGTCTGCCGCGCCCCGTCTCGGACGCGGCCGTCACCACTCGGCGCGGGTCTGTCTGATGTTGATGCTCTGGACGATCCCCAGGCCGACGGCGAGGCTGATCAGCGACGCCCCGCCATGGGAGATGAACGGCAGCGGGATGCCGGTGATCGGCATGAGCCCGATGACCATCCCGAGATTGACGACGAGCTGGAAGAGGATCATCGACGCGAGGCCGGAGGCGAACATCATCCCGAACGGGTCCTTCGACCGCCAGCCGGCCACCATGAGCCGGAAGAGGAGCGCGGCGAACAGGACGAGCAGGACGAGGGCGCCGACGAAGCCGAGCTCCTCGAGGTAGATCGCGGCGACGAAGTCGCTCTCCTGGACCGGCAGGAAGTTCAGCTGGTTCTGCGAGCCGTTCGTCAGGCCGGTCCCGGTGAGGCCGCCCGACCCGACCGCGATCTGGGACTGGAACAGCTGGTAGCCGGCTCCCTGGGTGTCCGACGACGGATCGAGGAACGACAGCAGCCGCTGCTTCTGGTAGTCGCGCAGGATGTAGTTCCAGACGATCGGCAGCGAGGCAAGGACCAGTCCCGCCATGGAGCCCAGCCAGCGGAGGCTGGCGCCCGACATGAACAGCATCCCGGCGAGGATCCCGATCATCACCAGCGAGGTCCCGAGGTCGGGTTGGAGCATCACGAGGATCCACGGCGGCGCGACGAGGACGCAGGCACCGAGGATCGACGTCAGCGACCCGAGCCGGCCCTGTCGAGCGCCGAGGTAGTTCGAGAGCACGACGATCATCAGGATCTTGGCGAGCTCGCTGAACTGGAAGTCGAACGGGCCCACCGAGATCCAGCGTGACGCGCCGCCGACGCCATGGCCGATCGCGAGCGTGGCGAGGAGCAGACCCAGCTGCAGCGCATAGAGCGGCCAGGCGAACGTCTTGAGCCACTTGTAGTCGAACGCCGTCGTGACCACGAAGGCGATCAGGGCGATGCCGGTCCACATCAACCCCCGGACGAAGGTCGTTCCGCCGCTAAGCACCGCCTGGCCCTGCTCGACGCTGTTCGTGTAGGCCATCACCAGCCCGAGGATCGCGAGCAGTCCCGCGTAGGCGGCGAGCTGGAGGTCGAAGGCGCGCCAGGCCGCACCGATCGAGCGAGCGGCCCAGTCGGTCATCCGGGCGGGCTCGGCGCGGATCACGCCCATCGCCCACCCCCCGTCGCGGGGACGCGTCCCTGGCGGAGGAACCGTCGCGTGCTCATCAGTTCGACTGGTAGAAGTTGCCGCGATGCAGCAGGTCAAAGTTGCGGTAGTCGTGCTTGATGTTGAAATGGAGCTGGAGGTAGTACTTCACGATCTCAGTGGCGGTGTTGCCCTTTGTCCGTGAGTCGTAGGCGAAGGCGAGGACCACCAGTTGGGCATCCTCGCGGGCCATCGCCTTCATCCCCGTCGGATCCGAGGCGACCTTCTTCGGGTTCTTCGGCACGATCCCGATGAACCACGAGTGGAACGGCAACCGGCCCTTGCTGTCGCGGATGCCGAACTCGGCTGTTCCGGACTTGCCGGCCACGACGATCGGGAGATCGACGAGGTTGTAGGTGTGGCGGACGAGGACGACGTTCCGGGCGGCCTCGCGCATCGTCGTCAGGACGCTCCGCGGCACGGCCAGCCGGCGAATCAGCTTCGGGGCAAAGGGTCGGACGACCGAGCCGTCCGGCCCGATGATCTGCCGGACGACCTGCGGCTTGTACAGCTTGCCGCCGTTGGCGAGGGCCGCGTAGGCGTTGATCAGCTGGATCGGCGTCACGACGTCGTAGCCCTGGCCGATCCCGGCCTGGTAGACCTCACCGGGATAGATCTTCTCCCCGAACATCTCCTGCTTCCACGGGTTGCTCGGGACGATTCCGGCCACCTCTCCGGGAAGATCGATCCCGGTGGGCGCGCCAAAGCCGAAGTTCTTGGCCCAGTGGGCGAGCCGATCGATGCCGAGCATGCCGGCGAGCTGGAAGAAGAACGTGTCGCTCGAGTGGGCGAAGCCGAGCATGATCGGGATCGCGCCCCAGCCCCGGTGATTCCATTCCCAGAACTTCGTCTGGCCGAGGAGGAGGTAGGGCCGCGTGGTGACCCGCGTCGACGTTGAGATCTTGTGATCGGACAGCGCCCCGGATCCGGTCACCAGCTTGTACGTCGAGCCCGGCGGGTAGTGAGCCTGGATGGCGTGGTTCAGCAGCGGCTTGTTCTTGTCAGCGAGCAGCTTCGCGTACGCCTTCCCGCTGATGCCGCGGGCGAACGCGTTGTCGTCGTAGGTCGGCAGGCTGACCATCGCCAGGATCTCGCCGGTCTGCGGGTTCTCGACGATCACCACGCCCCGCTTCAGGCCTGCGGCGCGCATGCCCCATAGGAGTGCCTTCTGGGCCAGTGCCTGTTCTTTGGCGTCGATCGTCAGCGTCAGCGAATCCCCGGACTGCGCCTGGGTCACCGTCTGGAGGTCCTGGATCTTGCGACCGGAGGCGTCCTTCTCGACGGTCTTCGACCCGTACGTCCCCCGGAGCTGCGTCTCGTAGTAGGCCTCGATCCCGGTCTTGCCGAGCAGGTCGTCGGGGAGGTATCCCTCGGTCCGGAGCGCCGGGAGCTGGTCCGGCGACACCGGTCCCGTGTAGCCCAGGAGCTGCGACACCAACGTCCCCAGCGGGTACTGGCGCCGAGCCTCGATGACGACCTCGACGCCGGGAAGGGCATCGCCGGCTTCCGAGAGCAACCGAGCGGTCGCGTCGGGAACGTCGGTTGCGATCCGGACGAGATCGAAGCGTGAGCCCGGATTGCTGTCGATCGCGCCGTTGATGTCGGCCGGATCCATGTTCAGCAGCGACGCCAGGCGCGAGACCACGTCATCGCGGCGGTCTTCGGGAAGGTCGACCGGGCGGATCTTGACGGCGAAGGTCGGAACGTTCTTGACGAGCGCCACGCCGCGGCGGTCGTAGATCAGGCCACGCGCCGACGGGATCGCCTCGGCCGACGTCCGGTTGCCCTCGCTGAGCACCGTGAACTGGCCGCCGTTCACGATCTGGAGATAGAAGAGCCGCGTCGTCAGCCCACCGATCGCGAGGATCGCCGCCAGCGCGAAGATCAGGAACCGGTTGTTCGGGCGGGAGTACTGGCGGCGGCCGTCGAGGAGGGGAGTCACCGCGGGACACGCTCCTCGTCATGGGAGAACCGGTCGTGGATCGAGACGGCCAACGGACCAAGGATCGCCGCGACGATCACGTCGTACGGAACGCTTGGCGCGACGAACTTCAGCGGCTCGGCCAGAGCCGCCGGCGGTCGCAGGACGGAGAAGAGGACGACGAGAGTCATCGAATAGACGAGGCTCAGGACGGCGGTGACGATGATTGCGGCGATCGGCCGGAGCCGATTGAGTGGACGAGCGATGGCCGCGGTCAGCCCGACGGCCAGGAGCAAGGCGAAGGCGGTGCTGCCCAGCGGTCGCTGGGCAAGCGTGTCGAGGGCGAGTCCTCCAACGAACGCCCAGACGAGGCCGCTGTCGAGTCCGACGGCGACGGTCCAGACGACCGCCAGAACGAAGACCAGATGCGGTTGGGCATTGCCCACCCGGAGATATGGCGTGATGGTCGATTCAGCGATGGCAGCCACCGTCGCAGCGATCGCGGCGACGAGCAAGGTCATTGGCGATCCGATCCTCGGCGAGCCAACTCGCGCCTTGATCGCGGGCGACATCTGACGATCGGCGGCGGTGACGTCCATTGCCAGTATCCCACGCGACGACGCCGACGGGCAATGGTTCGATCGGGCGGGACGGTCATAGGCAGAGGTTTCTGAGGTCCCTGACGGTTCCCGCGGAACAGGCACGCGCTCGTCTGTGGTTTCACGTGAAACCGCCCGCCGACCCCGGCTGGAGAGGCTGCGTCGAGGACGCGGAGAGCGCCGGTCAATCGGCTGATAAGGAGCGTGTGCAACCGTGTCGACGGCGCGCCGAATCAAGGGGTGAAACCGCCTCGGATGCTAGAATGGATGGACGTGAGCGCTTCCTCCGGGCGGTCCTGAGTGGGTCAAACGATCGCCTGTGCAAACCAGAAGGGCGGCGTCGGAAAGACGACGACCGTAGTCAATCTGGCGACCTCCCTCGCCATCTCCGGACAACGGATCCTCGTTCTCGATCTCGACCCGCAGGGAAACGCGACAAGCGGCTTCGGCGTGGAACGGAACGCGCTTCGCGCGACGCTCTACGACGTCCTTCTGGGGGATCGCGACCTCGAGTCGGTGATCCTGCCGACATCCGTCGAGCGATGCGATCTGGCACCCGCATCGGTTGCCCTGGCGGGAGCCGAAGTCGAGTTGGCGTCTTCGCCGCAGCGTGAACGACGGCTTGCCCGAGCCCTCGGGGACGTGCCCGCTGGCTACGACTACGTCCTGCTCGATTGCCCACCGTCACTCGGTCTGCTGACCGTCAACGCCCTGACCGGCTGCGACTCGATCCTGATCCCGACGCAGTGTGAGTACTACGCCCTGGAGGGCCTCACCCAGTTGATCGCCACTCTGAACCTCGTCCGCGACAACCTGAACCCGCCGCTGGCGATCAAGGGCGTCGTGCTCACGATGTTCGATGCGCGGACGAACCTGTCCGCGGACGTCGCTTCCGAGGTCCGCAACCATTTCGGCCGCGCCGTGTTCGACACCGTGATCCCGCGCAGCGTGCGGCTGTCTGAGGCACCGAGCTTCGGCCTCCCGATCGCCCTCTATCGCTCCGATTCGAGGGGCGCAATCGCCTACGCGGAGCTCGCAGCCGAGCTCCTTCGACGAGATCGCCGCGAGGTCAGCCCGCCCTCGGATGTCGATCCGGCCGCCGACGAAGCCACGGCGCGGCTGACCGTTGGGGCGGCATCATGACGATCCGCCAGGAGCGCCACTCGGGCCTCGGCCGTGGCCTGTCGTCGCTCATCCCGCAGCGCTCCATGCCGTCGGGGATCAACGAGATCCCCATCCCGCGGATCCAGCCGAACCCGCGTCAGCCGCGCCAGCGGTTCGACGCCGAGGACCTCGAGGCGCTCGCCGCGAGCATCGTCGAGCACGGAGTGCTCCAGCCGATCCTCGTGACGGAGACGCTCGACGGCTACCAGCTCGTCGCCGGCGAGCGTCGCCTCCGCGCGAGTCAGCTGGCCGGCCTCGAGCGCATTCCCGCCGTGATCCGCCAGCTCGCCGATCGGGACCAGCTCGAGGTGGCCCTTGTCGAGAACCTCCAGCGCTCCGATCTCGGCCCGATCGAGGAGGCCGGCGCCTACCGGGCCCTCATCACCGAGTTCGAGCTGACGCACGACGAGATCGCTCGGCGAGTCGGGCGCGCGAAGTCGACGATCACCAACACGCTCCGCCTCCTGGACCTCGAGCCGCGCGTCCAGGCGGCCCTCGTCGATGGCCAGATCAGCGAAGGCCACGCGAGGGCGATCGGCGGGTTGCCCGTCGAGCAGCAGCCCCGGGTAGCCGCCAGTGTCGTCGACCAGGGATTGTCGGTCCGCCAGACGGAAGAGTTCGTCCGCCGCCTGCGTGAGCCACGCCAACCGGCAATGGCTGCCGAGCCCCGGGCGCGTCTCGACCCCGAGCTCGAGCGCGTCGAGGAGGACCTCCGCCGCCGCCTCGGGACGAAGGTGACGCTCGCCCGCTCACGGAAGGGCGGCCGGATCATCATCGAGTTCTACAGCGATGAAGAGCTCGGCCAGCTGTACGACCGCCTCATCGGAGGGTCCGCGTGACCGACCAAGCGACCGAGACACCTCCGACGACACGCGCGAGGCGCGGCAAGGCAGGTGGCTCGGACTACACGGCGGCAAGCATCCAGGTGCTCGAAGGCCTCGAGGCCGTCCGTCGTCGCCCCGGCATGTACATCGGCTCGACCGACGAGAGCGGCCTCCACCACCTGATCTGGGAGGTCGTCGACAACTCGATCGACGAGGCAATGGCCGGTGAGGCCAGGACGATCCACGTCCGGCTTGCCGCCGACGGCACCGTCAAGGTCCGGGACGACGGACGAGGCGTTCCCGTCGGCAAGCACTCGACGGGAAAGGACGCGCTCGAGGTCGTCCATACCGTTCTCCACGCCGGTGGCAAGTTCGGAGGCGGCGGGTACAAGGTCTCGGGCGGGCTCCACGGCGTCGGCGTCAGCGTCGTCAACGCCTTGTCGGAGTGGATGCGCGTCGAATCCGCCCGCGACGGTGGGGTCTGGGCGCAGGAATACGAGCGGGGCAAGCCCCTCGGACCGGTCAAGCGGATCAGTCCGCAGGGGGATCGCCGCGGCACGACGACCACCTTCCGGGCGGATCCCAAGATGTTCGAGACGATCGAGTTCTCGTTCGACACGATCGCCCTGCGCCTTCGACAGTCGGCCTACCTCACGAAGGGCGTCTGGATCTCGCTCATCGACGAGCGGGTCGAGCGCGAGCGGTCGTTCTACTTCGAGGGCGGCATCCAGTCATTCGTCCGGCACCTGAACCGGAACAAGGAGGTCCTCCACAACCGGCCGATCTACGTCGAGCAGCGCGACAAGACGACGGTCGTCGAGGTCGCTCTCCAGTACAACGACTCGTACACGGAGAACGTCCTGTCGTTCGCAAACAGCATCAACACCGTCGACGGTGGAACGCACGTCACCGGCTTCCGCGCGGCGCTGACGAGCTCCCTGAACGACTGGGCCCGACGCGCCGGCGTCCTTCGCGACGCCGATCCGAACCTGTCGGGCGACGACGTCCGCGAGGGGCTGACCGCCGTCATCAGCGTGAAGCTCACCGAGCCGCAGTTCGAGAGCCAGACGAAGGCCAAGCTCAACAACGCCGAGCTGAAGGGCCAGGTCCAGACCGCGGTCGCCGAGGCACTCGGCCAGTACCTCGACGAGAACCCGGGCGATGGCCGCCGGATCATCGAGAAGTGCCTGACCGCGGCACGCGCCCGCGAAGCCGCCCGCAAGGCGCGCGACCTCGTGATCCGCAAGGGCGCCCTCGACGGCCTGTCGCTGCCGGGCAAGCTGGCCGACTGCCAGGAGCGCGACCCGGCTCGGAGCGAGCTGTACATCGTCGAGGGCGACTCTGCCGGCGGCTCCGCCAAGCAGGGTCGCGATCGCCGCTTCCAGGCGATCCTCCCCCTCCGCGGCAAGCTCCTCAACGTCGAGAAGGCCCGGCTCGACAAGATCGTCGCGAGCGAGAACGTCCGGCCGTTGATCATCGCGCTCGGCGCCGGCATCGAGGGGATCGGTGACAGCTTCGACATCACGAAGCTGCGCTACCACCGGATCATCATCATGACCGACGCCGACGTCGACGGGGCCCACATCCGGACGCTGCTGCTGACGTTCTTCTACCGGCACATGCCGCAGGTCATCGAGCAGGGCTACCTGTACGTCGCCCAGCCCCCGCTCTACCGGATCTCCACCGGGAAGCTGACGCGCTATGCGCAGAGCGAGAAGGAGCGCGACCGGATCGTCAAGGAGATGGACCGCAAGAACGTCTCCGTCCAGCGGTTCAAGGGCCTCGGCGAGATGAACGCCGAGCAGCTCTGGGAGACGACGATGAACCCCGAGACCCGGACGCTCCTCCGGGCGGAGATCGATGACGCCGCCGAGGCTGACGCGATCTTCACGATGCTGATGGGCGAGAAGGTCGCCCCGCGCAAGGAATTCATCAAGACCGAGGCCCGCAAGGTGCGCAACCTTGACGTCTGAGGTCACCGACCGGCGCACCGGTATCACCGAAACGGTGGCTGCGGTCGCCAAGGATGGCGCGGGCGGGCCGACGGGCGAGCTGCTGATCGAGGTCGAGCCGCACAACTGCTTCGCCTGCGGCTCCCTCAACGAGGGCGGCCTTCATCTCGACCTCCACGTGGATGGCGAGCGGTGCTGGACCGAGCTCGTCCTGGCCGACCGGTTCCAGGGCTGGGATGGGATCGCCCATGGCGGGATCGTCTGCACGGTCCTCGACGAGGTGATGGCCTGGTCCCTCGCCACGACCGACAACTGGGGCCTGACCGCACGCCTGAGCGTCGACTTCAAGAAGCCGGTCCGCCTCGGGACGAGGGTCCGGGCCGAGGGCTGGGTCACGGCGAACCGCCGGCGGATCATCCAGACGACGAGCCGGATCGTCGATCCGGCGACCGGCGAGCTCCTTGCGACCGGCGAGGCGAGCTACGTCGCCGCGGGCGACGAGCGCAAGCGCGAGCTCCAGGCCCGCTACCGATTTCGCCTGGCTCCGGCCGCGGCGAACGAGGGTCGCCCGGCATGAGCCCCACCGCCGCGACCCTCAGCCCGATCACGGCCGAGGCCAACGCCTTCGTCGCAGATCGCCGCCCCGAGGCCGAGGCCCTCGGCGC
The DNA here is from genome assembly GCA_005882635.1 of Chloroflexota bacterium. Classification (GTDB taxonomy): domain Bacteria; phylum Chloroflexota; class Limnocylindria; order Limnocylindrales; family CSP1-4; genus CF-46. The sequence goes on along the minus strand of VBFG01000042.1, from coordinate 44,938 downwards.
CCGACTCGCCGACGAGATCGGCGACCCGGCGGCCTTCGCGACGGCTCTCCGGGCTGGGCTGGCCGACCTGGCGGACCCCGCCTACCTCGAGGGTCAACGGCGGATCGCTCCCGGGATCGGCGATCGCCACGGCGTCCGCTGGCCCCTGATCGAGGCCGTTCGGCGCGGCTTCCGAGAGGCGACTCGCAGCGAGCGCACCTCGGGCTGGCTGGAGGTGGCCGATCGGCTGTCTCGCGAATCGAAGCTCGAGGCCCGCTGGTTCGCGTTCGGCCTGCTCGAGCGCCTCGTCGTCGACGACACGGAGCGAGCGTGGCAGCTGATCCGCCGCGCGTCTCGTGACGCCGGGGACTGGATCACGGTCGACAGCCTGGCCCACCCCGTCGGGAAGGGCATCCTGAACGAGCCATACCGCTGGGCCGAGCTCGAGCAGCTCGTCTACAGCCCTTCGCGCTGGGAGCGCCGGCTGGTCGGCAGCACGATCGCGACGATGCCGTTCATCGATCGCCGGCGCGGCCGGGATCCCGAGGTCGCCCGGCACGGTCTCGGGCTGATCGGCGAGCTCATCGGCGATGCCGAGCCAGATGTCCAGAAGGCGCTCGCCTGGGCGCTGAGATCGATGGCTGCCGTCGATCTTGCCGCGACGACCGCGTTCCTCGACGCGGAGGCGAGCCAGGCGGCGGAAACCAACGACGGTCATCGGGCGTGGGTGATCCGGGACGCCCTGCTGAAGATCGACCCCGCCGCTGCCGACCGGATCCGGGCGAGGCTCGACGGCATTCGCCGTCGAGCCGGCGCGCGGTCGACCTCTCGGGCCTCGGAGGCGGCCGAACGATTCGGTGGCGGCCTCCTGGGGATGCCGATAGACGAGCCGCCGCTGACGTGACGACGGCACACGAACGAACGATCGTTAGGAGCAGGATCCTGTGACCGACGACCTGGGCCAGATCCGAGCGATCCGCATCGAGGACGAGATGCGGGTCAGCTACCTCGATTACGCGATGAGCGTGATCGTGTCGCGCGCCCTGCCCGACGTTCGCGACGGCCTGAAGCCGGTTCATCGCCGGATCCTCTACACGATGGGCGAGATGGGGCTCAGCGCGACGAGCTCCTTCCGGAAGTGCGCCGCGATCGTCGGCGAGGTGATGGGCAAATACCACCCGCACGGCGACGTCGCGCTGTACGACGCCCTCGTCCGGCTCGCCCAGGACTTCTCGATGCGCTACCCGCTCGTCGACGGGCAGGGCAACTTCGGCTCGGTCGACGGGGATTCGGCGGCAGCGATGCGCTACACCGAGGCGCGGCTGACGGCGATCGCGGCCGAGATGCTCGATGACATCGATAAGGAGACCGTCGACTTCGAGGACAACTACGACGGCACCCAGAAGCAGCCGACCGTCCTGCCGGCGAAGCTCCCGAACCTCCTGGTCAATGGCAGCAGCGGAATTGCGGTCGGGATGGCGACGAACATCCCGCCCCACCACCTCGGCGAGGTCTGCGACGCGACGATCGCGCTGATCGACGATCCTGAGATCACGTCCGACGACCTTTCGAAGTACGTCCTCGGGCCGGACTTCCCGACCGGCGGGACGATCTACCGCTTCGAGCAGGTCCGGAACCCGCTCAACGGCGAGATGGAGACCGTCGACGCGATCCGCCAGATGTACGCCCACGGCCGCGGCCGGGTCGTGATGCGGGCGCAGGTCGCCTTCGAGGAGATCCACGGCGAGCGGATGGCGATCATCGTCAGCGAGCTGCCCTACCAGGTGAACAAGGCCGCCCTCCTCGAGAAGATGGCCGACCTGGTCAAGGACAAGCGGATCGAGGGCATCGCCGACCTCCGCGACGAGTCGGACCGCGACGGGATGCGGATCTTCATCGAGATCAAGCGCGACGCGAACCCGCACAAGGTGCTGAACAACCTGTTCAAGCACACCCCCATGCAGCTCGCCTTCAACATGAACATGCTGGCGCTCGTCGACGGCCAGCCGCAGACGCTGCCGCTCAAGAGCGTCCTCCAGCACTACGTCGACCATCGCCGCGACATCGTCCGCCGGCGGACCGAGTACGACCTCGGCAAGGCCCGGGCGCGGGCCCACATCCTCGAGGGCCTGAAGATCGCCCTCGACAACCTCGACGCGGTGATCCGGACGATCCGCGAGTCGGCCGACGTCGAGGCCGCGCGATCGAACCTGATGAGCCGGTTCGACCTGTCGGAGCTCCAGGCGAACGCCATCCTCGACATGCGCCTCGCCCGTCTCGCCGCCCTCGAGCGCAAGAAGATCGAGGACGAGTACCTCAGCGTCATCCAGCTCATCGCCGAGCTCGAGGACATCCTCGCCAACCCGACCCGGGTGCTCGGGATCATCAAGGACGAGCTCGCCGAGCTGAAGCAGAAGCACGCCGGAGAACGACGGACGCGGGTCGCCGACGACTCGAGCCGGGAGATGACCGACGAGGACCTGATCGCCGACGAGGACGTCGTCATCACGATCAGCGGCCGCGGCTACATCAAGCGCCAGCCCGTCGCGACCTACCGCCGCCAGCATCGCGGCGGCAAGGGGATCATCGGCCACGTCACCCGCGAGGAGGACGCGGTCGAGCACCTCATCGTCGCGAACACCCACGACTGGGCGCTGTTCTTCACGAACCGCGGCCGGGTCTTCAGCGCCAAGGTCCACTCGATCGTCGACGCGAGCCGCCAGGCCAAGGGCATCCCGATCATCAACCTGCCGGGCGTCCAGGTCGAGGCCGGCGAGGTCCCGATGGCGACGATCGTCCTGCCCAACTTCGAGCCGGGGCACTACCTGGTGATGGCCACCCGCAAGGGGATCATCAAGAAGACGCCGCTGGAGCAGTTCGAGCGCGTCCGATCGACGGGGATCCTCGCGATCACGATCAACGAGGATGATGAGCTCGCCTGGGTCGACGTCTCCGCCGGGGACGACGACGTGATCATCGCGACCGCAGAGGGGATGCTCGCGCGGTTCGCCGAGGACGAGGTCCGCCCGATGGGTCGGGTCGCGGCCGGGGTCATCGGGATCCGGCTCCTCAAGAAGGAAGGTGACAGCGTCGTGGCGATGACCGTCGTCGAGCCGGACGCCGACCTCCTCGTCCTCACCGAGACCGGCTACGGCAAGCGGGTCGCGCTGACCGAGTTCCGCCGCAAGCACCGCGGCGGCCAGGGCGTCCGGCTGATCGCCCTCGAGGGCAAGAAGACGGGATCCGTCGCGGCGGTCCAGCAGGTGACGGACGAGGACGAGGAGCTGCTGCTGATCAGCGCCGGCGGCCAGGTCATCCGGACCGACACGAACTCGATCAACCGCTACTCGTCGAGCGCGCGCGGCGTGATCGTCATGCGCCTGGCCGAGGGCGACCGGGTCGTCGCGATCGCCGCCTTCCGATCCGGGCTGGCAGAGCGCGGTGGCATCGAGGACAATGACGCCCCCGAGCCGGGCGGCAGCGGCCCGGCCCCGGGTCGCGGCGCCTAGGCGACGCGACGGTTCGCGGTCGGGAGGACGCCGTGTACGCGGATCAGTTCGAGATCTACCACGGCAACGCCAACCCGGAGCTGGCCCGGAAGATCGCCCGCTGGCTCGGCACGGAGTGCGGCAAGGCCGAGGTCTTCCAGTTCGCGAACGAGAACATCTTCGTCAAGATTCTCGACAACGTCCGCGAGAAGGACATCTTCCTCATCCAGCCGACGTGCCACCCCGTCAACCAGTCGATCATGGAGCTGCTGATCATGATCGACGCGTTCAAGCGGGCGAGCGCGGGCCGGATCACCGCGGTCATCCCGTTCTACGCCTACGGCCGCTCGGACAAGAAGGACCAGCCGCGGGTCCCGATCACCGCCCGCCTGATCGCCGACATGATCACGGTCGCCGGGGCGGACCGGGTCCTGACGATGGACCTCCACCAGGGCCAGATCCAGGGCTTCTTCAACATCCCGGTCGACGAGCTGACCGCGGTCCACATGCTGTCGCGCTACTTCATTGACAAGAACCTCGACGACGTCGTCGTGGTCACCGACCTCGGGTTCGCCAAGCGGGCGCGGACGTTCGCCGAGCTGATCGACGCGCCGCTGGCGATCATCGAGAAGCGCCGCATCGGGAACCTCGATCGGGCCGAGCTGATGAACGTCATCGGCGAGGTCCGCGGCAAGGTCGCGATCATCGTCGACGACGAGATCGACACGGCCGGGACGCTGACCGAGATCGTTCGGGCGCTCGAGCGCGAGGGCGTCACCGACATCTACGCCTGCGCCACGCACGGCGTCCTGAGCGACCCCGCGGTCGATCGGCTCCGCGAGTCGAACCTGCGTGAGATCGTCCTGACCGACTCCGTGCCCCTGCCGGCGGTCAAGCGCCTGTCGAAGATCACGACGCTGTCCGTCGCGCCGCTCATCGGTGAGGCGATCAAGCGGATCCACCGCGGCGAGTCCGTCGGCGCGCTGTTCAGCAGCGAAGTGTCGTTCACCCAGGAGATGCTCCTGTGGGAGGACGGCCAGCAGCGACACGGCGATGGCGGGACCGCACCCGGTCGGCTGCCAGCAGGCGACGATGACGACGACTCGGAGGACGACCCAGTCGCCCTCGCTGCGATGAGAAGAGGGCATCGATGAGCGCCAACCCCGGACGGCGTCGATGAGCCTTCAGCTCCACCGCCCCGATGGCAAGGGCGGTCTCGAGCCGCGCCCGGTCGCCGATCCGAACTGGCGCGTCCAGCTCCAGGGCCGCCGCTGGGGCCTGAACCGGCGCGACGGCCGACTGCCGGCCTTGAAGAACCCGGAGATGAACCCGACGTCGACCCCGCTGGCCGTCCTGTTCTGGCTCGGGCTCGGGGCGCTGACGTTCGTCCTCCTCGTCCTCGGCTACGGGACGGGGTTCTGGCACCTGCCGGCCCTGCCCGTCGTCCCGCCGGTCGCATCGCCGGGCCCGTAGCGGGCGGCGTCGGCGTCGGCGCCGGACCCGTCCGGCCTGAGCACACGGCCGCTCTCAGAAACTCCTCAACCCGCGCCGGAACCATCACCCGATGACGTCCCGCACCGCCGGCCTTGCCGTTGTCGCCGTCCTCCTGCTTGCCGTCGGCGGCGGGGCACTCGCCTGGGTCCTCTTCCTCAAGGGTGACGATGTCGCGCCGCTGGCGTTGCCGAGCGCCGCACCGGCGGCGTCGGCGGCGGCGGGGAACAGCCCGATCGCGGACCCGAGCGCCGGGACGACGCTCGCCCCTGCGTCCGCGGCGACCATCGATGCGGCGGCGCTCCCCGGGACGTGGTCGATCGGCCCGGACTCCGTCGTCGGCTACCGCGTCCGCGAGCGGCTGGCGAGCCTGTCGGCCGACAGCGACGCGGTCGGCCGGACGAGCGGGATCACGGGAACGGCGACGATCGCGTCGAGCGGTGGCTCATTGAGCGTGACGGCGGCCGACTTCACGGTCGACATGACCTCGCTTGCGAGCGATCGCCAGATGCGCGACAACCGGCTCCGCCGCGACGGCATCGAGACCGACAGCTTCCCGACGTCGACGTTCAAGCTCACCCAGCCGGTTACCCTCCCGGCGACCGCGACGAGCGGCGCTCAGGTCGACGTCACGCTCCACGGCGACCTGACGCTCCACGGTGTGACGAAGACGGTCGACATCCCGGCCCAGGCCCAGGTCAACGGCAGCCTCATCCAGGTCGCCGGCTCGCTGTCGTTCCCGTTCTCGGACTACCAGATCAACGCCCCGAGCATCGGCGGCTTCGTGTCGGTCGAGGACCACGGCACGCTGGAGTTCCTGATCAACCTGGCGAAGAGCTGAAGCCGCGTCGTCCGAACGGGGGCTCGCGGCTCGTCACGATTTCTCGCCCCACGAGCGTATGTGACAGGAATCGGGCGCCAACCCGACCCCAGGTGGCCTTCGCCGGGCCGAATCGCCGCGGGATTCTCGTCCCACGAGCCATTCGTGCAAATCTGGATCGGGACCTGTCAGATACGCTCGCCCCGCGAGAGTCCGGTGCTTCCGCCGACCGGCCGGGTGCCCAGATCGTTTCGCCGATGGCGGTGAGCCATGTTCGGCGAGGTCCTCGGAGCCGCCCGCGCAGAGAGGCGCCTTGCCATCGTCCCGGATATGGCTGGGAGCAATCGGCAGCGCGATCCGCGTCCGTTGCATGGCCTGGAGCCATCTCCAGGTCGTTCCAGAGCGGTTCCTCCGGGTGACTCGAGCGGCCAGGAAGCCCCGATCGGGGCTCCGGAGCACGCACCCTATACTTGGGGTCCCATGAAATTCCTGTCCCGATTCGTCGACTCGAACGACCGCGAGCTGCGACGGATCCAGCCGCTGATCGACGAGATCAACGAACTCGAGCCCGAGATCTCTGCGCTGTCGGACGACGAGATCCGCGCGCGGTTCGCCGACATCCGGGAGGAGATCCGGGAGGTCTCGACCCCGACCGAGCCGACCGAGGAGGAGCTCACCCACCCCGACCTCGAGCGGCGCCGCGAGCTCGCGAAGGCCCGCCACAAGCGGGAGCTCGGCGCGATCCAGGACGCGCTCGACGAGGTCCTCCCGGACGTCTTCGCGATGGGTCGCGAGGCGATGCGCCGGACCCTCGGGATGCGCCACTTCGACGTCCAGCTGATCGGCGGGATCGTCCTCCACCAGGGGAAGATCGCCGAGATGAAGACGGGCGAGGGCAAGACCTTCGTCCCGACCCTCGCCGCCGCCCTGGACGCGCTGACCGGCCGCGGCGTCCACGTCGTCACCGTCAACGACTACCTGGCCCGGCGCGACCCGCAGTGGATGGGACCCGTCTTTCATTTCCTCGGGATCAGCGTCGGGATGATCACCCACGATGCGTCGTTCGTCTTCGAGCCCGGCTACCCGACCAGCGACGAGCGGCTCATCAACCTCCGCCCGGTCACCCGCAAGGAGGCCTACGCCGCGGACGTCACCTACGGGACGAACAACGAGTTCGGCTTCGACTACCTCCGCGACAACATGGTCACGGACCTCGCCGACCGGGTCCAGCGCGAGCGGGCGTTCGCGATCGTCGACGAGGTCGACAACATCCTCATCGACGAGGCCCGGACGCCACTGATCATCAGCGGCCAGGCCGAGGAGTCGGCCGACCTCTACTTCACCTTCGCCCGGCTCGTCCCCCGCCTCCAGGAGCGGCCGGAGGGCGCCGAAGACGGTGGCGACTACTTCGTCGACCTCAAGGACCGCGCCGTCTCGCCGACCGAGGAGGGCATCGACAAGATCGAGAAGCTCCTCGGGATCGAGAACCTCTACGACGCCGACCCGCGTCTGGCTCGCCACTTCGAGCAGGGGCTCCGGGCCCACGCCCTCTACAAGCGCGACCGCGACTACATCGTCAAGGACGGCGAGATCGTCATCGTCGACGAGTTCACCGGCCGCCAGATGCCGGGCCGCCGCTGGTCGGAGGGCCTCCACCAGGCAATCGAGGCGAAGGAGGGCGTCAAGGTCCAGCGGGAGTCCGTGACACTCGCGACGATCACCTTCCAGAACTACTTTCGGCTCTACGACAAGCTGTCCGGGATGACCGGCACGGCGATGACCGAGGCGGAGGAGTTCCACAAGATCTACGAACTCGAGGTCGTCGCGATCCCGACCCACAAGGAGATGATCCGGCTCGACGAGCCGGACCTCGTCTTCCGGAATGAGCTCGGCAAGTTCAACGCCCTGATCGACGAGGTCGTCGAGATGCAGAAGGCCGGCCGGCCGGTCCTCGTCGGCACGGTCAGCGTCGAGAAGTCCGAGATCCTGTCGACGATGCTCAAGCGTCGCGGGATCAGGCACGAGACGTTGAACGCCAAGTTCCACGAGAAGGAGTCGGGCATCGTCGCCCAGGCCGGTCGGACGGCCGCCGTCACGATCGCGACGAACATGGCCGGCCGCGGGACGGACATCCTCCTTGGCGGCAACCCGGCCGGACTGGCGTCGGAGATCCTCCACAAGCGCGGGCTGAACCCGGCCGAGGTCGACAAGGCCACCTACGACGCCGCGCTCGCCGAGGCCAGGATCGTCACCGACGAGGATCACGAGCACGTGGTCGCCGTCGGCGGGCTCCACATCATCGGCACCGAACGCCACGACAGCCGGCGGATCGACAACCAGCTCCGCGGTCGGGCCGGCCGCCAGGGCGACCCCGGCTCCTCTCGGTTCTACCTGTCCCTCGAGGACGACCTGATGAAGCGGTTCGCCTCCGATCGGGTCGCGGGCCTCATGGAGCGGATGGGCCTGGAGGACGACGTCGCGATCGAGAACCGGCTCGTGAGCCGGACGATCGAGAGCGCCCAGGGCCGGGTCGAGGGCTTCAACTTCGACATGCGGAAGCGGGTCGTCGAGTTCGACGACGTCATCAATCGCCAGCGGGAGACGATCTACGCGGAGCGGGACAAGGTCCTCCGGAACGAGGACCTGACCGAGACCATCCGGTCCTTCGTCGAGGACGAGATGCGGACGATGGTCGAGGGGCACCTCTCCGGCGAGACGCCCGACGACTGGGGCATGGAGGCGCTCGCGGCCGGTCTCCGGGCGATGGGCCTCGATGGCGAGGGCACGAGCGAGGATGACCTGTGGGAGCTCGGCTCGCGCGAGGCGATCACCGAGCACCTGCTCGATCTCGCCGATGCCCGGCTCGAGCGGCGCGAGGCCGACGTCGGCGAGGAGAACTGGGCGCTCGTCGAGCGGATGGTCCTCCTCCGCACGATCGACTCGCTGTGGGTCGAGCACCTGACCGAGATCGACGACATGCGGCGCGGCATCGGCCTGCGCGGATACGCCCAGCAGGACCCGCTCAACGAGTTCCGCCGCGAGGCGTACCAGCTCTACGGCGAGCTGCGCGACCTGATCCGGCACCAGGTCGCCTCGACGATCTTCCGCGTCACCGTCACGGTCCAGCCGCCAGGTGGACCGTCGGCCATCGACCGGAACCTGGCCGCGGGTGCGGCGTTGCTGAGCGGCGGTGGCGCGGCGGCCGCGGCGGCCGGGGCGCGCGGGACGGCGGCCGGCACCGCGACAGCGCCGCCCCGACCGGCCGCGGCGCGGCCGATCGGACCCGTGGTCGCGGGCGGGCTCGCGGCCGATCCGATGGGCCGCCAGCTCCAGTCCGACGGCGCGAACGGCGGCGGACCGGTCCGGCCGGGTTTCACGCCGTCGGGAGCCCGGATCGGGCGGAACGATCCCTGCTGGTGTGGCTCGGGCCTGAAGTACAAGAAGTGTCACGGCCGCTGACTCGTCGCCGCGGAGCGTGATCCGAGCGGTCGGCCGGATCGTCCTCGCGGCCATCGTCGGCGCCGTCCTCGTGGCGGGCTGGGCGTCGTATCGGATCTGGGAGGTCGGCAACCGGGACGACCGGCAGACGGTCGACGCGATCGTGGTGCTGGGGGCCGCCCAGTACAACGGCCGGCCATCGTCCATCCTCAAGGCGCGCCTCGATCACGCGATCGACCTGTACCAGGCGGGCCTGGCCCGGTACCTCATCGTGACCGGCGGCAAGGCCGAGGGCGACCGCACCACCGAGGCCACGGCTGCCCGCGTCTATGCCCTGGCGAACGGCGTCCCGGACCACGCCATCCTCGTGGAGGACGAGAGCCGGACGACCCTCGAGTCGCTGCGCGGCGTCGCCGGCCTGCTGCGCGATCACGGTCTGAGCAGCACGCTCTTCGTCTCGGACCGAACCCACATGTTGCGAGTCCTCCGGATCGCCCGCGACATCGGCCTGACCGATCTCGGCTCGCCGACGGCGACCAGCCCGACCGACGAGGATCTGCGCGGACGCGTCGATGCCACGATCCACGAGTTGGGCGGATTGACGCAGTACTTCGTCGCGGGACAGACATCCTGAATGGCCAGGACGATGAGCCCGGAGGGCGAAACTTTCGGTTTGACCCTCTTGGCCGTCTGGATTCGACGTGCGATACTGCCGGCAATTCCCGCGGGCTCGGGATCGGAGGGATCCCCGGAGCCGGCCCACGCGCCCCGACCCCCCAATCCTGCCAAGCACAGAGTGAGGGATGAGTTTGAAGCAGGCCGAGGAAGCGTCGTTCGTCGATCTCATCGCCTGCGAGCGAGACTGCCGGACGTGCAGCTACGCGGCAGCTCTCGACTGTGACGGCAACTGCGGCGTCTGCCCCCACAACTCGTACTGTCCCTGCGTGAACCCCGTCGTCGCCCGGAGCAAGTCGGCCCTTCGCCTCATCGAGCTCCGCCCGATCCTGCTGCAAGACCTCCAGGCGCGGAACTAGGTGGACGCGTCCACCGTTCGCGACCTGGCCCAGCGGATCCGGTCGACCTCGGGGCGTCTTTGACCTCGACGCCAAGGAGCGTCGCGTCGCCCAGCTCGACGCACTGACCACCGAGCCCGGGTTCTGGGACGACCAGCGGGCGGCCCAGAAGGTCCTCCGCGAGGCCGATGGCCTCCGCTCCGAGATCGAGCTCTGGCGCGGGTTCGAGGGGCGCGTCGACGACCTCGTCGCGACGCTCGAGCTGGTCGAGGAGTCCGGTGACGCAGAGCTGACCGCCGAGCTCGACCGGACGGCTGCGGCGCTCGAGCGCGATTTCGAGCGCGAGCGGACCGCGCTCCTCTTCTCCGGCGAGTACGACCAGGGTGGGGCGATCCTCTCGATCAGCGCGGGGGCAGGCGGCACTGAGGCGACCGACTGGGCCGAGATGCTCCTGCGGATGTACCTGCGCTGGTCGGAGCGCCACCGCTTCCGGACCGAGATCGTGGACCAGCAGGAAGGCGAGCAGGCGGGCATCAAGAGCGCGACGGTCGAGGTCGACGGCCGCTCGGCATACGGCTGGCTCCGCGCCGAGCGTGGCGTCCACCGCCTCGTCCGCATCAGCCCGTTCGATGCCCAGAAGCGGCGCCAGACGACCTTCGCCCTCATCGAAGTCCTGCCCGAGGTCGACGACGACGTCGAGATCGAGCTGAACTGGGACGAGATCCGGACTGACACGTTCCGGTCCCAGGGCGCCGGCGGCCAGCACGTGAACAAGACCGATTCGGCCGTTCGTCTCACCCATCTCCCGACCGGCATCGTCGCCCAGAGCCAGAACGAGCGAAGCCAGACCCAGAACAAGGAGATGGCGATCCGCGTGCTGAAGGGCCGGCTGCTCGAGCGGGCGCTCGAGGAGAAGGAGGCCGAGCTCCGGAAGCTGAAGGGCGAGCACGTGGAGGCCGGCTGGGGCAACCAGATCCGGAGTTACGTCCTCCACCCCTACCAGATGGTCAAGGACCTCCGGACCGCCCACGAGACGGGCAACACGCAGGCCGTCCTGGACGGCGACCTCGACGATTTCATGCGGGCGGAGCTCGAGCGGGTCGCGACGGGCGGGACCAGCGCGCGCCTCGGCGACGACGGCTCTGACGCGGCATGACGACCGCGACGCGGATCGAGCCGGGCGACGGCACCGCCGCGGGCGACCACGTCCTCCGCCCGGCGACGGCCCAGGACCTCCCGGCCTGCGCCGCGATCTGGCGCGACGCCCTGAACGACTACCTCCTCCGCCTCGCCCAGCCGGAGATCCCCGACGACCTGGGCCCGATCCTGCGGCTGTACGGCCACCTGCAGTCGACGGACCCCGAGCGGTTCGTCGTGGCCGAACGGCTCGGATCGGACGGCGCGCGCACCATCGACGCCTTCATCTCGGCGGTCGCCCGCGATCGCCTGTGGTTCCTGTCGATGCTGTTCGTCCTGCCACGCGCCCAGGGCCGGGGGCTGGGCCGCCGGCTCCTCGGCGCGGTGATGCCCAAGCCGGACGACGGGACGGGGTCCCGAGCGACCGCGACCGACAGCGTCCAGCCGATCTCGAACGGGCTCTACGGCTCGCTCGGGATGGTGCCGAGGGTCCCCCTCCTGCGGCTCGTCGGGCGCGTGGAGCGGCCGGACGCGTTCGCCGGCCTCCCGTCGGACATCGAGGTCTCGACGTTCGACGAAATCGGCGCCGACGGCGACGGTCTCGGCTCGTCTGCGCTCGCCGGCGAGCTCGGCGCCCTCGATCGCGACGGCCTCGGCTTCGAGCGGCCCGCCGACCACGCCTTCCTCGTCGCCGAAGGCCGGCGCGGCTTCCTGTACCACGACCGGTCGGGTCGGACACGGGGTTACGGCTACACCTCGGAGAGCGGCCGCGTCGGTCCCGTCGTCGTCGCCGAGCCGGAGCTTCTCGGGCCGGTCGTCGGTCACCTGGTCACCGCCGTCGAGCCGCGTGGCGCCTTCGGGATCTGGGTGCCCGGCAGCGCGGGCGAGGCGGTCGTACCACTCCTGCGGGCCGGCTTCCGGATCGATGGCTTCCCGACCCTCTTGTGCTGGGATCGGCCGTTCGCCGATTACACCCGCGCCCTGCCCATCTCGCCCGGGCTCCTGTAGGACCTTTAGGACGTTTGCCCGGCCCCGAGGCACGGTGATAGCCTCACGGCCGATGAGGCTCCTCCTGTCGTGCCCCTGGACGGAGTCAGTGTGACCGAGGGTGGACCTGTCACTCGCCTCGGCAGAGCCTCGGAGCCATCCTTGACCATCACCTCGACGCCGACTGCGGCCTCACCACGCTCCGTGCGCGAACGGCTGCTGCGCCGCGGGCGCGAGCAGGCTCAGGCCGACCGCGCGGTCCTCGTGCTGCACGACGTCACCAAGACCTACCCGAACGGCAAGACCGCCCTGCAGGACGTCGACCTGGTGATCCCCGAGGGCGACTTCGTCTTCCTCGTCGGCCCGTCCGGCGCCGGCAAGTCGACCCTGATCAAGCTCCTCATCCGCGACGAGCTGGCGAGCCACGGCCAGGTCGTCCTCGACGGCCAGGACCTCGCCCGCCTGCCGCGGCGCGCCGTCCCGAAGGTCCGCCGCAAGATCGGGATCGTCTTCCAGGACTTCAAGCTCCTGCCGACGAAGAGCGTCTGGGAGAACGTCGCGTTCGCCCTTGAGGTGACCGGCACGCCGCGCCGCAAGATCCGGCCGGCCGTCGACCGGGTCCTCGCCCTCGTCGGCCTGACGGCGCAGCGCGAGCAGGTCCCGAGCCAGCTGTCCGGCGGCGAGCAGCAACGAACGGCGATCGCTCGGGCGCTCGTCCACGACCCCCGCCTGATCATTGCCGACGAGCCGACCGGCAACCTCGACCCACTGATCAGCTGGGAGATCATCCAGCTCCTCCTCCGGATCAACGAGCTCGGCGTGACCGTGATGATGGCGACCCACGACGCCGACGTCGTGACCGCCCTCCGGAAGCGCGTCGTCGCGCTCGAAGAGGGCCGGGTGATCCGCGACGAGGTCGGCGGCGCCTACCACCGGGTCGACTGACGGGTGATCGGCTTCGTCGCGTTCAGCATCCGGCGCGCCTGGCAGGGGTTCTGGCGGAATGCGCTGATGAGCCTCGCCGCCACTGCCACGATGGTCCTGATGCTCGTGCTGCTGGCCGGGTTCTGGATCATCCAGACCGGTCTGCTGTCGGCCCTCGACTTCACCGAGCAGAAGGTCGAGGTCGTCGCGAACATCGATCTGGACGCGACCCCGGCCGACATCGCCGGGCTGGAAGCGAGGATCCGGGCGATGCCCGAGGTCACCGGCGTCACGTTCGTGTCGAAGGACGAGGCCCTGGCCCGGTTCCAGGCGTCGATGAAGGCGCAGGGGCGTGAGGACCTGACCAAGTACCTCGACACGAACCCGCTGACCGCGAGCGAGGAGGTGAAGCTCAAGGACCCGGGCTTCTCGAAGACCGTCGCCGACGCGCTGCGCAAGGAGCCGGCCGTCCGGAACGTCCTCGACACCAAGGACACGGCTCAGAACGTCAAGACCGTGACCGACATCCTCCGCACGGCCGGAACCGTGATCCTCGTCGTCATCGGGGTGATCGTCCTGTTCATCATCGTCAACACGATCCGCCTTGCCGTGTTCGCCCGTTCCGAAGAGATCGAGATCATGCGGCTCGTCGGCGCGTCCGACGCGTTCATCCGCTGGCCGTTCGTGTTCGAGGGCGCGATGGTCGGGCTGTTCGGCGCCGCGATCACCCTGACCGGGCTGTACCTCCTGTCGGAGCCGATCGCCAGCTTCATGGTCGACTTCTTCCGGGTCCTGCCCCTGAGCTTCGGCTCGCTGGCGAACCAACTGATCCTCATCGTCACCGCGGCCGGCCTCGGCCTCGGCATCCTCGGCTCCTGGGTGTCGGTGCGGACATACCTGATCCGATAGCCGTTCGGCGCCGGTTCCATGAAGTTCCGTATACGGACGATCCGGCCCCGAATCGGCGCGCGTACGATCAGGTGGGTACCCTTGCCGCCCGCCCGCAGCCGATAGCGGAGACCAGACCATCGATGCTCCCGCGCGACCCGGATCCGTCGACCGCCGATCCTCGACCTCCATCGTCACCTGATCCCGCGACCGGCGCGCGCGTGGATGCGCCCTCGCTGGTGGCGCCACCCGCGCTCGAGGTGGCGCCACCCGCGCTCGACGTGCCGCCGGGGCCCGTCCTCCCTCGACCGTCCAGCGCCCGCACGCCGATCCTCGCGATCGCGATGGTCGTCGTCTCGATCCTCGCCGGCGGAGCGTTGTTCATCTCGGGCTTCCTGGTCGGCCAGAGGAGCGCCGAGCAGCCCGGGACGCCGGTCGCCTCCGAGGACGGCTTCCAGCCGTTCTGGGACACCTACAACACGATCCTCAAGCGGTACGCGCTCGGCGGCGAGGACCAGCAGAGCCTCGTCCGCGGCGCGATCAAGGGCATGGTCGACTCGCTCGGCGATCCCTATTCGGCCTACCTGACGCCCGACCAATACCGCGAGGGGCTGCAGGACCTGTCCGGTCAGTTCGAGGGGATCGGGGCCGAGATCGGCACCCATGACGCCAAGGGCGCGACATCCGACTGCACGACGCTCGGGCGGGACTGCATCCTTACGATCGTGAGCCCGCTCGACGGCTCGCCCGCCGAGAAGGCGGGGCTCAAGGCCGGCGACGAGATCGTCGCCGTCGACGGGACGTCGCTCGATGGCCTGACGGTCGATGGCGCGCGGGACAAGATCCGGGGCAAGAAGGGGACCGAGGTGACCCTGTCGATCGTGCGCGGCGGGGCCGCCCCGATCGAGATCACCGTCACCCGCGACGTCATCGTCAGCAAGGAGGTCGTCACCAAGTCGCTGGGCGGCGGCACCGTCGGCTACATCGCGGTCACCGGCTTCTCCGACAACTCGGCGACGAAGTTCCACGACGCCCTCCAGGCCGATCTGAAGGCCGGCCAGACCAGGATCGTCCTCGACCTCCGCGGCAACCCGGGCGGCTACGTCACCGCCGCCCGGCAGATCGCGAGCGAGTTCATCGCGAGCGGCCCGATCTTCTGGGAGCAAGACGCCGACGGCACCCAGACCGAGACCACGGCGACCGGCGCGGGGGTCGCGACGCCCGACGACATCCACGTGGTCGTCCTGGTCGACAAGGGCAGCGCCTCGGCCAGCGAGATCGTTGCCGGTGCGCTGCAGGACCGGAAGCGGGCGACGGTCGTCGGCGAGACGTCGTTCGGGAAGGGCACGGTCCAGCAATGGATCCAGCTCCAGGATGGGTCGGCCCTGAAGTTGACGATCGCCAAGTGGCTGACGCCCGACAAGCGCTGGATCCATCACGTCGGGATCGTCCCGGACGTGCCGGTGGCGACCCCGACGAACCCGGCGCCGAACGTGGATCCGGCGCTCGACAAGGCGGTCGAGCTGCTGACCCAGAGCTCGGCGGCGTTGCCGGTGCCGGCATTGCAGCGCGCGGCCTGAGTGAGCGGTGGGGCGCGCCGCCGGCGCCCTCGTTCAAGGAGTGTTGGCTGCCGGGAATGCGCGGGCTCTCACGGCGCAGACGGCGGCGCTGGGCGTCGCATACGCCTCCGGCTGCTGCGCCGGCCCACAACGAGCCTCGCGCGCGGGCGCGAGCCGCTAGCCCTGGCGCTGCCGGGTCGCGCGTCGTGGCTTGCGAGCCGCACGACCATCCTGTACGGTGATCGGGAACGAAAGGAGGTGATGTGCAGTGATCGACAGTACGAGTAGCTGCACCACCTCGCAGGAGATGGCCGTTTAGTCGGACACCCTGTGGGTGGACAGCTTTGGAAGGCCGGCCTTCGGGCCGGCCTTTCGGCGTCTGTCGCGCCTGGACGGCCATGCGCGACGATCGCAGATATCCCGACGCCCACGCGCGACGATCGCAGATAGGGCAGGATCACCACTGTGGCCGACGAACAGACGAAGGCCGTCAACCGACGGGCCCGGCACGAGTTCACGATCGACGAGACGTTCGAGGCCGGGATCGTCCTGACCGGGACCGAGATCAAGTCGATCCGCAACGGCAAGGTCAACCTCGCCGATGCCTACGCCCGGATCGAGAAGGACGAGGCCTGGCTGATCGGCGCCCACATCGCCCCGTTCGAGCAGGGCAACCGCAACAACCACGAGCCGAAGCGCGCGCGGAAGCTGCTCCTCCACCGCTCCGAGATCGACGAGCTCCTCGGGCGGACGAAGGCCAAGGGCCAGACCATCGTCCCGCTCCGGCTCTATCTCACCTCGAAGGGCCGGGCCAAGCTGGAGCTCGGGCTGGCTCGTGGCAAGCAGCTGCACGACCGGCGCCGGGATATCGCCGATCGCGACGCCCGGCGCGACGTCGCCCGCGAGCTGGCCGACGCGCAACGGGGTCGCTGAAGGGAGCGGCCGCGGCTAGCCTGACCTCGTGACAAGCAGCCACGTCGAGCCGCCGATTCGCCTCGGGCCGACCATCCGGGCGGTCGACCTCCACGCCGCGGGCGAGCCCGGCCGGGTCATCGTCGACGGCGTCCCCGACTTCCCCGGCTCGACGATGTTCGACAAGATGACCTGGCTCCGGGCGAACCGCGACGACCTGCGCCTGCGGATGCTCCGCGAGCCGCGGGGGTTCCCCGCGTCGAACTGCAACCTCGTCCTGCCGTCGTCGAACCCGGAGGCGTCGGCGGGATACGTGATCATGGAGCAGGTCGAATATCCCGGGATGAGCGGCACGAACACGATGTGCGTCGTGACGGCATTGCTCGAGACGGGCCTGCTGCCGATGACCGAGCCGGTCACGGAGCTGACGCTCGAGGCGCCGGCCGGCCTGATCCGCGTCCGCGCCGACTGCCGTGACGGGAAGGTCACCGGCGTCACGTTCCGCAATGTGCCGGCCTTCGCGACCCACCTCGACGCGGTCATCGAGGTGCCCCACCTCGGCAGCGTGACCGTCGACGTCGCCTACGGCGGCATGTTCTATGTCATCGCGTCGGCCGAGCGCTTCGGACTCCAATTGACGCCGGACGAGGGCGCCGACATCGTCCGGATCACCGAGATGATCAAGGCAGCCGCTAAAGACCAGCTGCCGGTCGTCCACCCGGAACAGCCCGGCTTCGCCGGGATCACGATCGGCCAGCTGTCCGGTCCGGCCCACGATCAGGCCAACACGATGCGCAACGTCGTGACGGTGTCCACCGGTGTCCTGGACTGGGACCGTCCGGCGACGTGGACGGGCGCGATCGACCGCTCGCCGTGCGGGACCGGGACCTGCGCCCGGATGGCGACGCTGTACGCACGCGGCCGCCTGGCGATCGGCGAGGACTTTCGGCACGAAGGGATCCTCGGGACCGTCTTCACCGGCCGCCTCCTCGAGGAAACGACGGCCGGCGGCCGGACGGCGGTGGTTCCGCAGATCACGGGCCAGGCGTGGATCACCGGGATCGCCGACTACGTCGTCGACCCGACCGACCCCTTCCCGGACGGCTTCAAGGTCGGCGACATCTGGGGATGAAGTTCGGGTTCATCGTCACGACCGGGTCGCCCCGTGACGCGGCTGAGCTCGCGGCGGTCGGGGAGCGATCCGGTTGGGACGGCATCTTCACCTGGGACGGGATCGCCGTCGGAGCCGTCGACACCTTCGACCCGTGGGTGGTGATGGCGGCGATGGCGATGACGACCGAGCGGGTGACGCTCGGCACGATCATCACTCCACCGGCTCGCCGCCGCCCCTGGAAGCTGGCCCGCGAGGCGCTCTCGATCGACCACCTATCGAACGGTCGTCTGGTTCTGCCGGTCGGGCTCGGCGCCCTCGACGACCTCGGGTTCGGCAACGTCGGCGAGCCCACCGATGCGCGGTCGCGGGCCGAACGACTCGACGAGACATTGGCCATCCTCGAGGGCCTCTGGTCGGGCGAGCCCTTCGCATTCGAGGGTCGCCACTACCGCTTCGGCGCGATGCGGTTCCGACCGCGCCCTATCGCCCGCCCGCGCATCCCGATCTGGGTCGTCGGCGCGTGGCCGAACGAGCGATCGATGCGTCGGGCGCTCCGGTGGGACGGCATCGTGACCCAGACCGACGACGTCGCTGCGATCCGCGAGATCGTCGGGGCCGTCGATCACCGCCGATCCGCAGAGGGCGACCTGACCCGTCCCTATGACGTGATCGTCCAGGGCACGACCCCGGCCAACCCGGTCAAGGCCCGGGAGATCGTCGAGCCCTACGCCGACGCGGGCGCGACGTGGTGGATCGATGGGGACTGGGAGGCAGCCAGCGTCGCCTCCCTCCGAAAGCGGCTCGAGGCGGGACCGCCGGCGGTCGGTCGCCCGGCGCGCCCTCAGCGGAGGACATAGCGCCGACTCAGCGCACTTCGTCAACCGGCTCCCTCGCGAACCGTCCGCCGATCGGCCTCCCGGGACTACACTCCGCAGGCCGGCGACCGTCACGCCGGATGTGCCCGCATGGAGGCGTCAGCGCGTGGACTCCGCCACGGAGCCAGGTCGGTCCGCCGGACCCGACCCGAACCCCCACGAGGAGATGTGGCGCGGCCTCCTCGAGGGGACGAACCCCATCTACGCCCGGACCCGCGCCCGTCTGAAGCACATTCCCAGCGCGCCCCGCTGCAAGATGTGCGCAGCGCCGTTCGGGGCACCGGGCAGCTTCCTGATGCGATTGCAGGGGCGCGGTCGCTGGAGCCAGAACCCCGACTACTGCGGCCTGTGCTTCGAGACGCTGTCGCGGTTCCACGGTGGCGTGGAGATCGAGGCCAGCTTCCTGTTCGCGGACGTGCGCGGCTCGACGGCCCTCGCAGAAGGCATGACCGCGACCGAGTTCCGGCGCGTGCTGAACCGGTTCTACGAGATCGCGGCCCGCGTGCTCGTGGCGAACGACGGGATCGTCGACAAGTTCGTCGGCGATGAGGCGATCGGGATCTTCATCCCCGCGACCGCGGGGGAGCATCACGCGTCGAGCGCGATCGAGGCCGCCAGAGCCATCCTCCGCGCCACGGGCCACGGCACTCCCGAAGGCCCCTGGCTTCCGGTCGGCGCCGGCGTCGCGACCGGCGTCGCCTTCGTCGGTTCGATCGGCGAGCCACCCGCTACGTCGATGAGCGCGCTCGGCGACATCGTCAACGTGACGGCCCGCCTGGCCTCCGCGGCCGGCGCCGGCGAGATCCTCGTCAATGAGCGGGCGGCCGCGATGGCTGGGCTCGCGACGCTCGGCATCGAGATGCGCCGTCTCGACCTCAAGGGCAAGACCGAGACGACGCCGGCTTACGTCCTGACCGCGGGAACGGCCGCCACGGTCTGACGGCGCATCGGTGACGGCGCGGGCGCTGGCCCCGGAACCGCGGGACGATCGACCGACCGAACCGTCGATCGCCCTGCCCGCGCGAACAGCGCGACTCCGATCGCCGACGTCCCTGCGCACGCCAGCAAGCCGGCGGTCACGTCGACGAGCCCGACCTGGATCAGGACGCTCATCAGGAACGCCGCCACGATGCCGCGCGCCCCGGTCAGGGCGTTCCAGCCGGCCATCGCCGCCGATCGGGTCGCGAGGGGCGTCTGCTCGCTGACGGCGGCCGCGATCCCGACGTCGATCGACGCGCTCGCCGTGCCGGCCGCCAGGGCCGCGAGCCAAAGCACGCCGACGTTCGGCGCGATGGCATAGCCGACGAGGGTGACGAGGCCGATCGCGCTCCCGGTTCGCAGCGAGGCGAGCGACCCGAAACGATCGGCCACGAGGCCCCAGATCGGGAAAGCAACGGTCGTCGCGCCGGCGGCGAGGATGCCGATCACGCCGACGTCGGCGAGCGTCAGATTCAGCCGGTCGACATGAACCAACGCGTACAGCGGCGCCGCGGCGATCAGGCCACCGCCGTAGAAGCCCTGGGCGAGCGCGATGCGGGCCAGGAACGGCCGCTCGCGGAGGGCGCGGATCGACTCGCGGGCCGAGAACGTGGCGGGCTGATCGGCAGCTGCGGCACGCAGGCCAACATAGCCGATCGCGCAGGCGACGCCGATGAGCCCGGCCACCGCGACCGCCTCGTCGCCGCCGATGAGGTCGGCGAGCACGCCGCCGCCGAACGCCGCCAGGGCGCCGGCCGCCGCCCGGCCCATGCCGATCACGCCGACGACACGGCCGCGCAGCCGCGCCGGATACATCGCGCCCCACAGCCGCAGGTGGAACGGCCCGCCGAACGACAGGCTCAGCCAGAAGACGATCGCCACTCCGACGACGACAGGCGCGGGCGGAACCAGGAACAGGACGAGCAGCGAGGCGGCACCGATGGCACGCGTCACCGTGAGCTGGACCGTGCTCCGCGGCCCGAGCCGGCCGGCGAACGCGCCGAGGAAGTTGGCGACGAACGGCGCCGAAGCGAGGGCCGCCAGCCCGATCGGGGCCAGGCCGCCGCGACGGGCGACGGTCGGCAGGATCGCGTTGACCAGCGCCATCGTG
This sequence comes from Chloroflexota bacterium, assembly GCA_005882635.1. Lineage (GTDB taxonomy): Bacteria > Chloroflexota > Limnocylindria > Limnocylindrales > CSP1-4 > CF-46. The sequence continues at coordinate 24,224 of VBFG01000042.1, read as the reverse complement.
ACGCCCATGCCGACCGCCACGACGAGATCGAGGGCGAGATTGCGCCCGATCGTCCGCCGCATCGCGGTCGAGGGGAGTTACGGCCGGATCAACGCGTACCTCGAAGCGCCCGCTGGGCCTGCGAGGTGAGCTGTCGGGCTCGGCGTGGGTTCGCCGCCGCGGTCGGTTCGCGGTTCGCCCCAGGGATCGGGTCCCCCGTCCTCGAGAGGAGGTTCGGCCACCGAGAACGATATCAACCGACGAGGTCCCGGCGGATGGCCCGATCGGGGGACCGGCCGCGGCTGATCGTTCGGGGCGCGCTTGGCGCCTCGGGACGCGTCGGCTACAATCCCCGATCCGAACGGAAGTTCGGTCCTGTGGGGATGTGTGGATTCGACAGGGCCTGGCTACCGGGGAACGCGAGCCGAGGATGCTGCTCAGGCCTCGTTAATCAGGCAGCAAAACGAAGTACCTGGCAACCGCCAGTCTGCTCTCGCCCTCGCTGCGTAAGCAGCTAGTGTGAGCGTGGAAGCCACCTCGGTCCCGCGGGTGGTGGAAGCGTCATTCAGCGGGGCTGCGATCCGGGCAAGCGTCGCGTAGCCCGGAGACAAGCCCGATCTAGGGGCACGTGACTGGACCGACCGGCAGGGTGCCGATGCCCGTCCGGGCGGTCGACGACAAACCATCGGACACGCTCGTAGTGGTCTCCGGCGAAGGGTTCTGGACGGGGAGTTCGACTCTCCCCCATCTCCACCACACCTTCGAACGGACCGCTGCGATGGCCCCAGGATCTCGACGCCCGTGGACCCGCAGCGTGTTTCAGCGCCAGCCCAGCTCCGGGGCCACGTACTTCAGGATGCTCTCGATCGCGTGGGCGTTGTACTCGACGCCGAGCTGATTCGGGACGGTCAGCAGCAACGTATCTGCGGCCTGGATCGCGGTGTCCTTGGCGAGTTCCTTCACGAGGACGTCCGGCTCGGCGGCGTACGAGCGGCCGAAGATCGCCTTCGTCTGCGCGTCGATGTAGCCGACCTGATCCGCGTCCTGATTTCCGCGTCCGAAGTAGGCCCGGTCCCGATCGTCCACAAGGGCGAAGATGCTGCGGCTGACCGACACGCGTGGCTCGCGCTCGTGCCCGGCCGCAGTCCAGGCCTCACGGAACAGCCGGATCTGCTCCGTCTGGAGCTCGTGGAACGGCACGCCGGCGTCCTCGGTCATCAACGTCGACGATTGCATGTTCATGCCCTGCGTCGCCGCCCACTCGGCCGTCGGTCGTGACCCGGCGCCCCACCAGATCCGGTCCCGGAGCCCAGGCGAATGCGGCTCGGGGCGGAGCAGGCCCGGCGGGTTCGGGAACATCGGCGACGGGTTGGGCTGGGCGAACCCAGCGCCGGACAGCGCCTGGAGGAAGACCTCGGCGTGCTGGCGCGCCATGTCGGCGTCGGTCTGGCCCTCGGCCGGCTGGTAGCCGAAGTAGCGGAAGCCATCGATGACCTGCTCGGGCGAACCGCGGCTGATCCCCAGCTGGAGGCGACCGCCGGCGATCAGGTCGGCGGCGCCGGCGTCCTCGACCATGTACAGCGGGTTCTCGTATCGCATGTCGATGACGGCCGTCCCGATCTCGATGCGCTTGGTCCGAGCGCCGATCGCCGCCAGGAGCGAGAAGGGCGAGGCGAGCTGCTGGGCGAAGTGGTGGACGCGGAAGTAGGCCCCGTCCGCGCCCAGGTCCTCGACCGCCTCCGCGAGCTCGATCGACTGGATGAGCGCGTCCGATCCGGACCTTACCTGCGAGTACGGCGAGGCCGACCAGTGCCCGAACGAGAGGAAGCCGATCTTCTTCAGGGGTCGATTCTACGGGCGACGAGGGTGATGCCTGACCACGATCGGGACGCCGGGGGAGCGATGTCGCTCACGCGTCGACCCGGGTTAGCACGAACACTGGAATGACACGGCTCGTCTTGCTCGGGTACGCCGCGAACTCCGGGTAGAGCCGGGCATGCTCGTCGTACAGCCGCTGGCGCTCCTCGCCGGTCGTCTCGCGGGCGACGACCGGGAACGTCTCTTCGGCGGCCTCGAACGTCGCCCGGGGATGCGCGATGAGATTGTGGTACCAGGCCGGATGCTCGTCCGCGCCCCCTTTCGTGGCCGCGATGACGAATGAATCACCGTCACGGTGGTAGGTGACGATGGCCGTCCGATCCTGGCCGGTCTTCGCGCCGCTCGAGGTCATGATCGCGAGCGGGCGACCGGCGAGCGGCCCGGACGACGGTGTGCCGCCGTTCGCGCGGAGGTCGGCGATCATGTTCCGGGTCCAGGCGTCGGGGTCCCAGGCGGTCATGCGATGCGTCTCCCGTTCGGATCAGTCCGTTGCGGACGCAACGATCTCACGAATCGCGAGGTTCGGCAGGCGAGTGCCTAGACGCGGAGCTCGGCCGGCGTCAAGGAGATCTCGGCCAGCGTTCCGTCGCGCTCGAGCGTCACGTCGATCCGACGGCCGACGAGATCGCCGACCAGCGACCGCTGGAGGTCGCCGACGCCGGCGACCGGGCGACCGTCGAGCGAGACGATCACGTCGCCCGCGCGGAGGCCGGCGGCTGCCGCCGGGCTGCCGTCGAGGAGCTGGACCACCTCGAGGCCGGTTGGTCGCCCGAGGCGCTCGGCGAGCGGCGCGGGAAGGCGTCGAGTGCCACCGACGATCCCGAGGTACGACCGGCGGACCCGGCCGTCGCGCATCAGCGCGGCGAGGATTAAGCGCGTGCCGGCGTCGATCGGGACGGCGAGGCCCAACCCGACCCCGGCGACCGCGGTGTTGATCCCGACGACGCGGCCCTGGACGTCGGCGAGGGCGCCGCCCGAATTCCCGGGATTGAGCGCCGCGTCGGTCTGGATGACGTTCTCGACGAGACGGCTCGCCCCCCCGTCGCGTGCCGCCAGGGACCGCCCAAGGGCCGACACGACGCCGGCGGTGACGCTGCCCGCGAATCCGAGCGGGTTGCCGACGGCGACCACGAGCTGGCCGACCCGAAGCCGGGCCGCGTCGCCGAACGGCGCCGGGATCAGGTCGCTGCTCGCCGCCCGGACGACGGCCAGGTCGGACAGGGGATCCCGCCCGACGACCTCGAAGCTGTGCTCGTCGCCGTCGACGAACGCGGCGGTTCCCCGCTCCGCGCCGGCGACGACGTGGGCGTTCGTGACCAGGTAGCCGTCCGGCGTGAACGCGACGCCGGAGCCGGCGCCGCCGCCCCAGCCGCCGGCCCGGCGCTCGACGCGCAGGCTTGCGACTGAGGGAATCAGCCGGGCGGCGGCGGTGCTGACGGCCGTGGAGTAGGCGTCGAGCGCGTCCTCCTCGACGCCCAGGACCTCGACCTCATCCGCCGGTTCCGCCGGCGGAACGGCATGGAGTGCAACCATCGATCAGGCTTCGCCGGATGCGTCGGTCGTGCCGCCGACGCTCACAGAGCGCTCCTCGTCGCCGCGGACGATCTTGAGCTCGATCGGCAGGCCGCTCTCGGCGAGGATCTCGGGCAGGGCGTCTGGCGTGTCGAGCGCCTTGCCGGCCGCCTCGACGAGCAGGTCACCCTCGCGGATCCCGGCTCGTGCGGCGGGACTGCCGTCCTCGACGCCACGGACCAGCAGGCCCGCACGCTCGCTCAGACCGACCGATGCACGGAGGCGGCGGGCGACGTGCGGTGGCGCGATCGCGATCCCGAGCCGCGGCCGAGTGACCGATTCGCCCCGTCCGAGAGCGTCGACGCGCTCGTGCAGTGCCTCGTCGGCGGGCCGGGCGAGGTAGAACCCCTCACCCACCCGGTTGGTGTTGATCGCGACGAGCTTTCCCGACGCGTCGACCAGCGGACCGCCGGATGAGCCCGGAGCGAGCGGCGCGGTGTGCTCAACGCTGCCGCCGATCCGCGAGCCGCCGGGACCACGGAACGTCCGTTCGACGGCCGAGACGTAGCCGGCCGTGACCCGGGCCGGGCCGGCGCCGGTCGCCGCCAGGCCGAAGACGACGTCGCCGAGCCCGGTCTCGGCCTCCGACCAGGCGAGTGCCTTCGCGCCGCTGGTGTCGACCTCGACGACCGCCAGGTCCCCGTCGGGGTCGACGCCGCGGACCTTGCCGACCGTCGAACGGCCGTCGCGGAAGGTGACGGTGACCTCGTCGCCGCGGAGGTTGTGGGCGTTGGTGAGGACGCGGCCGTCGGCGATGACCACGCCGCTGCCGCGGATCCCGCGACCGATCCCGACGACGGCGGAGCCGGCGGTGTCGCTGACGGCGCGGATCGCGCTGGAGAGATCTTCGAGGGCGGACATGTGAGTGGGTGACCTCCGGAGTCGGTTGGTTGTCAGTTGCAACTCGCAACATACTACTGACCAACGGGACGTGCAAGAGGGATCGAGTAGGATCGGACTGATGAGCGAGACCGCGACGTCCTACGCCGGACCGACCGCCCTCGAGGCCGCCCTCGACCGGGTCGGTGACCGGTGGTCGCTGCTGATCGTCGACGCCCTTCTCGATGGGCCGCGCCGGTTCGGCGAGCTGCGCGAGGCGCTCCCGGCGATCGCGGCGAACATCCTCACCGACCGCCTCCGCCGGCTCGAGCGGGAGCGGATCCTCGTCTCGGCCCCCTACAGCACCCGGCCGCCGCGGATGGAGTACAGGCTCACGGGCGACGGCCGCGACCTGGCGTCGGCCCTCCGGCTGCTGGCCGACTGGGGAAACCGCCGGACGGGCGGCGAGCCGCTCCGCCACGAGCGCTGTGGGACGCCCGTCGAGGCTCGCTGGTTCTGCCCAACGTGCGGCGTCGCTGTGACGGACGCCGAGATCTCCGCCGGCTCCGAGGACACGCGGCTGGTCTGAACCTCCGCGATCAATTCGCGGCCGCTGCCGCCTTCTCGATCAGCAACACGCCGGTGATCCCAGAGTCGTGCGAGTCATACGTGTGCCGGTGCAGGACCTTGCCGTGCTTGGTAGACGGTCGCGGTCCGCCATACGTCCATCCCGTCGGTCGGGACTGCGACGCGCTGCCGGACGCCGGCCGGCAGCGAGGTCGCCAAGATGTCTGCTCCTCGCGAGACTAGGCCGGCGTCAGGTCTTGGTCCCCTTCACGAGGACGCCGTTGACCGCTGGGTAGTTCGAGTAGTACCGCTTCGTCCAGTGGAGCTTGCCGTGGTCGTAGATCGTCACGGTGACCCAAACCTTGGCGCCGTCCGCCGGGAAGTTGTTGCGGTACGAATACCCAACAGGCTTGGTCGGATCCCTCACGACCGTGTCGATCGCGCGCGGGCCGGGCCGGATGACCAGGTTGCTGATCTTGTAGGTCCGGCCGTTCGGAACGCTCCAGATCTTGAACGTGATCCATCGCCTGCTGCCGGCGTCGGTGATGATCCGCTGGATCAGGATCGGGTACTCGGTGTCGTTCTTGAAGCTCATGGTCTGCTTGACTGTGCCGACGATCCACACGGTGGCATCGAGGCCCGGCGGATATCGGTTGATGAACTCGTTGTGGTTCTGTCGGGCCATCGGCACCATGCCTGCCCGGAACGCCGCATTGAACAGCGTCGTGGAGGTGGTGCAGATGCCGCCGCCGAACGCGCCGGTGACGGTGATCTTCCCGCCCTCGATCGCGTTGCCCGGGCCCTCGCCCGGGAGCTTCCGCAGATCGCCGACGACCTTCCAGAAGTCGAAGACTCCGCCTGGCGGCACGACCGTGCCGTTGATCTTCGTGGCCGGCGCCTCGATGTTCCCGCCCCAGTGGTTGTTGATGATGACGAAGTAGTAGACGCTGAACGAGCTGATGGGCCGCATCTTGGGGGCGAACGCCTTGGCGGCCGTCGTGTTCAGCTTCGGGTCGACGGCCTTGACGACCGCCGCGACCGGCGATGCCGCCGCGCCCGCCTGGCGGGCCCCGATCTCGTTGATGATCGCGGCCTTCATGCCGGCAGCGTTGAGCGTTCGGCCCTCGCGGCTGGTGCCGGTGACGACGACGTGTCCGCTGACCAGCTTGAGGCCCGCGTCCTGCGCCTTCCGGTTGACATTCTGGGCCAGCGTCTTGAGGATCGGGTCGAGGCCCGACTCGTCAAAGACCGGGGTGATGCTCCCATCGGCCGCGGTCGAGAACGAGATCAGCGGCGCGAGGCTCGTGCCGGCGATCGTCCAGGTGTGCTTCCCGTCCACGATCCGGACGTCCGCGGCGATTCGGTTCGCGGCGTCGACGGCCGCCCGGGCTTCGTCCGTGGTGATGGCCGGCTGGATCGTCGTCACCGGCAGGTCGACCGTGATCGCGTTGGGCGCGTCCAGCTGCCCGAGCTGCGCCGACAGGCTCGCGATCGCCAACGTCGGGTCGGCCTGCCGGCCGGGCACGGCCTCGGTGATCTGGTAGCCGGCCTTCGTCCAATCGATGGTCGCGTCCGCCGGCCAGACGAGCTGTAGCGAGGCGAGCGTCTTCACCCAGCGGGCCAGCTTGTCGGGGTCGTAGGTGACGGTCGGGTCGACCGTCACGCCGCGTAGGTACGTCCGCGCGTTCGCGATGGCTCGCTCGAGGCCATTCCCGGCCCGGCCGACACCCATGGCCTGGGCGACCATCCCGTCGACGTCCGCCGACCGATCGATCCGGCTGAACGCCAGCGCGAGCTGCTTGTCGCCGGCGACGAAGATGATCGTGCCGTCTGCGAGCCGATCGTATTCGCGGTGGAGTCGCGCCGCGGCCTCGTCCGCGGTCAGGCCGGACAGGTCCATGTCCCCGACGTGCACGCCCGGCAGGATTCGACCGGCGTATTGCTGGTCGTAGGCGTACATCGCGCCGGCGCCCACGGCCAGCACCGCGAGGAGCCCGAGGAGGAAGGCCAGCAGGAACCGCGTCCGCAGGCGATGCGAGCGGATGACGATCTCGGCGGTCGTCTCGGCCGAGGCGGGCTCGGCGACGGCGGGATCGAGGGTGGTGGTCATCGGGCGCGGGTCATCCTGTCGTGGCTGGGGTGGTCAGGAGCAGCGTGAGCGGGATCGTGACGCTCGAAGTCTGGCGGGCGTTACGCGGGGATGGCTATGGGACGGATCAACCGCCTCGCAACAGGACCACGATCCGCCGGTTCGGCTCCTCGCCGATCGACTGCGTGGCTACCTGCGGGTGATCCCGGAGGGCGAGGTGGATCCACCGTCGCTCGAGCGCGGGCATCGCCTCCAGCTGGATCATCTTGCCGGTCTCTTCGACACGGGCGGCCGCCCGGTTTGCGAGGTCCCGCAGCTGGCGCTCGCGCCGGCCGCGGTAGTCCTCGACGTCGACCAGGACGCGCGTCCATTCGCCCATGCGTCGCGACAGCATCAGGTTGACGAGGTGCTGGAGGGCCGACAGCCGTTCGCCCTTGCGACCGATGAGCGAGCCCAGCGCCTCGCGGCCGTCCGGATCGGCGACCACGTTGAGCCGGCTCGTGTCGCCGGTCGCGACCTCGACGCTGACCGCGAAGCCGATGTGCCGCATGAGCTCCTCGAGGATCTCCTTGCCGGCGGCGAGCGCCTCCGGCGAGGCCTCGGCCGCCTCGAGATCCGCGCGTTCGGCGGCGAGTGAGCCGCGCGCCGCCTGGACCTCGGCGGCCTCCGTGTCGTTCACGTCGGACGTGCCGTGGGCTGCGTCCCGTGGGGCCCGGTCGCGGTCGTCGCGGCGCGGGCCGCGGTCACGGTCCTCGCGCCGTGGGCCGCGATCATCGCGCCGCGGCGGACGGTCCTCGCGGCCCCCCGCCGGCCGCGCCGGCGCGGCCGGTCGATCGCCGAAGCCGCGCTCCTCGCGACGCGGGCCGCGGTCACCGAAGCCCCGGTCGCGATCCCGCTCGCCAGCGGGGCCCCGGTCGCGATCCCGCTCGCCAGCGGGGCCTCGATCGCGGTCACGGTCCCCGCGGAAGCCGCGATCATCGCGGCGCGGACCCCGCTCCCGATCGCGGTCGCGATCGCCGAAGCTCCGCGGCTCGCGAGGCGGAGGCGGCGGCAGCGGTGTGCTGGCGGCCGCCTCGCGCTTGGGGGCCGCGCCCCCCAGCGCGGATCGCGGCGCGGCGACGATCCGGGCGGGCTCGGCGCCCATGCCCAGGACCCCGCGGCTCCCCGCGGTCAGGATCTCGAAGTCGAGGTCGTTCAGCTCGACGCCGAACTCCTCGCGTGCGGCCTTGAGCGCCTCCTCGACGCTCTTGCCGGAGAACTCGCGGTACGCACTCATCAGCGGCGTCTCCCTCGGCGGCCCTGGCGGCCGCGTTCCTTGTGGCGAATGGTCCGGTCGGCCTGGACGGCGCGACCTGCGCTCCCGCCGAGCGGCGATGTCGCCGGTCGGGACTTGGGGTCGACCGGCGGCGGCAGGATGACCGGGAATCGGGGCGTGTGGCCGACGGCGAACGAGGGCTGCCAGCCGAACAGGGGGAACATCCCGCCCCAGCCGATGATCAGGTACTGCTGGACGATCGAGAAGATCGTCGAGGTGATCCAGTACAGGAACAGGCCGGCGGGGAGGAAGCTCCCATAGAGGAGCGAGATGAACGGGAAGATGTAGGCCATCTGGCGCTGGATGCGGTAGTTGGCATCATCGGCCATGGCCGGATCGTGCGGCGGCAGGGTCATCCGCGACTGGACGAGCTGGAGCAGCGACGAGATGATCGCGAGCAGGCTGAGCCCAGACAGCATGCCGCCGGGCTGACCGATGAAGACCTCGGGCACGCCCCAGTTGATCCCGAACGCACTCGGATCCAGACACGGATTCGTGACGTGCCCGGCAGCGGTGACGATCGGGGCGGCCGCGCACTGGAGGTCGATGATCCGGAAGCCGAAGACGTCGAGCATCGGCTGGGGATCGAAGTTCTGGAGGCCCTGGCTGAAGACCGAGTACATCGGGATGAGCAGGAAGATCTGGAGGATCGCCGGGAGGCAGCCGGAGGCGGGGTTGATGCCGCGCTCCGAATAGAGCTGCCGCTGGGCCTCCTGCTGCTTGAGCCGGTCGCCCTTGAAGCGGCGCTGGATCTCCTTGACCTCCGGCGCCAGCATCTGCGTCCGCTTCATCGAGACCGTCTGGCGACGGAAGACCGGGATCAGGATGATCCGGATGATGATCGTCATCAGGACGATCGCGATCGCGATGTTGCCGGTCAGCTTGTCGAGGACGACGAGGAGGATGAAGAAGGCCTGGAAGATCGGCGTGAACAGCCAGGCCAGGAGGCTGAACGGCTCCGTCGGGGTCACCGGCTTCAGCGGGATCGCCGCCGGCGGGGTGGGCGTCACGGCCGCGGACCCGCTGGCGCCGGGCGAGCCTCCCGGCGCGGCACACGCGGCGACGACCAGCCCGATCGCGATCAGGATCAGGATCGGCGGCAACAGCCGGACGACGTCGGAGCGGAGGCGCGAAAGGGTCACTCGTTCCTCGTCTGTGTCAGCGGACCGGGTCGTAGCCGCCGGGATGGCCCGGATGGCAGCGGGCGATCCGGCGGGCGCCCATCCAGCTCCCGCGAAGGAGCCCGTACCGCTCGATCGCCTGCTCCGTGTAGCGGGAGCACGACGGCTCGTAACGGCAGCTCGACGGCAGCCAGGCGAAGGCAACCCGGTAGAGCCGGATGAGCCCGATCCCGATCGTCTTCACGACCCGCCCTGTCCTCCCAGCACTCCTCCCCGCTGAAGGAGGCGTCGCAGTGTCTCGACCAGCGTTCGATGGTCCGCCTCGACGATCGCCGGTCGAGCGATGATCAGGACGTCCCAGCCAGGCTGGAACGAGGGGGCCATCGCCCTGAGCCCCTCCCGGAGCCGCCGCCGGACGCGGTTGCGGACCACGGCCCCGCCCAACTTCCGGCCCGTCGCCAGGCCGAAGCGGCTCGTCTCGAGGTCCGTTCGCAGGAAGCGGGCGGTGAGCAGCGGGTGGGACCGGACGGTCCCTGCCTGCAACGCCGCGAAGTCCTGCGGACGGGAGAGCATCACGAGTCGCGGCGGATGGGTGCCGCGCTCGATCGTCAGGCCGTCAGTCGCTTCCGACCCCGGGCCCGCCGAGCGGCGAGGATGCGACGGCCGCCGGCCGTGCGCATCCGGGCGCGGAAGCCGTGCTCCTTCGCGCGATGCCGCTTCTTGGGCTGATAGGTCTGCTTCATCGGGACTGTGCGTGATCCTCTCCGCTGGGCCCCGGGTCGACATCCGACCTCGGAAGGCGCACGAACCCGCCTGCGCCTGGTGAGCGCGCGGCGCGTTCGTCGTCCGGCGGATGATATGACGGGCAGTTTCGAAGCGCAAACAACCTGACCGGCTCGGCGACGCGCCGGATCGGGCGTTTCGGGCGAATGCCGATGCGATACTCCCGGGGGGTATGCCGGAATCGCCTTGCGACGCCCGATCAGCCGGTGCTATCCTCACCGGGCCCTCGTCGCCGGGACGTTCAGGGGCCAGGCCCCCAGTCACAGTGTTTCGGGACCCTGGAGCGTCGCCCGGCCGAGCCGGAGACCCTCTTCGGTAGGCCCTGTCGCCCGGTCTCCTCGACCCCGCTCGGTCCGCCGCGGCGACCGATTCATCCGTCAACCAGCTGGATCGGGACACCATCGATCGAATGGACGCCAAGCAGGTCTGGCGCGCCGCCCTCGGCGAGCTGCAGGTCTCCCTCTCCCCGGCGAACTACGAGACCTGGCTGCGCGACACGCAGCTGATCGACGTCGATGAGCAGCGCTTCCGGATCGCCGTCCCGAACGGCTTCGCCAAGGACTGGCTCGAGAACCGCTACCGATCGCTGATCAGCCAGACCCTCGCCCGGATCGTCGGCTACAGCGTCCAGGTCGAGTTCGCGATCGTCCCGAGCGACGTGGTGACGCCGTCCGAGAACGGATCGATGGCGGCCCCGACCCTGGCGCCACAGGTCCGAGTCGAGCCGGGTCGCGTCGGCGGCGAGGGCAGCGCGGCGAACCTGAACCCGCGCTACACGTTCGCCAACTTCATCGTCGGCTCGGCGAACCGCCTCGCCCACGCGGCGAGCCTCTCGGTCGCGGAACGACCCGGGCACGCCTATAACCCACTGTTCCTGTACGGCGGGGTCGGCCTCGGCAAGACCCACCTGATGCACGCGATCGGCAGCCAGGTGGTCGCCAAATTTCCCCGAAAGCGCGTCGTCTACGCGACGAGCGAGAAGTTCACCAACGAGTTCATCACCTCGATCCAGCAGGGCAAGATCGACGAGTTCCGCGCCCGCTACCGGCGGATCGACCTCCTCCTCATCGATGACATCCAGTTCATCGCCGACAAGGAGCGGACCCAGGAGGAATTCTTCCACACCTTCAACGCGATCCACGAGGACGGCAAGCAGATCGTCCTGTCGTCCGATCGGCCGCCGAAGGCGATCCTGACCCTCGAGGAGCGACTCCGCTCGCGGTTCGAGTGGGGTCTGATCGCCGACCTGACGGCACCGGATCTCGAGACGCGAATCGCGATCCTCCGGGCGAAGGCCGAGGAGGGCTCGGTGCCGATCACGTCCGACGTGATCGAGTTCATCGCCCGCAAGGTCGTCTCGAACATCCGCGAGCTCGAGGGCGCCCTCAACCGGATCGTCGCGTTCGCCTCGATGGGGGCGACGCCGATCTCGATCGAGCTCGCCCAGGCCGTCCTGTCGAATGTCCTCTACAACCCGAAGAAGCGGCAGGTGACGCCGGAGCGGATCGCCAAGGCGGTCGCCGACTACTACGGCGTCCAGATGGACCAGCTCCGCGGCCAGAAACGCGACAAGGCGATCGTCATGCCGCGCCAGGTCGCGATGTTCCTGATGCGCGAGGAGACCGATGTCTCCCTCCTGCGGATCGGTGCCGAGCTCGGCGGGCGGGATCACTCGACCGTGCTCCACGCCTGCGACAAGATCACCCGCGAGAGCGCCGTCAACGACGAGCTGCGCCGGGAGATCGCGGCCGTCCGCGAGCTGATCTACGCGGATTAAGCGGGGCGCTGAACCCTTCGACGCCGACCCACCTGAACCGGTTCAGGACGGCTTTCGTGTGGACAACCGGGCCGAATCCGTGGACAACGATGGCTCGTTGTGGACAGTTCCGACGCCCGGCCGTCGACTGGGCGGCCCCGTTCGTGGACGGAATCCGGCGATATTGCCGGTCGCGCCGACCTTCGAGCGGACCGTCCACGACCCGTCCACCGGCCGGCCGCGCGTCACCGTCGGGCCATCCACCGACGCCGGTCGGTCGTCCACCTCGCGATCTCGAACGGTCATGCGGGGCCGTCCACGACGTCCACACCATGATGACGGTGATGACGGAATGAGAAGATAGAGGGAAGATACCCAGAGCCTACCCACAGGTCCGCGAGGCCTCCGTCTCCCGGCCCGTCGGGACCACCGGCTCCGTCACTTGGAGTGAACCCGACGTGAAGCTTTCGGTCATGCAGGAGAACCTCGCTCGCGGCCTGTCGGTCGTGAGTCGAGCCGTCTCGAACCGCTCCCTGCCGGTCCTGACGAACGTTCTCCTGAAGACCGAGGACGCCGGCCTCAAGCTGACGGCCACGAACCTCGAGATCGGGATCACCTACTGGGTCCCCGGCAAGATCGAGAGCGACGGTGCCACGTCCGTCCCGGCGCGCCTCCTGACGGATCTCGTGAACTCCCTGCCGGGCGGCGAGCCGATCATCCTGGAGCTCGGCGACGGCGAGACGCTCCACATCCGGGCCGGCCAGTTCGAGTCGAACATCAAGGGCATCCCGGCCGAGGACTTCCCGACCGTCCAGACCGCCGGCGAGCGACCGATCACCCGGGTCGAGCAGAAGATCCTCCGCCAGGCGCTCGACGAGACCGCGTTCGCGGCGGCGAGCGACGAGGCGCGGCCGATCCTGACCGGCGTCCTGGCCCGGTTCGAGGGCGATCAGCTCACCCTGGCGGCCGCCGACAACTACCGGATCGCGGTCAAGCGGATCACGGTCCTCGACCCCGTCGAAGAGACGAGCGTGGTCGTCCCGGCGCGGGCGCTCCACGAGCTCGCCCGGATCCTCGCCGATACCGACGAGCCCGTCTCGATCGTCCTGGCCCATTCGCGGAACCAGCTCCTCTTCCACGTCGAGGGCGTCGACCTCGTCACGCGACTCATCGACGGCCAGTACCCGAACTACCAGTCCGTCCTGCCCGCCAGTCACGCGACCCGGGCCATCCTCGATCGCGAGGAGCTCCTCCGGGCCGTCCGGCCGGCGGCCCTGATCGCCCACGAGTCGGCGAACATCGTCAAGCTCGGGGTGGGCCTCGACGGCGACCCCGGGATCACGGTCAGCGCCAACGCGGAGGTCGGCGACCACGTCGGCCGGGTCGAGGCGGCCGTCGAGGGCGACGGAACGACGATCGCATTCAACGCCCGCTTCCTGGCGGACGTGCTGACGAACGTCGACGCGGCCCAGTTCGCGCTCGAGCTGAACGGACCACTCTCGCCGGGCGTGTTCAAGCCCGTCGGCGACGACCGCTACGTTCACGTCGTCATGCCGCTCCGGACGACCTCCTGAAATCCTCGGGCTGATGGCTCGCAGGGGCGTCGCCTCAGCCCTCGGAGATCTCCGAATCGGTTCGGACGTCGGCCTCCCGGTTGTCGCAGAGCCGGTTCACCGGTCGCTCAGCCGCCTGTCGATCCTCGACCTTCGGTCGTACGCCTCCCTGGAGGCCGAGTTCGGCTCGGGGCCGCAGCTGGTCGTGGGACCCAACGCCGCCGGCAAGACGACGCTCCTCGAGGCGATCGTGCTGCTCGCCTGGGGGCGATCCCACCGGACGACGGCCGATGCCGAGCTCGTCCGGTGGGGCAGCGAGCTCGCCCGAGTCGAGGGAGTCGCCGGCCGCGAGACGATCGAGGTGGCACTCGTCCGCCCGTCGGCCGCGGCGAGCGCCCGGAAGCGGATCCGGGTCAACGGTGTCGGGCGACGAGCGGCCGGCCTGAGCGGGCTGTTACGGACGGTGGTCTTCGCCCCCGAGGAGATGCTCCTCATCGCCGGATCGCCGGGTATCCGTCGCGCGGCGATCGACCAGCTCGCATCTCAGCGCTCCCCGACCTACGCCCACGACCTCGCGACATACACGCGAACGCTCCAGCAGCGGAACAGCCTGCTGCGGGCGATCCGCGAAGAGCAGGCGTCGCGTGACGAGCTGCGGTTCTGGAATGCGTCGTTCCTCGACGCGGGCGGGGCGATCGTTGGCGAGCGGTTGCGCCTCCTCGACGACCTTGCCGCTCCGCTTGCGGCCGCCCACGCCGAGATCGCCCCGGACGAGGCCGACGCAACCCGGCTGGGGATCGGCTACGTCACGAATGCCCCGGCGCTCCCCGGCGAGACGCCGCGGGACGCGCTCGCCCGGCGACTCGTCGAGACGGCCGAGAAGGAGATCTGGAACGGCTCGACGGTGATCGGTCCGCACCGCGACGACGTCGTCTTCACCCTCGACGGTCGCGACATGTCGAGCTTCGCGTCACGGGGCCAGCAGCGGACGGCGATCCTCGCCTTCAAGCTCGCCGAGCTCGACCTCCACACAGCCCAGGACGGTCGGCCACCATTGCTCCTGCTCGACGACGTCTTCTCCGAGCTCGATCCGGCTCGCCGCGCGCATCTCGTCCGACGGATCGCCGAGCTGCCGCAGTCGTTCGTGACGACGACCACCGTCGACGACCTCGATCCGGCGCTCGTCGAGGCAGCGACCGGCTGGCAGGTCGGGCCCGACCACGGCGCCGGCGCCAGCCTCCGACCGTTCGGCGGGCGATGACGGCGCGGTGAGCGCGCGATGAGCGGGCGACGACGGCCGATGATCCGCATCGGCGACCTGCTGCCCGACGCTGCACGCGGGCTCGGACTCGAGGACGAGCTGCGCCTGTCCCGGGCGATGACGACCTTCGAGCAGCTCGTGGCCGAGCGCGTTCCGGCCGCGGCAGGAGCCTGCCGCGTCGTCCGGCTGGACGGTCCGGCGATCGTCGTCGAGGCGGACGCGCCGATCGTCGCCCAGGAGCTGCGACTCCGGGGCCCGGAGCTCCTCGCCGCGTTCGTCGCCTCACCCGCAGGTGGCACCGGGGCCCGCGAGATCCGGATCGTCGTGGCGAGGGGCATACGCCCGGCCTGAATCCTCGCCGCGTATACTGCCCGGACCTGCCAGCCAATCTCGGGGCGTCCGTCCCGAACCACTCGGGCTCTGCCTCGGCGTTCCGTGCCGCCCGCCGACTCCCGGCGCCCCACAGACCACGAGAGACCCTGACTTGGCCGTCCGTCTCCAGATGAAGCTCGGCGTCATCGCCGAGCCCGACCGCGCCTCCGACTCGCCGGACACCGTCGTCATCGTCGAGCCGACGATCGGCGCGATCGCGCGGTCGAAGGGCCATCTGTACCTGATCGTCACATCGACGATCGCCTCGGCCCGGGCCCAGGAGGCGACCCAGCTCGCGGCCGAGTCGATCCGCGGCGAGTATTACTACGACGAGTCGGCCGGCATCCGCGTCTGCATCGAGAAGGCGATCGCGTCGGCCAACAAGCGGCTCGGCCATCAGCGGGAGCGGCTCGGCCTCCACGGCACCGACGACAACGGCCCGATCGGGATCGGCATCGCCGTCGTCCGCGGCAACGAGCTGTACGTCGCGACGATCGGGCCGGCTGAGGCCTACCTGATTCGCCAGGCCCGCCTGTCGACGCTGCCGGATCCCCATCGCGAACGGGGCCTCCCGACGGGCGCGCTGGAGCCGGACGTCTGGCGCGGCGAGATCTCGGTCGGGGATTCGCTCGTGCTCGTGTCACCGAACGTGATGACGCGGCTTGGCGCTGACGAGCTCAAGGACGCGATGGTCACGCTCCATCCGCAGCCCGCGATGGAGCATCTCCATCACCGGTTCCTCGCGGCCGATGGCGCAGGAAGCGACGCGATGATCGCGTTCGAGGCGACCGAGGTGGCGTCGACCCATCGCTCGAGGACCCTGGTTCCCGTCCGGGCGGCCGAGCCGCTCGCCGGCGCCCCGGACCGCTCGCCGATCCCGCTCGCCGACAACGTCAGTGACGGGGTGTCCGCCGTCCAGGCATCCGCCGCACGCGCCAGGACCGCGGCCGGCGGGATCTTCGCCGGCCTCGTCACGCGTCTCCAGGACCTCATGCCGCGTCGCCGGACCGCGTACCGCCGGGTGACGCCGGCGGCCGCCAAGCGCGAGATGCAGCGCCGCGCCGCGGTCGCCGTCCTGGCGTTCGTGGTCGTGCTCGGCGGACTCGCCGGGGTCGTTTACACGATCGGCGGGCAGGGGATCGGGAGCCCGCTCGCCTCGATCACCGCCGCCGAAGCGGCGCTCAAGACGATCCGGACGAACCTCGGCCAGGTCTTCGCGCCGGGGGTCGACCTCGTCGTCGGCGACCCCGCCAAGGCGATGCGCCTCCTGACCGGGGCATACCAGGCCGTCGAGGACGCGGAGGCGGCGAGCGTGCCGCCGTCGACGCTCGATCCGCTCCGGATGCAGGTGGTCGGTGGGCTCGATCGCCTCTTCCACGTCGTTCCGGTCGGCGGCGCGACGGTCGTGTCGTTCGCGAGCTCCAAGACGCCCTTCGATGTCCAGTCGATGATCCTCGGGCCCGACGGGGTGCCGTACGTCCTCGACAAGGCGACGTCGTCCGTCTATCGCATCGATCTCCGGTCGAAGCGGGCGACGGTCGTCTTCCGCCAGAGGACGCGGGCGAGCGACGGGACGGTCGAAGGCATCCCGAAGCTGATCACGGCCGGCGCGCGCGACCTCGTCATCGTCGACGACAAGAGCATCGTGTTCCGCTGGCGGGCCGCCGATACGAAGGGCAAGGGCACGACCACCCGCGTCCGGGTCGCGGGCGCCGCCAGCTGGGGCGACGACATCGCGGCCATCGGGACGTTCGTCCGCGACCGCCCGAACGGCCTGTACAACCTGTACCTCGTCGATCCGTCGAGGCAGAACATCGAGTACTACACCCCGGCCCGCGACGGCAGTGGCTTCCCGGTCAACGCCCAGGGCTGGCTGACCGTCGATCGCGACGTCTCGAAGGTCACCGACCTGTTGATCGACGGCGACCTGTTCCTGGCCGACGGTGGCTCGATCGTCCGCTATGTCGGGGGCACGAGCGCCGGATGGGACATCCAGCCCCCTGGCTACACGGGCGACACACCTGGCGGCGACACGCTCCTCCGGTCGACGCCGACCTACACCAGGATCGCCTCGGCGTCCGACAAGCGGGCCGGCGTCCTGTACGCCTGGGACCGGGCGAACGCCCGGGTCGTCGCGCTCGACAAGGCCAAGGGCACGTTCATCGAGCAGTACCGGCTGGCCGGCGGGAACCCGGGATGGCAGGACGTCCGCGGGATGTACGTCGTCCTGGGCGCGGGGCCGGAGGCACCGGCGACGCTCCTCTGGGCGACGAAGGACGGCGTGTACTCCGCCGTGCTCGAGGCGGTGCCGGATCCGGGGCCGGGTGCGTCCGGGTCGCCGGCGCCATCCGCCTCGGGCGTGCCCGGCTCCCGACCCCCGGGCTCGCCGAAGCCGTCGGCGAAGGCGTCGCCCGGGACGTGATCCCCCTCCGCGACGCCAACCCGACACGGCGATTTCCGATCGTGACGATCGGGCTGATCGTCCTCTGCGTGGTCGCCTTCGGCTACGAGCTCGGAGCGCAGGCGACCTGGGGCGACACGGCCCTCGAGCGCCTGTTCGACGACTGGGCGCTCGTCCCGAGTCACCTCGCGGCGGCCCTCGCGCCGGGCCACCTGGATCGCCTGCCGCACGAGCTCGTCACGGTCGTCACGAGCATGTTCCTGCACGGCGGCTGGATCCACCTGATCGGCAACATGCTCTACCTGTGGATCTTCGGCAACAACGTCGAGGATCGGTTCGGGCGGCCCGGCTTCATCGCCTTCTACCTGTTCGGCGGTCTCGCCGCCGCGACCAGCCAGGTCCTCATCGACCCGGCATCGACGACGCCCGTCATCGGGGCCTCGGGCGCGATCGCCGCGGTCCTCGGCGCCTACCTCGTGCTGTACCCACGGGCACGGGTCCTGGCGATCGTGTTCCTCGTGTTCTTCTACCAGCTCCTCGAGATCCCCGCCGTCATCGTCCTCGGCTTCTGGTTCATCCTCCAGCTGATCGACGGCCTCGCTTCGCTCGGGGTCAGCCATGCCAGCGGAGGCGTCGCCCTGTTCGAGCACATCGGCGGGTTCGTCCTCGGCGTGGTCATCGGGCTGCTCGTCCGCGGGCTCGGCGGCGGGCGTTCGGCGCGCTCCCTCGGATCGGTCGACGAGTTCCGCGTGGGATAATCCGGCCATGGCCAGCGAGGAGCCGGAGGCCCGGAACGGACTCGTCGAGATGGTCGTCGAGAGCGTCCGGGTCCACATGCTGTCGAGCCGCCACGTGGTCATCCTGAAGGAGACCGACCACGATCGGTACCTCCCGATCTGGATCGGGCCGTGGGAAGCGAGCGCGATCGCGATGAAGCTCCAGGGCCTCACCGCCGACCGGCCGCTCACCCACGACCTGTTCGCGAGCGCCCTCGACAGCCTCGGCGTGCGGGTCGACCGGGTCGTCATCTCGACCCTCGCCGAGGAGACCTACCACGCCAGGCTCCACCTCGAGCGCGACGGCGCGACGTTCGAGATCGACTCGCGGCCGTCCGATGCCCTCGCGCTCGCGGTCCGCACCGGCGGCCGGATCTTCGCCAGCGAGGCCGTCCTCGAGCAGGCCGCGCTGGGCGGCGACGGCGCCGGCGACGAGGAGGGCGAGACGAGCTCGGAGGGGACGCCGCTCGAGTCGACGGGCGAGCGGGTGGTCGACCCGCGCCTCGACATCTTCCGCGACTTCGTGAACTCTCTCGACGTGGACCCCGAGACCGGGGAGGGACGGACCCGCGGGTCGGACGCCTGAGCTCGGCCCGGCGCGCCCGGCTCGTGGCCGGACCCGCGCCGCGAGCGATGGCTTCCGCCTGTCGATATCACCGCCATCGTTATCCTGGGGCTTGGAAATGCCATAACGGGTGAGTCGCGAACGCCGAGGCGCGCTCCTGAACGTGACCACGCACGCCTTCGGGCATCGATGAGCTCCGAGCGGGGCTTGTCCCCATCGAAACCGTGGCTGCATCGATGGTGGTGA
This sequence comes from Chloroflexota bacterium, assembly GCA_005882635.1. Taxonomy (GTDB): domain Bacteria; phylum Chloroflexota; class Limnocylindria; order Limnocylindrales; family CSP1-4; genus CF-46. The sequence continues at coordinate 5,171 of VBFG01000042.1, read as the reverse complement.
TATTCGCGAGGCAACGGCGAGCGGTGAAGCCGGCCGGCTGAACCCTAGGCGAGGATCCGCTCGCCGCGCCGGAGCGCGACTGCGCGGTTGGCCCACATCCGGAGTCGGAGCCGCCAGAAGTCGCGGACCGCACGGAGCACCACGGACGGCTTTGCTCCCGTCGGCGACCCGGCGGTTCGCGGGTAGTGGGGGACGCCGACCTCGACGACGGCCCGACCCGCTGCCTCGAGCTTGATCAGGAGCTCCGCGGAGAAGAACGCACCGCCCGACTCGACCGCGATCCCGTCCAGGGCGGCCCGCCGGAACAGCTTGCAGGCGCAGTCCACGTCGCGGATCCGGAGCCCGAAGAAGATCCGGTTCGCCAATCGGTACAGACGGGCGTAGACGGTCCGCACGAGCGGGTCCGCCCGCCGGATCCGGTAGCCGACGACTGCGTCGGGCCGGTCCTCGGCGGCCAGCCGCTCGATCAACCGCTCGAGATCGGCCACCCGGAACTGGCGGTCGCCATCGGTGTAGGCGACGTGATCGTGGCGAGCGGCCCGGAAGCCGGATCGGAGCGCGGCGCCGTAGCCCTGGTTGATCTCGTGGTGGACGGCGCGGACAACCCCCGGATTGGCGGCCGCCAGCTCGTCGGCCAGCCGCCCGGTCGCATCACGCGACCCGTCGTCGACGACGATGATCTCGAACGCCTCGGCGAGCGTCGGCAGCGTCGTCAACGCTTCCCTGACGAGGCCCTCCAGGTTGGCCTCCTCGTTGTGGGCCGGGAAGAAGTACGACAGCGCCGGGAGCTGCGCCATCACGGGCTCGCCCCGCTCGTGAGCGGCAGGACGCGCAGCACGTTCGTGGCGAGCGGCGCGCCGATCGGCGCGATCCGGTAGTCCTGCTCGACGGCCGACAGCTCACTCGTCCCGTTCCGGATCAGGTACACGGGGCGCGTCGGGAAGAAGCGGGCGATCACCTGGTTGAGGTCTCCGAGGTTCTGGTCGAGGCGGTTCCGATCGTCGACGATCGTGACGTCCGGCCGGCGGCCGTCGACGATCGTGGCATACCAGAGTGGGGTCGAGTAGCTCCACCACGAGACGATGACCGCGTTCGGTTCGACGGCCGTGAGAACCTCATCGGTCCAGCGCTGGGCCACCTGATCGCCGCTCTGGTCGACGATCTGGGCGCGCGTCGAGAAGGCGGCCATGCTCGGCGCGAGCAGGAGCGCGGCCGCGACGGTCAGGCCGAGCCACCGCCGCGCCTGGCCCGCCGGGTCGCCCGGCCAGTCGCCCCTCGTGGGCAGGAGCTCGCGACCGCCGACCAGGTCGACCGCCGTCGCCCCGAAGAGCGCGAGCCAGGTCCAGGCGATGAGCGCGGGCCCGATGTAGTAGCGGTCGATCGCGCCGTCCGGGTAGACCGAGTTGAAGAAGCAGGTGAGCGCGAGCAAGGTTCCGCTCAGCAAGGCGTAGCGCGGCCGGCGGACCGCGGTCACGGCGAAGGCGACCAGGACGAGCGGCGCGAGCGGTCCCAGCTGGCCCGTAGCCATCGAGATCAGGTCGGCGATCCGCTTCGGCCAGCCCGTCAGCGGGTTGGTGAACCAGTCGTGGAACTGCTGGCCGCTCGTGACGTACCAGAAGCCGTCCCAGGTGCTCGGGTTGGCGTAGACGAACGGCGCCCGGAACCAGCCCGCCCGGAGGATCATCTCGAACCGGACGAGGACCGTCGGGATCGCGAACGCCGCGATGCAGGCGGCGATGAAGCGCCGTCGCTGCAGGATCCCGGGTTCGACCGCGAGGACGAAGAGCAGGATCGGGGGTCCGAGCAGCAACGTCAGCGAGTGGTTCCCGAGCGACAGGCCGACGACCGCCGCCGTGGCGAGGAGGAGCCGGTCGGCGTGACGAGGATCGGCTGCGGGAAGGACGTCGGGATCGACGGGACTCCCTCGGCGGGCCTCCTCCCAGCGGACCAGGAGCCACAGGATGATCGCGACGAACGCGAAATGGAGCGCGTGGGGATCCGCGTGCGTCCCGATCGCCCAGACGATCGGGGTGAGGGCGGTGCCGATCCCGGCGGCGATCCCGAGGACCAGCGAGCCGCTGACCCGGCGGGCCAGATCCGCGGTCACGCCGGCCCCGACGGCGACGAGGATCGCCGACAGGATGTTGATCCGGAGCGCCGGCTCGCCGAACGGCTGGAGCAGGACCGACGCGAGCCAGCCGATCAGGACGTAGCTCGGGTAGCCGGTCGGATGGGCCGTGCCCATCACCGGCAGGACGGTCTGGAACTCGGCCGTGTCCCAGAAGCCAACGCCGGGCATCAGCCGCCACAGGCACAGGGCGAGCGCGACGAGGCCGACCCCGACGGCGCCGACCCACGCCAGGTTCGGTCGGCGCCGCGCGATCGATCCGCTCACCACCCGAGTGAGTCGCCCCACACGACGCCCCAGAAGTTGACCAGGACGGAGAGGGCGACGAGCCCGACGGCGAGGACCAGCACCAGGCGGGTGGTGATCGGCCAGGCGGTCGGTGCGGTCGCCCGGCTCGCGACCCGGTCCAGGCCGATTGCCACGAGGAGCAGCGCCCATGGCACGAAGTCGTTGCTGAAGCGGTAGCCGAACTGGACCCAGCCCTGGCTGAAGTGGGCGAGGTTCACGACGGTCACGAGCAGTACGGCGATCGCGGCGCCCGTGACGAGGCGGCTGTGGCCGTAGCCCCAGCGCAGGGCCGGCAGGATCAGGAGGTACGCCGGGCTGGTCAGGAGGACGCTCATGCCCGTGTCGCGCGGGAGGAGCAGTGGGCAGTCGGGGTTGAACCAGCCTCGGACAGAGTCGGGTGATGTGCACAGCGGGCCGCCGAGGCCGAGCGCGGACGGGACCTCGTTCGGCAGCCAGACCGGCGTGTTCAGGAACATGATCCCGAAATTCTGGGGCAGGTAGCGGACATCCTCGATCCACCAGTCGATGTGGTAGTTCAGCGGCTTGTAGAACCCGGCCTCGAGCTCGTACAGGTGCTGGTAGCCGGGGTGGAGGATGTGACCGGTGGTCACGAGGTTGTAGACGGCGAGGGCTGCCAGGGGGATCCCGGCCCCGAGCGCGGCCGACCAGCCGCGGCGTTGCCACGACCCGCCGGAGCCGACGAACACGAAGAACGGCGCCGCAAAGGCCATCGTCAGGCGCGACGTGCAGGCGAGACCGAACAGCAGCCCGGCCGCGAACTGACGGCCGTCCGGGACGACCCACGCGATCGTCCGCGAGGGCGCGGGCGAGGGCGAGGGCGCGGGCACGGGGGGTGGCGAAGGCGCCGGCGATCGCCCGACCGCGACCCCGCCCGCCTCGATCTCGTCCTCGTCGAACGCCGACGCTCGATCGCCCGACAATGCCACGCCGACGGCGGCGAGAGCCAATCCGACGGCGAGGACGTGGGCCTGGTACCAGGTCGTCCCGAGCTGGGCGGCGTACCAGAATACCGTCCCGAACCCGAAGAAGACCGTCGCGGCGAACCGGACCCACGTCCGGATCGGCAGCCTGCCGAGCATCCACCAGGCGAGGCCGACGTCGAGCGCGCCGAGGACCGCGAAGATCAGCTGGCCGTCCGCGTTCAGGCCCCACAGCGCGACGAACGGCATCAGGACGACGGCCGGCAGGGGCGGGAACGGAACCAGCCCTCGGGGCACGCCGTCGGTCGTGGGAACCGGCAGGACGTCCTGGAAGAACGCGTTGCCCGGCGACGTCGTGGTCGGCTGGACCGGATAGCGGATCGCCGCCTGTCCTTCGAGGAACGCGGCGGCCTGCCATTCGAAGTGGTTGTAATAGCGGTAGGGATGGCTGAGCGTGTAGACGAACAGGGCGATCGCGACCAGGCAGGCCCCCACGGCGACCTTGACGAGGGTCGACGATGGGGAGGGGACCGGGCTGGCGAGCGGCGACCGACCCTGTGCTACCCTGCCATCCACCTCAACGCTCGTTCGGGGAGAACCATCCCGTGACGTCCGGCCGCGCGTCGGGCGGACCGAGCCGGGGCGCGGACGCGCCGACGCGGACGACCGGGACGCGGGATGGCATCGGCGCGATCGTCGCGATCCTCGCGCTCGGCCTCGTCTTCCGGCTCATCATCGCACTTCTGAACCCGGGTTCGGGCTTCAGGGTCGACCTCATCTCCTTCCAGTTCTGGGCCGGCGACCTCGCCAAGAACGGGCTGTTCGGGTTCTACACGCGGCCGTTCTTCCACGACTACACCCCCGGCTACCTCTACGTGCTGTGGCTCGTGGGAACGGTCCACCAGGCGTTCACGGCAGTCGGCGGTGTCGGCGACCTGATCAAGATCCCGCCGATCCTCGCCGACGTCGCGCTCGGCTGGCTGGTCTGGTCGATGGCGCGTGAGATCGGGGCCGGCCGCCGCGCCGCGCTCGTCGGCGCGGCGCTCGTCGTCGCGAATCCGGTGAGCTGGTTCGACTCCGTGGTGTGGGGCCAGGTCGACTCGTTCGGGGTCGTCTTCCTCCTGCTCGGGCTCCGAGCGCTGTGGCGCGGCCAGCCGGAGCGATCCGCGATCTTCACGGTGATCGCGGCGCTCGTGAAGCCTCAGCTGGCGATCCTGATCCCGGTCGTCGCCGTCGTCACGATCCGCCGCGCCCTGTGGCCGGTGCGCTCGGACCATGCCGCCCCCGGCGTCTCCCGGAATCACGCCGCGATCGTCTCCCGGCTGATTGACTGGGAGCGCCGGACCGACCACCCGATCCGCATCGTCACGACCGGCCTGGCCGGGTTCCTGACGGCCGTCGTCCTCTGCTTCCCGTTCGGGCTGTCGGTCATCGGCCCGCCGAGGGCTCCCGGCTCGCTGCTCACCTCCGGGCTTGTCGAGCAGGTCTTCAAGACCGCCGGGGGCTACCCGTACGCGAGCGTCAACGCCTACAACCCCTGGGCGCTCGCCTCCGTCGACGGAACGGGCGTCGCGGCGAATGGCGGCTGGGCCTGCGATACCGTCATCCTCCACGCCGTCCCCCCGAATCCGACATGCCCCGAAGCGGTCACGTTCGCGGGGATCCCGGCGGTGGTCGTCGGCGCGCTGCTGCTCGCGGCCGCGTTCGTCCTCGTCTGCATCGCCCTGGCCCGACGGCCGACGCCGCAGGCGCTGCTCGTCGGTGTCACGATCCTCGCGATCGCCTTCTTCATCCTGCCGACGCGCGTCCACGAG
>VBFG01000194.1 GCA_005882635.1 Chloroflexota bacterium | reverse complement strand
CGCCAGGACCGAGCCGCGGCTCGCGTTGACGAGCTTCTCGAGCTCGTCGACCTCGTCGGCGCCACCGATCTCCGGCCGGTCCAGCTGTCGGGCGGGATGCGGCAACGAGCGGCGATCGCGCGATCGCTCGCGCTCGCGCCCGAGCTGCTCCTCCTCGACGAGCCATTCAGCGCGCTCGATGCCCTGACCCGCGAGCGGTTCGACCTCGAGCTGCTGGGACTCCAGGCGAGGACCGGGTCGACGGCCGTCGTCGTCACCCACAGCATCCCCGAGGCGATCCTGCTGGCCGACCGGGTGGTGGTGCTGACGCCGCGGCCGGGACGCGTCGCGGCGGAGGTCCGGATCGACATGCCACGGCCGCGCTCGCTCGCCACGCTCGACGGGGCGATCGTCTCCGAGGCGGCCGCCGCGATCCGGCGCCACCTCGAGGTCCCGGAGCGAGCCGCATGACGGCCCTGACGAGGGGACCGGCCCTGCGACGCCCCGCGGCTGACGCCTGGCCCGTCGCCGCGTTCATCGTCTTCGTGGTCGCCTGGAAGCTCGTCGTCGTCCTCGGCCGGCTGCCGGTCTTCATCCTGCCGGCGCCCGAGCAGGTCGCGGCACGGTTCGTCACCGCCTGGACCGACGGGACGATGGCGCCCCACGCCTGGACGACGATCGTGGAGGTGGCGCTCGGGTTCGCCGTCGGGGCGGTCGCGGGGGTCGTCGCCGGCTACGGCCTCGCTCGGTCGTCGGTGTTCGAGCGGGTCCTGTCGCCATACCTCGTCGCCGCCCAGGCCGTTCCGATCCTCGCCCTCGCCCCGCTCCTGGCGGTCTGGTTCGGGCCGGGGCTCCTCGCCAAGGTCGTGATCTGCGGCCTGATCGTGTTCTTCCCGGTCGCGGTCGCGACGATGGTCGGGATCCGCTCGGTCGACCGCGGCTTGCTCGAGCTCGCCCGGTCGCTGCGGGCGACGCGGCGCCGAGTCCTCGTCGACATCGAGGTCCCGGGCGCGCTGCCGTCGATCCTCGGCGGGCTCCGCGTCGGGATCACGCTGGCCGTCGTCGGCGCGATCGTCGGAGAGTGGGCGGGCGCCGACAAGGGCCTCGGCGTCCTCGTCAACCTCGCCCGGGGCAGCCTGTTCGACATCCCGCTCCTGTTCGCCACCCTCGTGACGATCGCCCTGCTGGGGATCGCCTGCTACGCCCTCGTCGTCATCGCCGAGCGCCGGTTCGTCGGCCTTCGGTAGCCCAACCCGTCGCGCAACCTGGAGGAACCCGTGCCCGGTCTCCGCGCCCGATTCGTCGCCCGCACCCTCGCGCTGCTCGTCGCCGTCGTCGGCCTCGTCGTCGCCTGCTCGAGCGGGTCGAGCCCGTCGCCATCGGCCGCGACCAAGCTGACCGTCGGTCTCGGCTACATCCCGAGCGTCCAGTTCGCCGCCTTCTACCGGGCCGACCAGGCGGGCTACTACGCCGCCGAGGGGCTGAGCGTGACCTTCCAGAACGAGATCGACCAGAACCTCATCCCGAAGGTCGGGCAGGGCCAGGTCGACCTCGGCCTCGCCGACGGGACAAGCGTGATCCCGGCGGTGAGCCAGGGGATCCCGATCAAGTACGTCGCGACGATCTACGGCCAGTTCCCGTCGGTCGTCCTCACCCGCAAGGACGGCGGGGCGGACAGCGCGGCCGGTCTCCGCGGCAAGAAGATCGGGATCCCGGGCAAGTACGGGTCGTCGTGGGTCATGCTCCAGGCGCTGCTCGCGTCCGCGAACCTCAAGACGTCGGACGTCACGGTCGTCGAGTACCCGGACTTCGGACAGGCGACGGCGCTGGCCCAGGGGGCGGTCGACGCCGCCACGGGCTTTGTCAACAACGAGCCGGTCCAGCTCAGGCAATCGGGGATCGACGTCAACGTCCTGACCGTGGAGGCGTCGGTGCCCCTGCCCGGGCCCGGGGTCATCGTCGGCGGGACGACCCTCCAGTCGAAGCGGGCGGCCGTCGCCGGCTTCATCCGGGCCACGCTCAAGGCGATGAACGAGATCGCCGCCGACCCGTCGGTCGGGGTGGCGGCCGCCACGAAGGCCGTTCCCGACCTCGCCAAGGATCCGTCGACGCAGCTCGCAATCCTCACCGCGACGATCGCCGCGTGGCGGCCGGCGGGAGCGACCGCAGGCGGCCCGATCACCGGCAGCATCGAGTCGCCCGGCTGGACCAAGACGATCGCGGCCATGGATTCGATGGGCCTCGTGGCGAAGCCGGTCACGCTCGCGGATCTCGTCGACACGTCATTCACGGCGCCGACCGGGTCGTAGGCTCGCTCTTGCGACGCCTATGATCCGGCGGTGAGCGCGACCGCCGACCTCGCGTCAGGCCCGCCCTTCGCGATCCGCGCGAGGATCATCACGCCACTCCCCGGCGGGCGGACACGGGACGTCGCCGACGGGATCGTCGAGGTCGACGCCACGGGGCGCATCAGCTCGGTCCTCGGGGCGGCCGACGCCGGCACCGATCGGCTGGCCGCGGTCGCGGACCTCCGGCCGTGGGTCGTCCTCCCGGGCATGGTCGACCTGCACGCCCACCTCCCGCAGGTCCCGAACGCCGGCCTCGGCTACGCGTTGCCCTTGCTCGATTGGCTCGAACGACTGACGTTCCCGACGGAACGCTCGTGGGCCGATCCGGCCGTCGCGGAACGGCTCGCCCCGTCGATCTTCCGGGCCCTCGCCGCGGCCGGCACGACCACGGTCCTGGGCTATGGCGTCGTCTACGAGGCGGCGATGGACGCGACGTTCCGGGCCGCCGAGGCGCACGGTGTCCGGGCGATCCTGGGCAAGGTGATGATGGATCGGGTCACCTACGACCCGACGATCGACCCGTCGACGATCCTCGATCG
>VBFG01000193.1 GCA_005882635.1 Chloroflexota bacterium | reverse complement strand
CGACGGGTCGGGCGTGAAGCGCCTGACGCGGGCGAACGCGGAAACGCCGACGTGGTCTCCGGACGGCCGGTACATCGTCTTCGCCGCCGGAGGGCTCTTCGTCATGCGGGCGGATGGTTCTGGCGTCACGTCGCTGCCGGTCGGGGGAGGCGGGGAGGCGAGTTTCCCGGACTGGCGCTGAGACGCCCTGTGGGACGACCTCCGCGACGAACGATCCGGATGGCGGTGGCCCTCAACGTCAACGGCGCATGTCTCAGGCGCACGTCTCAGGTGACGACGACGTCGGCGACCCACTTCACCCAGTCGAGGCCGCGCCGGTCGGGGACGACAAGCCGGCACGGGGCGCCGTTCGCGAGCGGCAGATCGCCGCCGGCGACACCGGTCGCGAGCACACACTTGTGCGCCTCCTCCATCGACAGCGAGGCGCCCCAGCCAGTGACCGAGTGGACCTCAACCAGGGCGGCGTCATCGGCAACCCCGGCCGCGGAAAGGACTGCCGACAGAGGCACGCCCCGCCAAGGCGTCTCGATCGCCCAGCCGGAAGTGCAGTCCAAGACGGCGACGTGGTCGGTTTCCCCGAGCGCCCGGAGCTCGGCCAGCGAAAAGGAGCGCGCCCCAGCCACCCGGCCGCGGATGAGCACGCGCCAGACTGCCAAGTCGACTGAGGGCGTCGGCTCACCGAAGAATGTGGTCGCTGGCGGTACGGCCCCGGCGGGCAGCCAGCGCGAGCCAGTAAACCGCCGCGCCCCGCCCCGCAAACGATCGACGAAAGAGGCTCCGCCCCACAGCGCGATCGATGCCAGCCCGAGCGCCCCACCAGCGAGCAGCGAACGCCGCGAGAGGAGCCGATCCGGGAGCTTGCGCACACCCCCCACGCTCGGCCGTAGGAGTCGCCAGCGGCGGGGCAGGAGGTGGAGGATCACAAGAGGCACGAGCACGAGCCCGGCCCAGGCATGGAGCGTGAGGACAGTTGAGCGGCCCACCGTCAGCAGCTCGCCCGAGCCCACCCACAGGATCCCGCCGGTCAGCGCCACCACCGCCATGAAGCTCACCGCCAGCGCGAATGCCAGCCGGCCCCAGCGGCGACCACCGATCGCCTTGGGTAGGCTCCGTCTCAGCTTTATTCCGATCGCCACCGCGAGGGCGCCGGCGAGGAGATCGTGGACCGTGAACAACCAGCCGGCGTCGGGCGACCCAGCCCATAGGGTGAGCAGGCCGGTCGCGGCCATCGCGAGGACGAGGGTCGCGAGGAGGCGGTCGAGTGACGCGTTCGTCACGTTCGGCTCGAAGCTCCGGCAGTCAGTGTTCGAGCAGGATTTGCTTCGACTGTTGGCGCTTTCCGGCTCGCGATGCCCGCTGGAGGGTCACGACAAAGATTCGAGCTCCTGCTTGGTCATCGACAGCTCGACGCGGCCTGTTTCGACCTCGCCGATGGCGGTTCGAGGAACGTCGATCTTGCCGCCGAGGATCCCGCTTTCCTTGACGACGATCACCTTCGGGTCGACCGAAACGACCGTCCCAAGCTCCTTGCCATCGCTCGCGCAGACAGTCCAACCGAGCTGAATTTCTTCGCCGGCGTACGTCATGGATGCCTCCCTGCCCGACGTTCTCGACGCCGTACGGACGTCCGAGCAAGCCGGTCGTCATCGGCGCACGAACTCGAGAATGTCGTAGTCGTCGCACCGGACGGACCTGCCGAGCAACCAGGGAGATTTCATTCGCATGTCTTCCGGGCATCGACGCCTAACATCGTCGACGCGGCATCGATCCAGGCGGCAATGATGTTCAGTTCGAGTCGGTCGGCGCCCGCGCCTCGCATGCCGATCGAGGGGGCCAGGCCGGCGCCCGCGCCGCACCTCAAGATGTGTTCGCGTTTCTTGCCGACCTCGAGAACTGGCCACGATGGCAGAGCGACATGAAGGGCACCAGCCTGGCTGACGGACCGCGGGGTGAGGTCGGCGCGGTCTATCGCTATGTCTCGAAGGCGATGGGCATGACCTTCGACTCGACGGTGCGACTCACCCGCGTCGACGCGCCGCGCGAGATCGCGTTCGAGGGGACGTGGACGGGCATGATCCGCCCGGACGGCCGGTACCTCGTCGAGCCGGCGCCCGAGGGGAGTCGGGTCACGCTGAACCCGCATCCTCAGGTCCGCGGCATCGGCAGGCTCATGGAGCCACTGATCGCCTTCATGGGCAGGCGCCTCAACAAGGAGCACCTCGAGGCCCTCCGGAGGGAGCTCGAAAAGGCCTGATTCTTGAGCCGGTCTCCGACCGATCCGGAGGACCCCATGGCATACGACGAAGTCCTCGCCGAGCGGATAAGGACGGCGCTGCGCGGCCGCGACGACGTGGTCGAGAAGAGGATGTTCGGCGGCATCACGTTCATGGTCGCGGGCCGGATGGCCTGCGGTGTCGTCCACGACGACCTCATGGTTCGGGTCGGGCCCGAGGGCCACGACGAGGCGATCGCCCAGCCGCACGCCCGGCCGATGGACTTCACCGGCAAGCCGATGCAGGGCATGGTCTACGTCGCGCCGGCCGGGGTTGCGACCGACGACGCTCTCCGGAGTTGGGTGGACCGGGCCGTCAGCGTGGCGACGGCAGTGGCTCCCCGCAAGCGGCGCGACGTAGGCCCGTTCACGACTGTTCGGTTCCGTGGCCGTGCTCGTTCGGTGAGGATCACCGCTGGATCGGGCAGAGGAAATCGAGATCAGCGGCCCGGGTGATGTTGATATCGCCCGCCGCCTCCGCGGTCGAGATCGCGCCGACCGACGTCAGCTGGTACGGGGCGACGTTCCACGACACCAGGTAGACCTGCCAGTGGCCGCCGTGGTACCCGGCGCTTCCCGGACCCACCGCTGCGACGCCACCGGTGCCCGGCACCATGTAGAACGGGTCGGTGCCGTCCTGCGGCGAGACTGCTGGCGGGAGGATCGTTCGGACCTGGACGCCGTCGAGCCAGATCGTCGTCTTGACCGGCTGGCCAGCCAAAGCGCCACCCGCGATCGATATCAGCAGCACCATGGCGAGCGTCCCGCTTGCGAGGAGTCGTCGCATCTCGTCGTCCTCCTGTCTCGTCTGAGTCACGCGGGAGGGCGTGCTCAGCGTTCGGGTCGACGATGCGCGTCGAGGATGACAGCCTGACGACGGTTCGATGACGGCGTCCAACCGGGGAGTCAAGGGAGCTCGACCTCGATGATCCGTGTCGCCACCTCCTCAAGGTTCGAGCCGACGATGTCGGGCGCGGGCGCCAGAGGGTCGAGGACCATGCCGGGGCGCGCGACGAAGGCAGCTGCCGCGCCGGCCCGAAGAGCTCCCGCGATGTCCCAGGCATGCGCGGCAACGAGACGGATGTCGCCGACGTCCCCGCCGAGTTGCGCCGCTGCAGTCTCGTAGGCCTCCTGGGCCGGCTTGAGCCGGTGGGCGGAATCGGCCGACAGGATCCGCTCGAAGAGCGGCGTCAGGCCGGCGTTGGTGAGCTGCGCCGTCGCCACGTCGTCGGTCGAATTCGTCAGAGCAGCCAGACGGAGGCCGGCGTCACGGAGCCGCTCGAGGGCGGCGGGCACCTCCGGGTGCGGGGGAAGCTCGCGCATCGTCCCGAGGATCGCATCTCGATCCGCCGCTTCGAGCTCTATGCCATTGCGCTGCGCCACCATGTGCAGCGCCGCTCGCCCGATCGTGCCGAAGTCTGCGTAGCTGTCGGTGATGATCGAGACGAATGCCGACTGGAGGAGTTGTGCGAACCATTCCCGGCGGACGCCGGATCGTCCGAACGCACGCTCGAAGAGCGGATCGAGGGCGGTCAGATCGAGGAGCGTCTCGTTGACGTCAAAGACAATCGTTCGGGCCATGTCGCTGCCTCAGTCGTCGCACACCTTATGGATATCGCGACACGCACGCTCTGGACGACAGTTCCGCCAAGCAGTGATTGGTAGAAATCGCGGGATCGGTCGTGGTCGTACGGGGTTCACGGCGTGCCTCCTTCAAGTGGGACAGTGTCGGTCGTCACAGCGTCCGAGCAACTTCCACCGATACCGTTGCACGGATGGGACGGCCCTCCGCGCTCTATCCGGACGCACAGAACCTGGCGGCGCTGATCGCGGAGCAAGTGCGATGATCGACACCACGAGTGCCTTCCCGGTCAGCCGCGCATCGTCAATCCCGACCGTGTCTGCGGCCGAGATGGCGGAGGTCGATGGCCTCGCCATCGACGAGTTCGGGATCGACCTCCTCCAGATGATCGAGCAAGCCGGGTCGCACCTTGCCGAGCTCGTCCGCGCAGAGGTCGGCGGCGATCTCCGCAGCCGACGCGTGATCGTCGCCGTCGGGCCGGGCAACAATGGTGGTGGCGGGCTGGCCGCCGCCCGTCATCTCGTCAATCGCGGCGCATCGGTTCGGGTGATCTTGGCGCGCCCGGTGAATCGCTCGAGCGAGGCGGGTCGACATCAACTCGCGACGCTCCTTCAGATGTCGGTCGACTGCTGCGTCGCGATCTATGACGTGCCCGACGACGAGCTCGCCCGCGAGTTCGTCTCGGCTGACGCCGTCATCGATGCGGTCCTCGGCTACCGCGGCTCGGGTCCTCCGCATGACGGTGTTCTCGCGGGGCGAGCGTCAGGTAGCCGAGCCGACCTGCCGCGGGATGAGCTTGGAAGCCGGTGCGCTACGCGGCAGTAGGCGGTCCGAACCAAGTAGTTAGCGCGTCAGCGAGCCCCGGCTGAGTCGGGTCTCCCACCCACGCCACATATCCGTCGGGCCGAATCAACACGGCGGTGGGAGCAGTGACCGGCCCGATTGCCGGAAGCTCCCACGTACCGACATGTTTGGCGTCGATCAGCTGAACGCGATCGGCCCAGGGGCCGATCGCGACACCGCCGGGCTCACCGAGGTTGAGCAGCACCGGCCGGGCATCGTGCAGCAGGGTGTAAACCCGAAGCGGGCCGCTGGTGGTGACGAGGTCCAGATCGGGCATGCGGCGTCCGATCAGCGGGTGTCCCTCGCCGAGATCGTAGTGAATGTCTAGACCGGACATCCTCGCTCCGAATCG
>VBFG01000196.1 GCA_005882635.1 Chloroflexota bacterium | reverse complement strand
GACCGACCACGGCGTCGCGATCGCGAGGAGGAAGGTCACGGCGACCTGGGCCTGGCCGATGACGAGCGCCCAACCGGTCGGTAGGGCCAGCGCGCAGACGACGAACAGCGTCACTGGTCGGCGGAGGTCGATCCGGTAGAGGGTCGCAACGAGCATGGCCCCGATCGCCGCCATCCAGATCGCCGCCGCGATGCCGAACGGCAACAGCGCGAGGGGTCGGAACAGGATCGCCAGCAGCGGCGGGTAGCGGTAGAACGCGGCCTCGTCGACGCCCGCCGGCTGGTCGTACAACGGCTGGCCGGCATTGAGTCGAGCCCCGGCGTCGTAGTAGGCGTGGACGTCGGCGAGGGGATCCGTCAGGACGTGGAGGACCACCGTCTCGACGCCCAGCGCCAGCCCGACGAGCATCGCGAGCCGGAGGACGAGGCGGACCCGCGGCGTCGCCCACCAGGCCACCGGACGCGGCGGGTTGTCGCTGGTCACCGGGCCATCCTAGCCTCGCGGATCGGCTGTCGAGGGGACCCAACGACGCCGCCGGCGTAGCCGATTCGTACCAGTCGGGAGGCCCGAGACCCGGTGCTACGCTGCACCGGCCGTGCGGATCCCGATCCTTCTTTATCTGCTCGCGCTCGTTGTGCGGGTCGGGCTCTTCGCCCTCTATCCCGACCCTGCTTACCCCGATTCGTACTACTACGTCGACGTCGCCCGGGCCCTCGCCGGCGGCCACGGCCTGAGCCTCGATTTCGTCTGGATCTTCGCCGAGGTCGGCAACAAGATCCCGCCGAATCCGACCCTGCCGATCCCCGGCAACGCCCACTGGCTGCCGCTGGCGTCGTTCCTCCAGGCGCCGTTCATCGTCCTGCTCGACCCGACGACGATCGCGTCCGCGATCCCGACGCTCCTGATCGGCTCGATCACGGCGCCGCTGACGTGGTTCATCGCCCGCGACGCGGGGGCCCGACGATCCGTCGGCATCGGAGCCGGGATCCTCGCGGCGATCCCCGCCGCCGGCGCGGTCTTCATGACCCAGCCCGAGAACTTCGCGATCCTCCAGCCGCTCGTCGCGGCGACCATCTGGCTCACCGTCCTTGGTCTCAAGGGCCGCCCGAGGGCCTACATCGCGGCGGGCTTCCTCGTCGGCCTCGCGTCGCTCGCCCGGAACGACGGCTTCATCCTCGGCCTCGCCGTCGGGCTGGTGTTCGCCTGGGATCGCGGTCGCGCCTGGCTCTCCGGGGGTCGCCTCGCGCCGCAGCTCCCGTGGCGCGCGGCCGTCGGCTGCTTCGCCCTGTATCTCGTCGTGATGGGGCCGTGGTTCGCCCGCCAGCTGGTCACGTTCGGCTCGATCTCCCCGACGACCTCCGGCGGCAGTGCACTCTGGATCCGGTCGATCCAGGAGTGGAACAGCATCACCGCCGACCCGTCGCTGTCGAAGTTCCTGGCGCAGGGGCCCGGGCCGATCATCGCGTCGCGTCTCGGCGGCCTCCTGTCGGCGATCGGCAACTTCGCGGTGATCGTCTGCTCGGTCGTGCTCGTCCCTTTCCTGCTCGTCGGGGCATGGGTCCGTCGCCGGTCGATCGAGTTCGGTCCGTGGTTCCTGTACGCGATCCTCGTCTTCGCCGGGGCGACGTTCCTGTATCCCCTCCACGTCCCGGGCGGCGCCTTCATCCACTCGGCCGTGGGGCTCGAGGCCCACGCCTACATCCTGTCCCTCGAGGGCGTCGTCGCGATGGTCGCGTGGATCGCCCGACGGCGACCGGCCTGGAATCCATCGGTCGCCGTCCCGCTGTTCGTTGGCGGCGTCGTCGCCTTCGTCGTCGCCACGGCACCGCTGTATGCCTTCGCCCTCGAGAAGGCCTGGAACGAGAGCCGGACGCCGCGGGTCGCGCTTGCGTCCGAGATGGACAGCCTCGGCGTCGCGCCCGACGACCGGTTGCTGGTCATCGACAGCGCAGGGTTCAAGTACTTCACCGGCCGGCCCGGGATCGTCACACCGGACGACCCCATCGGCACGATCGAGCAGGTTGCGCGGGCGTACCGCACCCGCTGGCTGATCCTGGAGCGCGACGACATCGTCTCCGCGCTGGCGCCGATCCTGGCCGGCGGGCCGCGCCCGGGCTGGATCGGATCGCCGGTCTTCGTCGTGCCGGCCGGAGACGGCGGCGTCGCCCGGCTTGCGATGTACCCGATCTGCCTGGACAACTCCGACGATCGGTGCTCCGGCGGGCCGACCCTGGCCCACGGGGGAATGGCCACGCGGTGAGTCGGCA
The DNA here is from genome assembly GCA_005882635.1 of Chloroflexota bacterium. Taxonomy (GTDB): domain Bacteria; phylum Chloroflexota; class Limnocylindria; order Limnocylindrales; family CSP1-4; genus CF-46. The sequence goes on along the minus strand of VBFG01000196.1, from coordinate 561 downwards.
CGAGGCGGTCGTCTCGGCCGGGGTCGTCTTCGTCATCGCCATCGTGGTCCGCTGGTACGCCGCGTCGCTCGTCGTCTTCCCCAGGCCCGAGGACACCGCCTACTACGTCGACGTCGCCCGGAACCTGCTCGGCGGGCGGGGCCTGGTCAGCGACGCCCTGTGGAGCTACCAGACCGCACCGCTGGTCATTCCCCGCCCGGCGTTCGAGGTCTGGCTGCCCCTGCCAACGTTCGCCGCCGCGCTGCCGATGGCTGTCTTCGGCCCGTCCTTCGAGGCGGCCCAGGTTAGCTCGATCGTCATCGGCGCGCTCGTCCCGGTCCTTGCCTGGCGGCTCGCGGCGGACGTCGCCGAGGAGCGCCGGCTGCCGCCGGGACGCGCCCGGACCCTGGCGATCGGGACGGGGGTCACGGCCGGGGTCTCCCTGCCGCTGATCCTGCATTCGACCCTGCCCGACTCGACGATGCCGTTCGCCGCCCTGACGCTGGCGGCAGTCCTGCTGATGAGCCGGCTTCGCACCCGACTCGCCCGGGATGGGGCGGCGGGCGGCTCGACGGCCTGGCT
>VBFG01000087.1:11170-32847 GCA_005882635.1 Chloroflexota bacterium | reverse complement strand
TCCGCGACCGGCAGCCGCCGCGGCGCGAGGTAGTCGGGCGCGAAGACGATCGTCATCGCGATGACCGCGACGAACAGCAGGTCCAGGAACGTCGTCAGCGCGTCGAGCTTGTAGGCGCCGCCGTAGGCCGTGGTGGGCGGCATCGACCCGACGGTGAGCGTGACGACGGCCGTCACGCCGAGCCCGATCAGCGCGGTCGCGATCACCGCATTCGTCCGGCCCGGGACAACGATGTCGACGATCAGGATTGCGATCGCGGTGGCGATCGCCGCGATCAGCGGGGCGATGACGACGACGTCGGCCCCGTTCAAGACGCCGCCTCGGTCGGGGCGGGCGTCTCCGCGGATCCGGGGCCTCGCCCGGACAGGTCGATCCAGGCGACCCAGGCGAGCCGGCCGACGACGTACACGATCGGGAGGGCGATCGCGAGCGCGGCGGCGGCCGGCGGCACGACGATCGCCGCCTGACGAGCGGCATCGCCGAGGACGTTCGCGACCGAGCCACCGACGAGGTCGAGGACGAGGCCCGGGAACAACCCGAACACGACGGTCAGGGCAGCGAGCGGAGCGAGGGTGAGCACCTCTGTCGGCGTCATGTCGACCAGGTGGTGGCCGAGGCCCTGGAGGAATCCACTGAGCTCGCCGAAGATGATCCGCTGGTACATCCAGAGCAGGTAGGCCGCGGCGAGGATCATGCAGACGGTCGCGATGGCCGCGACCCACGGCGAGAACTGGAACGCGCCGACCAGGACGAGGAACTCGCCGACGAACCCCGACAGCCCCGGCAGCCCGCCCGAGGCGAAGCAGAAGAAGCCGAGCGCGACCGCCCACACCGGCAGGCTGCCGGCGAGCCCGCCCATCCTGGCGATCGTCCGGTCATGAGTCCGTTCGTAGATCACCCCGACGAGGAGGAACAGCGCCCCGGTGATGAGCCCGTGGTTGACCATCTGGAGGATCGCCCCGTCCAGGCCCTGGACGTTGAACACGAAGATCCCGAGCGTCACGAACCCCATGTGGGACACGGAGCTGTAGGCGACGAGCTTCTTCAGGTCGGGCTGGACCAGCGCCACGATCGCGCCGTAGATGATCGCGATCAGGCTCAGGACGATGATCGCCGGGGCGAACGTGTGGGCGGCGCCGGGGAAGAGCGGCACCGCGAACCGGATCAGGCCGTACGCGCCGAGCTTCAGGAGGATCGCCGCGAGGATGACCGAGCCGGCGGTCGGCGCCTGGACGTGCGCGTCCGGCAGCCAGGTGTGGAACGGGAACATCGGGACCTTGATCGCGAACGCCAGGAAGAACGCGAGGAAGGCGAACAGCTGGAGGGTCGGGTCGAAGCCGAACCCGTGGAGCTTCTCGAAGTCGAATGCGCCCTGCCAGCTGCCCGCGTTCGCGGACTGGTAGGCGAACGCGGTCGTCAGGATCGCGACGAGCATCAGGAGCGACCCGACGAGGGTGTACAGGACGAACTTGATCGTGGCGTAGATCCGGTTGGCCCCGCCCCAGATCCCGATGATCAGGTACATCGGGACGAGGACGATCTCCCAGAAGATGTAGAAGAGGAACGTGTCGAGGGCGACGAAGACGCCGATCATCCCGACCTCGAGCACGAGGAACGAGACCATGTACTCCTTGATCCGTTCCTTGATGGGGGAGAACGAAGCGAGGATGCTGATCCAGGTCAGGGTCGTCGTGAGGACGACGAGGACCAGCGACAGCCCGTCGACGCCGACCTTGTACTGGATGCCGAAGACGGGGATCCAGTTGATCGCCTCGACGAGCTGGAACGGCCGGGCGGCCGGCGCGTGGGGATCGAAGCCGATCACGAGGAGAAGCGAGATCACCCACGTCGCAAGGCTCGCCGCGAGGGCAAGCGAGCGGGCATAGCGCGTCGGCGCGGCGGCCACGATCAGCGCACCCACGAGCGGGGTGAAGGTCGTGACCGTCAGGATGCCGGGCAGCACGCCTACCTCGCCGCCAGGACGAGGAACGACCCGGCCATGACGATCAGGCCGAGGGCGATCCCGAGGGCGTAGTTCTGGACCCGGCCCGTCTGGACCCGCCGGAGGTTCTTGCCGGCGTCGACGGTCGTCGCCGCGATGTCGTTGACCGTGTCGTCGACGACGCGACGGTCGAACCACCAGGCGAACGCGCCGACGCGCCCGCCGACGACGATGAAGATCAGGTGATTCAGGTCGTCGAACCACCACTTGTTGAGCGAGGCCCGGTACAGGAATGGGACCCGGGCGGTCAGCGACCTGACCCGCTCCGGATCGGGCCGCCAGCGCAGGCCGCCGAGGCTGGCGCCGAACAGCCGCCACGCGGTCACCATGCCGAGCACGGCGACGACGATGCTGACGAGGAGCAGCCCGCCATCGATCCCGAAGAGCTGGAAGGGGGTCTCGGCGCGGCCGAGGAGCTCGTGTCCGTGCTCGAACACGGGCGCGAGCCATCCGGCGAGCAGGCCCGTTCCGGTGCCGAGTGGCGGACCCGGCCACGACAGGACGAGGCCGAGGACGATCGACGGGATCGCCAGCAGCCAGAGCGGCGTCGTCATCACGCTCGGCGACTCGTGGATGTGCGGCTCGACGGCCGGGTCGACCCGGCTCTCGCCCCAGAACGTCAGGCCGATGAGCCGGAACATGTAGAACGCGGTCATCACCGCGACGACGATCCCGATCAGCCAGACCCATTGGAAGCCGTTCTTGAACGCCTCGCCGAGGATCTCGTCCTTGCTGAAGAAGCCGGCCAGCGGCGGGATCCCGGCGATCGCGATCGAGCCGATCAGCATCGTTCGGTAGGTGTGCGGGATCTTCGACGCCAGCCCGCCCATCCGCCGCATGTCCTGCTCCTCGTGGACGGCGTGGATGACCGAGCCCGAGCCGAGGAACAGGAGGCCCTTGAAGAAGCCGTGGGTCATCAGGTGGAAGATCGCGGCAGTGAACGCGCCGACCCCGAGCGACGCGAACATGTAGCCGAGCTGGCTCAGGGTCGAGTAGGCGAGCACCCGCTTGATGTCGGTCTGGGTCATCGCGATCGATGCGGCGAGGATCGCGGTGAAGATCCCGATCGCCGCCACGACGACCATCGCATCACCGCCCGCGGCGAAGATCGGGTTCGTCCGGGCGACCAGGTAGACGCCGGCGTTGACCATCGTCGCGGCATGGATCAGGGCCGAGACGGGCGTCGGGCCCTCCATCGCGTCGGGCAGCCAGACATGGAGCGGGAACTGGGCGCTCTTGCCCATCGCCCCGGCGAACACGAGCAGCGCCACGACCCAGACCGGGATCGGCAGCGCCGCGCCCTCGGCGGTCAGTCTGGTCATCGACTCCTGGATGTTCAGGGTCCCGGTGTCGACGAAGATCGCCATGATCCCGAGGGCGAACCCGACGTCGCCGACGCGGTTGACGATGAAGGCCTTCTTCGCGGCGAGCGCGGCCGACGGCTTGTGCTTCCAGAACCCGATCAGCAGGTAGCTCGAGAGCCCGACCAGCTCCCAGGCCACGAACACGACGAGGAAGCTGTCCGCCAGGACGAGCAGCAGCATCGAGACCATGAACAGGTTCAGGTAGGCGAAGAACCGCCAGTAGCCGGGGTCGTGGTCCATGTAGCCGATCGAGTAGACGTGGACCAGGAAGCCGATCGTGAGGACGACGATCAGCAGGCAGGCGGTCAGGTTGTCGACGAGGAAGCCGACGTCGACGTGGAAGGCGCCGGCCGGGATCCACGAGTAGAGCCGGGTCGCGAAGCCGCCCTCGCCGAACGGCTCGGCGCCGGTCAGCGCATTGAACACGACCCACATGCCGATCAGCCAGGCGATCCCGACGGCGCCGACCGGGACGATGTACGCCTGCTTCCCGAGGCGCCGTCCGACAAGGGCGGTGAACAGGAAGCCGAACAGCGGCAGCCCGATGATGACCGGGACGAGGAAGCCGAACATCAAGCGCCCATCACTGGCGCATCGCGTCGTACTCGTCGACGAGCGGCGTCTTCCGGTTCCGGAAGATCGCGATGACGATCGCGAGCCCGACCGTCGCCTCGGCCGCGGCAACGGCCATGACCAGGAGGGCGATGACCGAGCCGCCGGCGCCGAGCTTCGGGATGAACGACCCGAATGCGACGATCGCGAGATTGACCGCGTTGAGCATCAGCTCGATCGACATGAGCATGCTGATCGCATTCCGTCGGGCCAGGAAGCCGAACATCCCGATGGCGAAGAGGATCCCGGACAGCACGAGGTAGGCGTCGAGCGACCGCGAGCCACCGGCCGCCAGCCCGATCAGGCCGAGCCCGACGATGAAGATCGGCGCCAGGATCGCGCCGACGATGACCCGGATCACTCGACGTCGTCCGTCGAGGCCGGTCGGTCGCGCTTGGCGAGGAACACGCCGCCGATCACCGCCGCGAGGAGGAGCACGCCGACGATCTCGAAGGGGAGGACCCAGTCGGCGAACAGGACCCGGGCGAGGTCGGCGGTGATCGTCTCGCCGCGCTCGCCCGTGCCGCCCCACTGGGTCGCCCCGATCGTGAGGACGAGGACGACCACCAGGATCACGGCGGCGATCGCCGCCGGGACCGCCTGGGTCTGGAAGACGAGCCGCGTCGGACCGACCTTGGTCTGGGTCAGCATGATCGCGAACAGGACGAGGACGCTGATCGCGCCGATGTAGACGAGGACCTGGGCGCCGGCGACGAGCGGCGCGCCGGCCATCACGTAGATCCCGGCCAGCGCCCCGAAGCAGACCATCATCGCCAGGCCGCAGCGGATGATGTCGCGCATCGTGACGACGAGGAGCCCGGCCAGGAGCATCGTCCCGGCGAGGATCACGAACAGGACGTCGTCCCAGGGGAGCCCGAGGATCGGGATCGTCGACGGGATCGCCACCGCCGGTCAGCCGTGCCCGTGGCCGGCGTGGTCCCCCGCCCCATCCGGACCCGCGGCGCCCCGACCGGCGGTCAGTGCCGGCGCGTGCCCGTTGCCGTGTCCGTTGCCGTCGCCGAGGCTCTTGGCGACATACGCCGCGACCGACGCCGGCAGCACCGGGAGCAGACGGGTCGGCTCGATCGGTCGCCCCTCGGCCGCGGCCCGCTCGGCCCAGTCGCGCTCGCGCCGGATGTACGTCATCTCGGTCTCCTGGTCGACGGCCGCAAGGGCGATCAGGTCGACCATGGGATCGACCCGCGACGTGTGCGACAGCTCGAAGTCGCCGCCGTCGCGGAGGGCGTCGTACGGGCAGGCGTCGACGCAGATCCCGCACAGGATGCAGCGGCTCTCGTCGACGTCGTACTTCTGGAGGACCCGCGGCTTGGGCATGAGCGCCCCGGTCGGGCACGTCTCGGCGCACCGGCCGCACGACACGCACGGCGTGTCGTTGAGGCTCATGTCGAGGGGCGTCGTGACGAGCGTGTCGAAGCCGATCCGCATGAAGTCGTAGCAGGCCGCCCCGACCACCTCGGCGCAGACCTGGGCGCAGCGACCGCAGTCGATGCAGCGCGACGGCTCGCGAAGGATGAAGGCGTGGGAGTCGTCGCGGATGTAGTCGTGGTTGACCCCGGTGAACCGGTTCTCCGTGACGCTCCGGTAGCCGGCGCCCTGGTGATACTGCGGCTCGAGGGTCTGGAGGGTCGTCCCGTACTCGATCCCGAGGCGGCGCAGGTCGCAGAACCCGATCGCCTCGCAGGTGCACTGCAGGCAGCGGGTCGACTCGGCGATGACCTCCTCGGGTGTGTACGGGATCTCGTATTCGATGTAGCTGTCGTTGCGGACGCTCGCCGGCATCGCCTTCAGCCGGTAGCGCGGCTCCTTCTGCTCGCTCGTGAACGGCACGATCGACAGGAACTCCGGCTGCGGCTCGGCGAGCTGCTGGCGGGTCTTGATCGCCGTCAGGTCGAGGCCCTTCAGGAAGGCGTCGACCGCGTAGGCCGCCCGCCGCCCCTCGGCGACGGCCTGGACGACAGTGGCCGCGCCGACCCGGACGTCGCCGGTCCCGAAGACGCCCGGCCGGTCCGTCTGGAAGGTGACCGCGTCGGCCTTGAGGCGACGGTTCTTCGTGGCCTGTGGCCCGTCCGAGCCGGGGCCGATCCAGTCGAGCTCCGGCCCCTGGCCGATCGCGAGCAGGACGCGGTCGCACGGGATCGTGAACTCCGTGCCCGCGGCCGGCTCCGGCCGGCGCCGCCCGGACGCATCGGGCTCGCCGAGCTTCATCCGGATGAACTCGACGCCGGTGACGTTGCCCTTGGCGTCGGTGATCACGCGCGACGGACCGGCCTGGAAGATCGTCGTCACGCCTTCCTCGATCGCCTCGTGGACCTCGTTCGACGCCGGCATGTCCTTCATGTCGCGGCGGTAGACGAGGGTGACCTCGGCGGCGCCCTGGCGGATGGACGTGCGCGAGCAGTCCATCGAGGTGAAACCACCGCCGATCACGACGACTCGCTTGCCGGCGTGGCCCGGGTAGGGCAGGCCGAGCGTGGCCGTGCGGAGGTACTCGAGACCGTCCAGAACCTCGTCGGCATCCTCGTTGGGCACCCCGAGCTTGTTCGTGTCGTAGCAGCCGATCGCGACGACGACCGCGTCGTAGCCCTGGTTCTGGAGGTCGTCGAGGCCGAAGTCGCGACCGAGCCCGGCGTTGCAGACGACCTCGCCACCGAGGCGCGTCACCGATTCGTATTCGGCCTCGAGGACCTCGACCTTCGGCAGGCGGTACTGCGGGATCCCGTAGCGGAGCATCCCGCCCGGCGCCGGGTCGCGCTCGAAGACGGTCACGTCGTGGCCGGAGATCAGGAGGTAGTAGGCCGCCGCCATGCCGGCCGGCCCGGACCCGATGACGGCCGCCTTGCGACCGCTCTTGGGCTGGACCTCGAACGGGACCGGCGGGTCCTCGCCGTCGTCGAGCATCGCCCGGATGACCTGGTCGCCGGCGTACCGATGGGAGTCGCGGATCGCGATCGCCTCGTCGACCTCGTCACGCCGGCAATGCTCCTCGCACGGTGCCGGGCAGACCCGCCCGAGGACGCTCGGGAAGGGGATCGTCCGCTTGAAGATCCGGGTCGACTCGCGGAAGTTCGCCTCGGCATTGGCCTTGAGGAAGCCCGGGATGTCGATGTGGCTGGGGCACTTGTTCTGACAGGGCGGCAGGCAGTAGGCGTTGTGGTCGCTGAAGATCAGCTCCAGGTTCGTCCGGCGGAGGCGGCGGACCTCCTCCGTCTGCGTCTGGACCTTCATCCCGTCCTCGCACGACCGCGAGCACGAGATCGGCGGGTGCTCCTCGCCCTCGACCTCGACGACGCACATCCGGCAGGCGCCGAAGCCGGGCAGCTTCGGCTCGTAGCAGAGGGTCGGGATCTCGATCCCGTTGTCGCGGCAGACCTCGAGGATCGTCTGGCCTTCGAAGCCCTCGACGACGCGGCCGTCGACCTCGATCCGGATCCGCGGCGTCGACTGGGGACGCTGCGGCGACTGGGTCGTGATCAGGCGCTCGGCGAGCGAATCGTCGAGCGGCTGGAGCGTGTTCGTCTCGACGTACGGGCGCGGCAGCGTGTCGGTCATCGTCTCGTCAGTGGGCTCCGCCCGCGGCGACCGCGATCGGTCGGCAGACGCCGGCCGGGCACGAGCTGCGAAGGATGTGCTCGTCGAGCTCGGACCGGAAGTATCGCATCCCGCTCGCGAACGGGAGGGTCGCCAGGCGCTCGTGGTCGCACAACGCGGAGCCGACGATGTCGGCCGAGAGGTCGGCCAGGAGCTGGCCGTCCGTCGGCTTCGGGAGGCCGGTGGCGATCCGGTCGCCGATCTCGCTGACGCGGCGCAGGCCGATGCGGCACGGGATCGTCTTGCCACAGGCCTCGTCGGCACAGAACCGGGTCAGGAGGCGGGCGAGGTCGACCACGCAGGCTCGCTTGTCGGCCGCGACGACCGAGCCGGAGCCGACGTGGGCGCCAACCGCGCGGAGGGCCTCGAACTCGTAGGCGGTGTCGGCCAGCTCCTCCGGCAGGATCCCGCCCGCCGGGCCGCCGACGAGGATCGCCTTCAGGCCGTCGCTCCTGGACTTGCCGGCCAGGGCGACGATCTCGCGAAGCGGCGTCCCGACCGGGACCTCGGCGACGCCGGCGCCGCCGGGTGCCCGGACGGAGACGAGGATCGTCCCGGGACTGGCCTTCGAGCCGATCGCGGCGAACGCCACGGGGCCATTGGCCAGGATCCACGGGACGGCGGCCAGGGTCTGGACGTTCTGGACGACCGTCGGCTGGCCGAACAGGCCGTGGGTCGCCGGCTGCGGCGGACGCTGCTCGGGCTGGCCGCGTTTCCCCTCGATCGCCTTCAGGAGGACGGTCTCCTCGCCGAGCATGTAGGCGCCCTGGACCGGCCGGACCGACAGCTCCACGTTCACCCCGGAGCCGAGGATGTCGCTCCCCGCGAGGTTCGCATCGACCATCCTGGCGATCGCGGTCTCGAGGGCGGCGATCGCCTCGGTGGCCTCGGCCCGAACCGCCACGATCGCGTCGCCGGCGCCGATCGCGGTCGCGGCGATGAGCGCACCCTCGAGCACGGCGTAGGGATTCCGCTCCATGAGCGTCCGGTCCGTCCGGGACGACGGGTCGGCGCCGTAGCCGTTTGCGACGACATACCGGCGAGCCATCGTTCCGTGGCCGCTCCCGAAGCCGGGAGCGACGACGTCGGCCGTGGCCGCGGTCGCTGCGGCGCGCCACTTCTCAGCGGTCGGGAAGCCGGCCCCGCCGCGGCCGCGCAGCCCCGACGCGGCGACGGCCGAGATCGTGCCCGGCCCACCGAGGTCGAGAAGCGCCCGGCGCAGCCCCTCGAAGGCGCCTCCCTTCCGAGCCTCGTCGAGGTCGAGCGGGTCGGCGACGCCGCGCGGGAGGAGGATCGCCGGCCAGGCCCGCGGCGTGCGGAGGACCGTCGTCACGAGCGGCTCGCGGCTGAGGCGCGACCGCGGCGCCGAGAAGAGCCGGCGAGGGAGGCGTCCAGGCCGGCCAGGAAGGCCGTCTCCCGACCGGCGCGAGCGGTCGCGGTCGCGGCCGCGAGGGGCTCCGCCGCCGGCGGCTCGAAGCGGAGGTGGCGGTAGTACGACGCCGTCCCGTAGATCATCGCGTACCAGGCGCCCGTCCTCTGGCTGATCAGCTTGAGGGCGGCAACCGGCAGGTGGCCGTACTCGGCCTGGGTCGCGTCGAGGATTTCGAGCATCCGACTCGGATCGAAGTCGAAGCGTTCGAGGATCGCCTCGAGCTTCACCGGATGGATCGGGTCGAAGTGGGCGTAGGCCTGGTCCGGCACGGGCCGACCGGACCGCCGGAGGGCCGACTCGTCACGGCGCTCGCCGTACGTCTCGGGGGCGCCCCAGTGGATGTGGTAGCGGCCCTTCGTGTCGATGCCGCCCATGTCGATGCACTCGATGGGGCAGGCCTGGGCGCACTGGAAGCACGTCTCGCACTTCAGCGTCCCGTACTCGTCGTACAGCAGCTGGAGCCGGCCCCGGAACTTCGGCGGGACGTCGAGGCGGACCTCGGGATAGCGGATCGTCGCCTTCGGCTCGAAGAACTTCTTCAGCGTCAGGGCCATGCCCATGGCGATGCCGAGCCCGGGGAGTCGGCTCATCGCGGGTTGATCACGATCACGGCCAGCGCCGTCACGAACAGGTTGAGGAGCGAGGCCGGAAGGAGCCATTTCCAGGCGAAGCCCATCAGCTGGTCGATCCGCACCCGCGGCAGCGTGCCGCGCATCCAGACGAACGTGAACACGAACAAATACGTCTTGCCGAGGAACCACAGCAGTCCGGCGACCCAGTCGAGGCTGATGAACGCCCAGCCGCCGACGACCACGATCGCCAGCACGTTGAACAGCACGAAGCCGATGATCAGCGCCTGCCACCACGGCAGCGAGCTCCGCCCGACGTAGAACGGCGCAGCGAGGGCGAGGATCAGGATCGGCGGGACCAGGAGCAGGGCGAACAGCAGGCCCATGCCCGTCGAGCCGGGGTCGAACGTCAGGTGGATCGCCCACGCCTCGGGCCAGGCGATCGGCGCGTTCCAGCCACCGAGGAAGAGCGCGACGAACAGGCCCGAGACGATGAAGACGTTGACGTACTCGGCGAAGAAGAAGAAGCCGAACCGCATCCCCGAGTACTCGGTCGCGAAGCCGGCGACGATCTCGCTGTCGGCCTCGGTCAGGTCGAACGGCGTCCGGTTGCCCTCGGCCGTCGCCGCGATGAAGAAGATCAACGCTCCGAGCGGCTGCTGGAAGACGTACCAGTTGGTGAACCAACCGGCCTGGTTGAGGCTGATCTGGTTGAGGCTCATCGTCCCGGTCAGGATCAGCAGCCCGACGACCGACAGCGTCAGCGGGATCTCGTAGCTGACGACCTGGGCGGCCGACCGGAGCCCACCCAGCAGCGAGTACTTGTTGAACGACGACCAGCCGGCCATGAGCAGCCCGACGACCGTCAGCCCTCCGACGGCGAACAGGTAGAGGAGGCCGATGTTGATGTCGGCGCCGAACAGGCCCGGCGCGAACGGCAGGACGAGCAACGACATCACGGCCGACATGTAGACGACGACCGGGGCGAGGGTGAAGACGAGGCGGTCCGAGCCGGTCGGGCTGAAGTCCTCCTTCATGAGGACCTTGAGGCCGTGGACCACCGACAGGAGCGACCCGAAGGGCCCGACCCGATCCGGGCCGATCCGGAGGTTCATCAGGGCGATGACCTTCATCTCCATGTAGATGATCAGGAAGGCGGTCGGCACGCTCATCAGGAGGACCGCGGACGCCGCGACGATGAAGCGGACGAGCCAGATGTTGGCCGCGAGGAAATCGACGATCGGCTTGCCGAACAGGACGACGACCAGGACGAGGCCGGCCGTCAGGAGCAGCAGGATCGGGATGACCGTGAAGAGGATCTTCCCGGCGAGCGTGAGGCGGCCCCAGGAACGGGCGACCGCGGTCACGTGCGCTGCCCGCCCGGCGCTCGGACGAGGTCAGGGGTAGGCGGCGGCGAGCACACGAGCGAGCGCACTTCGGCGTGCGTGAGCGAGCGCGCGCAGTCGCCAACACCCGCCTGGCCCGTCCCAGCGCCCGGGGTCGGGATCACTTATCGACCCCGCCCATGATCGGGTCGAGGGAGGCCATCACCGCCATCGCGTCGGCGATCAGGTGGCCCGGCATCAGCACGCCGACAGACTGGAGGTGGACGAACGACGGGTCGTGGATCCGCATCCGGAACGGCTGGTCGGTGCCGTCGGAGACCACGTACGCGGCATACTGCCCGCGCGGGCCCTCGACCGCGGCGTAGGCCCGACCGGGTCGCGGGCGGAGCAGCCGCGGCAGCTTGGCCATCACCGGGCCGTCGGGCATCTTGTGGATGCACTGGTCGATGATCCGGAGGCTCTGCTTGATCTCGTCCATCCGGACCAGGTAGCGAGCGAGGCAGTCGCCCTCGTCGCGAGTCGGAATGTCGAACTCGAGCTCCGGGAAGACGCTGTACGGATGGGCTCGCCGGAAGTCGAGCGGCACGCCCGTCGCCCGCAGGTTCGGCCCGGTGACCGCCATCCGGAACGCGGTCTCCTTGTCGAGCTTGCCGAGGCCGCGCATCCGGCGGACGAAGATCTCGTTCTGGTTCAGGAGCCCGAGGTTGTTCTCGATCTGGTTCGTGGCCCGGCTCATCCAGTCGCCGAGACGGCTCATGAACTCGTGGTTGATGTCGCCGTTCACGCCGCCGATGCGGAGGTAGTTGTAGAGGAGCCGCTGGCCGGTGAGCGCGGCGAGCATCTCGGCGATCTCGTCGCGCTCGATGAAGCTCCACAGGATCGGCGTGAGGCCGCCCAGGTCGAGGGCCATCCAGCCCATGAACAGCGAGTGCGACAGGATCCGGTTGAGCTCGGTCGAGAGGACCCGGATGTACTCGGCGCGCCGCGGGACCTGGACGTCGAGGAGCTTCTCGAAGGCGAGCACGCCCGGCCACTCGCAGAAGAGCGAGCTGATGTATTCGAGCGGGTCGAGGTAGGCGATCGAGTGGTGGTAGTCCGCGTTCTCGCAGAGCTTCTCGACGCCCCGGTGGAGGTACCCGAGGACCGGGTCGAGATCGACGACGACCTCACCCTCGAGCTTGAGGACGATGCGCAGCACGCCGTGCGTCGACGGGTGCTGGGGCCCCATGTTGATGAACATCTCGCCGTCGCCGAGGGTGTAGAACTCGGCCTCGCGCTCGGTCCGCGGCGGGTATGGCGGGACCGGCTCGAAGACACCGGCGTCCTGGTCGAGCTGGACCCGCGGGTCATCCGACGGCGCCTCGCGCTGGCCGTGTGGCGGCGCGGCCGTCACGCCCGGACCTTCCGGATCGTGTCTGCCGTTCGCGTGTTGCGCGGTGCGTGGACCTGCTCCATGTGGCGGACGCCGGCGCCCGGCGACCGAGCCGCGTCGTCGGGCAGGAAGAAGTCCTTGCGGAGCGGGAAGCTCTGGTAGTCGGGCGGCATGTAGATCCTTCGGAGGTCGCGGTTGCCTTCGAAGGTGATCCCGAACATGTCGTAGGCCTCGCGCTCCATCCATTCGGCGCCCTGCCACAGGAAGGTCACCGACGGGACGCGGGGGTCGTCGCGCGACAGGCCGTCGGCGACGATGCGCAGCCAGTCCGGGCTGGTCTCGCCCCAGAGGTGGTAGACGACCTGCATGACGTCGCCGGTGTCGACCCCGGCCAGGTCGGCCAGGAGCCTGAACCGGAACTCGGGCTCGTCGTGGAGCGCCCGGCAGACGTCGGGCACGTCGCCCGGGCCGATCCGGATCTCGGTCTCGTCGTGACGCTGGTAGACGGGCCCCGTCAGGCGGTCACCGAACCGCGCCTCGAGCCGTCGCTTCAGGGCGGCGTCCATCAGACGTCCGCCGGAACGGTCGGTCCGATGGCCCGATCGGGCCAGTGCCCGCGGCGATCCTTCACCAGCTGCTGGAGCTTCATCATCCCGTAGATCAGGCCCTCGGGCCTCGGCGGGCAGCCCGGGACGTAGACGTCGACGGGCATCACCCGGTCGATGCCCTCCACGGTCGCGTAGCTCCGCTTGTAGCGACCACCGGAGCAGGTGCAGTCGCCCATCGCGACGCACCACTTCGGCTCGGGCATCTGCTCCCACAGGCGGACGAGCGGCCCGGCCATCTTCGTCGTGAGCGTCCCGGCGACGATCAGGACGTCGGCCTGCCGGGGCGACGCCCGGAAGGGGAACATGCCCCAGCGGTCCATGTCGTTGCGGGACGTCGCCGACGACATCATCTCCATCGCACAGCAGGCGAGGCCCGACAGGAGCGGCCACAGGCTGTTCGCCCGGATCAGGTCGAGGACGTAGTCGGCCTTCGTCGGGATGACCTCGAGCGGGCCGGACCAGCGGGCGTTGTCGCGGCGCCCGGCTCCCGACGCCTCCAGTTCGCGGAGGTGGGTGATCTCGGGCTCGAGGCTGCCCTGGTAGGCGTTCGGGTCGACCGATCGCCAGAGGGTGTTCGAGACGACGATCGGCTCGCTCACCGCGGTCGTCCGGACCGCGAGCGCGCTCGGCGTATTGCCGGTGGCGTCCGACGAGGTCTGCGTCGCGTCGTCGGGTCCGACACCGAGCCCGGCGCCCGGCTTCTTGCTCAGCGCCATTCCAGGACTCCCTTCCGCCAGGCATAGGCCAGGCCGAGGAGCAGGATGCCGACGAAGATCAGCATGCTGATGAAGCCGCTGATGAGGAGGTCACGGAAGACGATCGCCCACAGGAAGATGAACACGACCTCGATGTCGAACGCGACGAACAGCAGGGCATAGATGTAGAACGACAGGCCGAATCGGCCGTGGGTATCGCCGTAGGTGTCGATGCCCGATTCGTACGGCAGGCCTTTGTGAACGTCGCCGGGGTTGCGATGGGAGATGAGCCAGGCGGCTCCGATCGTCAGGAAGACGAAGGACACGCCCGCGAACAGGAACCCCGCGATGTACCAGAGGTTGCTCACTCGACCGCCACTCCCGGTGGGCTCCGGGTCGACCGCTCACCCGAGGCGAAGCGCCGGGAAGTCGGTCCACCCTGATCGCACGACTGCGCAGGGGCGCCGATCGCGCGCGGCCATTCTACCGTTCATGCCGGGTTCTGGCGGCTGCCCCGTCGGACCGGCGCGATGGCGTCGGCCGGTCGAAACCCCGGCCGCGGAGTACGGCGAATGCCCTATTGCTCCGAGTCCCCGCCGACGCCCACCCTCCCTTCGTCCGGCCATGCCGGATCACCGCCGGGGAGCGGGTCGCGAACTGGCACGCGCGCTCGGCGCGATCCGCTCCCCGACCCCCACCAGACCCTCCGAACCCGACGCCGCGCATGCACCGCGCGCCGCGCGCGCCACGCGCCGCGCGGCTGGACGCGGCCCGTCGGTCAGGAGTCGGCGGCGCCGACCCGTTCGAGCAACCCGTCGAGCGTTATCCCCGGCGGCAGACCGCGGCCGAACGCCATGACCGGGAACCCGCCCATCGCCGCCGGGTCGATCATGCGGACGACCGCGGACCGAGCCTCGAGGTAACCCTGGAGCGTCGCGCCGGGCGCGGTCTGCTCGGCGACGAGCAGGTTCCCGAGCCCGAGCGCGTCGAGGAACGCGGACTGGGTCGTCGTCCCGAGATGGTCCAGGCCGGCGCCCGTCGCCGCCCGCTCGACGGCCGTCACGTCGACATGGGCCGTGATGTCCTGGTGCCCGACGGCCCGGTAGGGATCGTCTCCCACGCGGTGGCCCTGGTACGTCGCGAGCGTGCCGGCCTGACGGCGCTCACCGTAGAGCTCGGATGCCGCGTGACCGTAATCGACGATGAGGAGGACGCCGCTCGCGAGGCCGGCGGCTGCGGTCGCGACCCAGGCATCCACCGCGAGGCAGACCTCGGCGAGCTGGCCGTCGCGGAGGGCGACCGCCTCGTCCTGGAGGCGATCCGCCAGCGCCGGTGTCGACGGGTCGCCCTCGGCGTCGATGAGCTCCTCCCCGTCGGCCGCCAGCCCGACGAGGATCTCGCGGAGCCGATCGCGCCGCTGCACCACCCGATGCGTCGGCAGCGCGTCGAGCACTTCGTTGGCGATCGCCAGGCCGTCGATCGCTCGGCCGTCGTCGGCGACGACCTCGATGTCGGAGTGCGTCGCCAGCAGGCGGGCACGGACGCTCTCGACGCGGGCCGGCTCGACCTCGGCCACCAGATAGCGGATCCGACGGGAGGCGAGTGCCGTCACGAGCGGCTCCGCGAGGGCACCCTCGCCGGCACCGAACTCGCGGATCGTGAGCGGCTCCGGCGAGCCGATCGCGTCGTGGACCGCCCGGGCGAACGGCGCGATCGCGCGGCCGAAGATCGGATGCGCCTCCGGCGCGGTCAGATAGTCGCCGGCGCGGCCGGGTCGCGCGACCCTCGACCGGTAGTAGCCGCGCGCCGGGTCGTAGAGCGCGATCTCCATGAATCGCGCGAAGGTGATCGGCCCGTCGCGCCGGATCTCGTCGCGGATCCTGGTCATCAGCTCCGGGTCCGAGGCGTCATCTCGGTCGGGTGGCCGGACGCGCCTCAGGTCCACGTCGCCTCCCTCGCGAAGACCAGCCGAAGCCCCGGTCCGACGAGGCTGTGGCCACCGAGCACGACGGGGATCGCACTGTCACGAGCGGATGAGGTGAGGGCGCGCAGCCAGGGATCCGCGATCCGCTCGGGCAGTAGGAGGTCGCTCGCGAAGCGGTCCTCCGGTGATGGCCAGCTCCGTTCATCGGCGCCGAACCGGTGAGCGACGAGGACGCGGCTGTCGATCACGGCGGCGTCGCCGAGCTCCGCGAGGCGCGGCCCGATCGCCTCCGGCCCGTCGCGGTCGAGGATCAGCCCGAGGGTCGAACGGACCGGCCGCTGATCGTCGGTCCGGGTCCGGAAGCCGCGCTCCTCGATCAGGGCCCGGGTTCGCGACGCCGTCGACCGCTCGAGCCAGCGGAGCCCGGCCGCGGACGCCCGACCCGCGACGAACAGCTCGCAGGCCCGATCCCGGGCGGCGGCCGCGACGCCGGCCAGCGCGGACCTGATGGCGTCCGTGGCGATCCCGGCGCGGCGGAGCCGGGCCGTGGCATCCGCGCGCCGAATGAGCAGCCCGTCGAGCGGCGAGTCGAGGTCGACCTGGAGCCGCCAGCGACCGGCCAGATCGTCGACGTCGAACCCGCCCTGGCCGGCCAGCCAGCGCGGCAGGCCGTTGTCGCTCGCGAGGTCCGGCAGGTCGGCCAGTCGGTCCGCACCGGCGAGCGCGACGATGTCCGCCGAGTATCGATTGTTCGCGAGGGCTCGCCCCGCCGGCCCGCCGGCGGCGGCGAGGAAGGCGCGGCGGTCGGCGTCCGTCGCGAGCGGGACGCTGCCGGAACCGAGGACGACGAGCCCGGCGGGCGTCAGCCGGGCGGCGATCCGCCGGAGGCGCTCTCCGAACGATCGGTCCGACGCCTCGTCGGACACCTCGACCCTCGCCCCGATCCGCTCGAAGGCGGCTGCGTGGCGGCGGGCGTTGTCATCGCGGATCGCCGCCAGGACCTGCGTCAGGGCCCCTGCGCCGGGCTCGGGTCGCGGGTGGAAGATGATGACGACGACGCGGGCCACCCCGCGAGTCTAGCGAGCGGAGGTCGGCCGGCCGTGCGACGGGTCCGTGCCTACGTCGGTCTCGGGGCAAACATCGGCGATGCCAGCGAGACGCTCGCGACGGGCGTCCGGACGCTGGCGGTGCTGCCCGGGGTCCGGCTCCACGCCGTGTCGCGGCTGTACGTCACGAGACCCGTCGGCGTCGAGGACCAGCCGCCGTTCCGCAACGCGGTCGTCGCCCTCGACGTCCCGGCCGGCCCCGACCGGCAGACCGGTGCGATCGCGCTGCTCGTCGCGCTGAAGGGGCTCGAACGCGCCTTCGGCCGCCAGGAGCGCGAGCGCTGGGGCCCGCGCGAGCTTGACCTGGACCTCCTGCTCTTCGGCCGGGCCCGCCTGGCGATCGACCGGCCACCGGAGGGTGTGTCGCTCGACGCCGGCAACGCCGATCGCCTCCTGGACGTCCCTCACCCGGAGGCCGCGAACCGCCTGTTCGTCCTCGCGCCGCTCGGTGACATCGCCGCCCGCCTCGTCCCACCCGGCTGGAAGGAGACCGTCGCCACTGCTGCGGCCCGCCGCCGTCGCGTCGAGGGGGACGACGCCGCGCTGCCAATCGCCGCGTGGGACGCCGACCGCGAGGCCTGGCAGCCGATCGTCGCGCCCGAGGCGCCGCCCGCCAGGTCAACCTAGAGCCGGACGGACGGCGGCCGGTCCCGGTCGAACATGTGGACCGTGTCGACGAAGCGGACCTGCTTGTTCTGGTAGGCCATCACGAGCGAGTGGGTCCGGGCGCCGCCGCCGAAGAACCTCACGCCCTGGAGGAGGTCGCCCGCGGTCACGCCGGTCGCGGCGAACACGAGGGACTCGCCCGAGGCAAGCTCCTCGGTGTGGTAGACGCGGTCCTCGTCGCCGTGGCCCATCGCGGCGCCACGGGCGCGCTCCTCGTCGCTCCGGTAGCGGAACCGCGCCTGGATCTCGCCGCCGAGGCAGCGCAGGGCGGCCGCGGTCAGGACGCCCTCGGGGGCTCCGCCGATCCCCATGACGGCGTGGACGCCGGTGCCCTGGACGGCACAGCTGATCGCGGCCGACAGGTCGCCATCGGTGATGAGCTTGATCCGGGCCCCGGCCTGTCGGACCTCCTCGATCAGGGTCTCGTGGCGCGGCCGCTCCAGGATGACGACGGTGATGTCGGAGATCGCCCGACGGAGCTCGGTGGCGATCCGGGCGAGGTTCTCGCGGGGCGGGAGGCGGATGTCGACCTTGCCGGCGGCGCCAGGCCCCACCGCCAGCTTCTCCAGGTACGTGTCCGGGGCGTGGACGAGACCACCCTTCTCGGAGGCCGCCAGGACCGTGATCGCGCCGGCCTGGCCGTGGGCGACGAGGTTCGTGCCCTCGAGGGGGTCGACGGCGATGTCGATCGCGGGGTTCTCCGACGCGCCGTCGCCGTGCGGCGCCCGGCGGCCGACCGGCTCGCCGATCCACAGCATCGGCGCCTCGTCGCGCTCGCCCTCGCCGATCACGATCCGCCCGTCGAACTCGATCTCGTCCATCGTCTGGCGCATCGCCTCGACGGCCGCCCGATCGGCCTCGTCCTTCTCGCCGCGGCCCATGAACCGGGCGCTGGCGATCGCGGCCGCCTCGGTGACCCGCACCATCTCGAGGGCGAGGAGCTGCTCCATCTGGCTCAGGCCATCAGTGGCGGAAGTGCCGCGTGCCGGTGAAGACCATCGCCAGATGGTGGCGATCGGCGACCTCGATCGCCATCTCGTCGCGGATCGAGCCGCCGGGCTGGATGATCGCGGTCACGCCGGCCGTCGCCGCCATCTGGATCCCGTCCGGGAACGGGAAGTAGGCGTCACTGGCCATGACTGCCGTCTTCGCCCGGTCGCCGGCCCGCCGTAGCGCGATCTCGACCGAGACCTGCCGGCTGGCCTGCGCCGCCCCGATCCCGATCGTCGCGCCGTTCCGGGCCAGGACGATCGCGTTCGATCGAACGTGGCAGACCGCCCGCCAGGCGAAGAGCAGGTCGTTCAGCTCGTCGAGCGTCGGGCGGCGGCTCGTGACGACCTGGAGGCGACCGCGATCGAGGCCGACCTCGTCGAGCGTCTCGACCAGGAGACCGCCGGCGACGCGCTTGAAGTCGAGCTTCGCGATGCCGTAGTCGCGCATCCCCTCGGTCGGGTCCGGCGGGACGGCGACGATCTCGAGGCCCGGCTTGGCCTTCAGGATGCCGAGCGCCGCCTGGCTGTAGGCCGGCGCGACGACGGCCTCGTAGCTGTTGGCCGCGATCTCGCGCGCGGTCGCCCCGTCGAGCTCGCGGTTCACCCCGACGATCCCGCCGAACGCCGCGACCGCGTCGGTTTCCAGCGCGTGCCGGTAGGCCTCGACGAGCTCGTCGCCCGAAGCAATCCCGACCGGGTCGGTGTGCTTGACGATGGCCACGGTCGGCGCCATGAAGTCCCGCGCGATCCGGTAGGCCGTGTCGAGGTCGAGGTAGTTGTTGAACGACGGCCGATCGCCGCGGACGTGGGTCGCGTCGGCGAGGGTCCCGCTGCGGTGGGTCGTCTCGCGGTAGAAGGCCGCCCGCTGGTGGGGGTTCTCCCCGTAGCGCAGGTCGTCGACCTTCTCGAGGACCAGGGCAAGTCGGCTCGGGAAGGTCGTGTTCGTGATCTGGTTCAGGTAGGCCGCGATCTCGGCGTAGTAGGCGGCGACGATCCCGAATGCCTCGGCGGCGAGCTTCGCCCGCAGCTCGGCGCTCACGGCGTGATGCCGCTTCAGCTCGCTGACGAGCTTGCCGTAGTGCTCCGGGCTGCCGACGGCGGCGACACCGGCTGCGTTGCGGGCGGCCGCCCCAAGCAGCGCCGCCCCACCGACGTCGATCATCTCGATCGCCTCGTCGATCCCGACGAGCTGTGCCCCCACCGCGGGGGCGAACGGCGCGACGTTGACGACGACGATGTCGATGGCTCCGATCCCCGCGGTCGCCAGCTCCTGCATCTGCTCGTCCATGTCGCGGCGGGCGAGGATGCCGGCATAGATCGCCGGGTGGAACGTCTTGACCTGGCCCCCGATCAGCGGCTTGATGCCGGTGAGGTCCGAGACGGAGCCGACCTCGATCCCGTCCGAGGCGAGATGATCCCGCGTCCCGTCGGTTGCATAGATCTCGACGTCGAGGGCGAGGAGGTCCCGGGCAAGGGCCGCGATCCCGTCGCGGTTGGCAACCGACAGCAGGGCTCGCACCCGGGTTCGTCCTCCTCCCAGCGGGCTGCCGCAGCGTGACGCGCTCGTCCTGGGGCCGAGTATAACGCGGGCCGTGGCATACTCCGAGGCCGGCGAGCGGCCGTGCGACGGGCCGCGCGGAGCCCGCCTCCACGGCGTTCCGTGACCCGACAAAGCGAGGATCGAACGTGCTGCGGCTTCCCTGGGACTACCTCTTCACCCGGTTCAGCGTGCACACATTTCCCGACCTGTACACGCCCCTGTGGGTCGCCTCGCTCGTCCTCCTCGTCGTCCTGATCGTGCTCTACAACAGCCGGACCCGGGCGCTCCACCGCCACGCCCCGTACCTCGACCTCTGGGAGTGGCTGCTGTGGACCGGGATCTCGCTGTTCGGCCTGCTGCTCGTCGCGGCCGTCTTCAACTTCTACCTGATCGTCCTGCTCGTGATCCTCGTCACGGGCCTCGGGGTGATGCTGTGGGTCCGGTTCATCCGCTTCCCGCCGATGTTCGAGGTGTACGAGCAGAAGATGGCGAAGCAGCGCTACTTCACGCGATCGAAATTCGCCCACCCCGAGTCGACGATCCGACCGAAAGGCGGTCGGACGGGCCCGGCCCGCGCCGGCCTGCAGCGGGCGCGGGCGAACCGCAGCCGGCGCCGGCGCTAGCTGCGCGGCAGCACCCGCGGACGTCGCGCCGATGCCGATCGAGGTCCGAAGGTTCGGCGTCGGCCATCGGCGGAAGGACGGACCGCCCGGCACGACGGGCGTCACCGGCCAGGTCATCCACAGCGACGCACGCGGCGTGATCAGCGAGTTGGCGTTCGCCCGGAACAGCCGGATCGATCCGCACTCCAACCCGAACACGACCTGGTTCGTCGTGATCGAGGGCGGCGGGTGGGTGATCGTCGACGGCGAGCGGATCCGGGTCGCCGCCGGCGAGGCCGTTCTGTGGCCGCCGAACGTGCCCCACGGCGCGTGGGCGGATCTCGGTCCCATGCGGGCCATCGTCGTGGAGCTCGCCGGACCGGACGAGTCGACCGTCCGCGGCTTGATCGAGACGGGCGCCGGGAGTCCCGTGGCCGGCGTCAGTCGGGGCGAGGGTTCGCTGCGCGGGCCGGGCCCCGCGCCGGTTCCTGATCCGGACGCCGGCGAGCCGCAGTAACCGTGGCAGCAGGGCCTCATCGAGGATCCAGAACGGCTCCGAGCTGGCCGAGGATCCGGGCCGTCGCGCCCCACACGTGGAGGCCGTCGATCCGGTAGCCGCCGTAGCGGAGCGGCCAGTCGCCGATCGTTCGCTCGACGATCTCGATCGAGGCGTCCGGCAGGAACGACGCGAGCGCCGGCGTCAGGATCCGGGCGACCTCGCCGGGATGGGCGGCGAGGACCGGCGTCCGCCGGGCGATCGCGACCACCGGCGTCATCCGGAAGTCGCTGACCGGGATGAACACCTCGCCCAGGGTGCCAATGACCTCGACGCCCGCGGCGACCTGGTCGAGCTCGATCTCCTCCGCGGCCTCCCGCAACGCGGTCGCGGCGGCGTCGAAGTCGTCCGACTCGGCCTTGCCACCCGGCAGGCTGACCTCGCCGCTGTGGTAGCCGTCGTACGTCAACCGCTCGGTCAACACGATCCGCGCCTCACCGCCCGCATCCGGGAACACGAGCGCCAGGACGGCCGCCGGCCGGGCCGTCGCCGATGGCGCGAGACGAGGCCGGAGCCGGCCGTCGGTGAAGACCGGCATCAGGGCGGCCGGACCGTCCGGCAGCGGCTGCGGCAGGTCGAGCAATCGCTCGACCGCCGCCTCGAAGCGCATCCCGCCCGCGGGGCTAGTTGACGAGCTCGCCGCCGTCCCGATCGCGCTTCGGGCGATCGATGTCCGGCACGT
>VBFG01000087.1:0-11066 GCA_005882635.1 Chloroflexota bacterium | reverse complement strand
GACGAGAAGACGAGCGTGCCCGACACCGGGTCCGCGTCGATCCTGATCGTGTCGCCGGGCGAGAACTCGCCCTTGAGGAGCGCTCGCGCGAGTGGGTTCTCGACGAGCCGCTGGATCGTCCGCTTCAGCGGGCGGGCGCCGAAGGCCGGATCGGTCCCCTCGCGGACGATCAGCTGCCGGGCGCCCGGCGTGAGCTCGACCCGGAGGTCCTGCTCGAGGAGCCGTCGCTCCAGGCCCTCCAGGAGGAGCTCGACGATCTGCTCGAGGTCGCTCTCCGACAGGGCGTGGAACACGATGATCTCGTCGACCCGGTTGAGGAACTCGGGCCGGAACTGGGCGCGGAGCGCGTCGGTGACCTGTCGCTTCATGGCCTCGTAGGCGGCGTCGCGCTCGCCTCGCCCGCCGCCGCCGACCGCCGAGATCAGCTGCGACCCGACGTTGCTCGTCATGATCACGACGGTGTTCTTGAAGTCGACCGTCCGGCCCTGGCCGTCCGTGAGGCGGCCGTCGTCGAGGACCTGCAGGAGCAGGTTGAACACGTCCGGATGGGCCTTCTCGATCTCGTCGAGGAGGATCACCTGGTAGGGCCGACGGCGGACGACCTCGGTCAGCTGGCCGCCCTCCTCGTAGCCGACGTAGCCGGGCGGCGCCCCGATCAGCCGCGAGACCGAGAACTTCTCCATGTACTCGCTCATGTCGATCCGGGTCATCGCGCTGTCGTCGTCGAACAGGAACTCGGCCAGCGCCCGGGCGAGCTCGGTCTTGCCGACGCCGGTCGGTCCGAGGAACAGGAACGAGCCGAGCGGCCGGCGCGGATCGCCGAGGCCTGAGCGAGCCCGTCGGACGGCGTCCGACACGGCCTCGATCGCCTCGTCCTGGCCGACGACCCGGAGATGGAGGCGCTCCTCCATCTTGACGAGCTTCTCGAGCTCGCCCTCCATGAGCTTCGTGACGGGAATCCCGGTCCACGACGCCACGATCTCGGCGATGTTGTCGGCCGTGACCTCCTCACGCAGAAGCGAGCCCGGGCCCTGGAGCGCGGCCAGGGCGGCCTCCTGCTCCTTCAGCCGTGCCTGCAGCTGGGGCAGCGTCTCGTACTGGAGCTTGGCGGCCGTCTCGTAGTCGGTCTCGCGCTGGGCCTGCTCGATCCGGACCTGGAGCTGCTCGAGCTCGGTCTTGCTCGCCCGGATCGCGGCGATCGCCGCCTTCTCCGCTTGCCAGCGCTGCTTGAGCGCGCCCGAATCCTCCTCGAGGTCGGCGAGCTCCTTCTCCAGCGCCGCGAGGCGGGCCTTCGACGCCTCGTCGGTCTCCTTGCGGAGCGCCTCGCGCTCGATCTCGAGCTGGACCCGCCGGCGCTCGGCCTCGTCGAGCTCGACCGGCATGGAGTCGATCTCCATCCGGAGGCGTGACGCGGCCTCGTCGACGAGGTCGATCGCCTTGTCGGGCAGGAAGCGGTCGGTGATGTAGCGGTTGCTCAGGGTCGCCGCGGCGACGAGGGCGGAGTCGGTGATCCGCACGCCGTGGTGAACCTCGTAGCGCTCGCGCAGGCCGCGCAGGATCGAGATCGTCTCCTCGACCGTCGGCTCGTCGACCAGCACCGGCTGGAAGCGCCGCTCGAGGGCGGCGTCCTTCTCGATGTGCTTGCGGTACTCGTCGAGCGTCGTCGCGCCGATCGTGTGGAGCTCGCCGCGAGCGAGCATCGGCTTCAGCAGGTTCGACGCGTCCATCGCGCCCTCCGCCGCGCCGGCGCCGACGACAGTGTGGAGCTCGTCGATGAAAAGGATGATCTGGCCCTCGCTGTCCTTGATCTCCTTGAGGACGGCCTTCAGGCGCTCCTCGAACTCGCCGCGGAACTTCGCGCCGGCAATGATCGCGCCGAGGTCGAGCGAGATCACGCGCTTGTCCTTGAGGCCCTCCGGGACGTCGCCGCGGACGATCCGCTGGGCCAGCCCTTCGGCGATCGCCGTCTTGCCGACCCCGGGCTCGCCGATCAGGACGGGGTTGTTCTTCGTCCGCCGGCTCAGGACCTGGATGGTCCGCCGGATCTCGTCGTCGCGCCCGACGACCGGGTCGAGCCTGCCGGCCCGGGCCTCGGCGGTGAGGTCGCGGCCGTACTTCTCGAGGGCCGCGTAGGTGCCCTCCGGGTTGGGCGACGTGACGCGCTGCCCCCCGCGGACGCTCTGGAGCGCCCCGAGCAAGGCCTCCCGAGTGGCGCCGTGCTTCTCGAGGAGCTGACGGCCCTCGCCACCGACCTCGAGGACCCCGAGGAGGAGATGCTCGGTCGAGACGTACTCGTCGCCCAGCCGCCGCGCCTCCCCCTCACCGAGCTCCAGGACGCGCTTGGCCCGCGGATCGAGCGACAGGCTGCCGCCCTTGATCCGGGCCCGTCGGCCGAGGATCGTCGCCAGCTCTCCACGGAAGGCGGGCAGGTCGACGCCGAGCCGGCGGAGCGTCTCGGCGGGAACGCCGTCGTCCGGCTCGACGAGGGCCGCCAACAGGTGCTCGGCATCGAGGACGGGCGACTCCATCAGCTCCGCGGTGCGCTGCGCGGCGGCGATGGTCTCCTGGGCTTTCTGGGTGTAGCGGTCGAGCTGCATCGGGATCTCCGGGTTCGGCGGCCCTGGGGTGCTTCTGGGTTCGCCTCTCGGGTTCGGGCTAGTTGGTGGTCCGTGGATCGGGCTGGTCGAGGGCCTCGACGAAGGCTCGGGCGGCCTCGGCGGCCTTGCCCTCGACCTTCGTCGGCAGGACGACCCTGGCCTTCGCGTACAGGTCGCCGTAGCCGTCGCCGCGGAGATGCGGCATGCCCTGGCCTTTCAGCCGGAAGCGGTGCCCGTTCTGGGTCCCGGGCGGGATCCGGAGGAGGACCTTGCCCTTCAGGGTGGACACGGGGACCTCCGCGCCGAGGAGCGCCTCACCGAGGCTGATCGCGAGGTCGCGCTCGAGGTCGGCGCCTCGTCGTGTGAACACGGCATGCGGCCGGACCCGGGTCCTGACGACGAGATCGCCGCCGTTCGGGCCCTGTCCGGACAGCCTGATCTTCGTCCCGTCCTCCGCGCCGCGGGGGATCGTGACGTCGAGGCGGCGACCGTCGACCTCGACCCGCCGGGTCGTGCCGTGGTACGCCTCTTCGAGGCTGATGTCGGCCACGGCCTCGGCCGTGGGCTGGCGGATCGTCGGCCGGGCGTCGGCCGCCGTTCGTCCGGAGCCGCGTGTCGCGCCGGCCTGGTTCAGGCCCATCTCGGCCAGGATGTCGTCGAAGGTCGCCCCACCGGTCGCCCGCCGGCCGCGCCCCGGCCCTCCGGTCTCGGCCATTGGCTCGGCGTCGCCGCCGAAGAAGACGCGGAAGAAGTCGGAGAACCCGCCGGCGTCGCCGGACGACGTCCGGAACTCGTAGCGGACGCGCTGCCCGGGCGGGCCGTCCGTGCGGAAGCCGAACGGCCCACCGGCGAACGGGTCACCCGCCGCGGCCGGATCGACGCCGGCCCGGGCGTATGCCTCCCAGTCCTTCCCGAGGCGGTCGTACTTCTTGCGCTTGTCGGGATCGGACAGGACAGCATGAGCCTCGTTCACCGCCTTGAAGCGGCGCTCGGCATCCTTGTCGCCCGGCTTCTTGTCGGGATGGTGTTCGCGGGCGAGCTTGCGGAACGCCTTCTTGATGTCCGCCTGGCTCGCCCCGCGAGGCACGCCCAACGTCTGGTAGTAGTCCTGATACTCCATCAGGTCCTCCGCCCGAGGGGTTGCCTCAGCTGAGGTCCTGAACGACGACCGGCGGCTGGTCGGTCGGCGGGAACGGAGTCCGCCGAACTCGATCCTGACGATCGGGCTCATCCGCCAACTCGTCGCCGGGCTTCACGACCTTCGGCGGCTCCTCGATGGTCAGCGCCTTCGGCTTCCGCCGGAGGGCGGCTTCGAGGACCTGGTCCATCGAGTCGACGAGGACGAGCTTCATCGACTTCCGGATCTCCTCCGGGATGTCGCGAAGGTCCTTCTCGTTCTTGCGAGGCAGGATGATCATCTTCGCGCCCGCGAGATGGGCCGCGAGGATCTTCGACTTCAGCCCACCGATCGGCAGCACCCGCCCACGGAGCGTGATCTCCCCGGTCATGGCCACGTCCTTGCGGACGGGAATGCCGGTCAGGGCGCTGACCACGGCGAGGGCCATCGTGATCCCGGCGGACGGGCCGTCCTTCGGGATGCCGCCGGCCGGAACGTGGATGTGGAGGGTGTTCTTCTCGAACACTTCACGCGGGATGCCCAGCTCGCGAGCGTGGGCCCGCGTCCAGGACAGCCCGGCGCGGGCGGACTCTCGCATCACCTCGCCGAGCTGGCCGGTCAGGATGAAGTCCTCCTTGCCTTCCATCTTCGTGACCTCGATCGCGACGACGTCGCCACCGACCTCCGTCACCACGAGACCCGTCGCCGAGCCGGTCTGGTCCTCGGCCTCCAGCTCGCCGTACTCGTACCGCTGCGGCCCGAGGAACTCGTTGAGCTTCTTGAGGTCGATCACCACCTTGCGCTTGCGGCCCTCGGCCACCTGCCGGGCGACCTTGCGCATCAGGTTGGCGATCTCGCGCTCGAGGTTCCGCACGCCCGCTTCGTGAGTGAACGACCGGACGAGCTCGACCATCGTCTCGTCGGGGATCTCGATGCGCTTGGTGGACAGCCCGTGGTTCTTCATCTGCTTCGGGATGAGGAACCGCTTGCCGATCTCGATCTTCTCCTGCTCGGTGTAACCGGGCAGCTGGATGACCTCCATCCGGTCGCGGAGCGCAGCCGGGATCGGGTCGAGGAGGTTGCCGGTCGCGATGAACAGCACCTTGCTGAGGTCGAACGGCACCTCCAGGTAGTTGTCCTGGAAGGAGTTGTTCTGCTCCGGGTCGAGGACCTCGAGGAGGGCGGACGAGGGGTCGCCTCGGAAGTCCATCCCGATCTTGTCGACCTCGTCGAGCATGAAGACCGGGTTGTTCGAGCCGGCGGTCTTGATGTTCTGGATGATCCGGCCCGGCAGGGCACCGATATAGGTCCGGCGGTGGCCGCGAATCTCCGCCTCGTCGTGGATTCCGCCGAGGCTCATGCGAACGAACTTCCGACCCATCGCCCTGGCGACGCTCTTGCCCAGGGACGTCTTGCCGACGCCGGGTGGGCCGACGAAGGCGAGGATCGGGCTGCGGATCTCGTCCGCCAGCGTTCGGACCGCGAGATATTCGAGGATCCGCTCCTTGACCTTCTCGAGGCCGTAGTGATCCTCGTCGAGGATCTTCGCGGCTTCCTTGATGTCGAGCTGGTCGTCCGTCGCGACGTTCCATGGCAGGCCGATCAGCCAGTCGACGTACGTCCGGATGACGCCGACCTCCGGCGAGGCGGACGGGATCCGGCTCATCCGGTCGACTTCCTTGATCGCTCGGGTCTTGATCTCGTCCGGCATGCCGGCGGCTTCGACCTTGTCGCGGAGCTCGTTGATCTCGGCCTGCTGCGGATCGTCCTCGCCGAGCTCGCGCTGGATCGCCTTGAGCTGCTCGCGCAGGATGTACTCGCGCTGGGTCTTGTCCATCTCGGACTTGACCTCGGACTGGATCCGACCCTTGAGCTCGAGGATCTCGATCTGGCGGGCGAGGAAGTTGCTGACGAGCTTGAGGCGCTCGGTCACCTCGACCGTCTCGAGCAGCTCCTGGCGCTGCTCAGTCGTCATGTCCGGGCTGTAGGCGACCATGTCGGCCAGGAGTCCAGGCTCGGTGATGTTGCGGGCCGCGACGGCCGCCTCCGGCGGGACCGGCGCGCCGTTGGCGACGTACTGTTCGATCTGCGCCTGGACGGTCCGCATCAGGGCCTGGACCTCCAGGCTCGCCCCGGTCTCGTCCGTCAGCTCCTCGACCGAGGCGCGGAGATACGGCTCGTGGGCGACGAAGCCGAGGAGCCGCAGCCGGGTCTGGCCCTGGACGATCGCCCGGACGGTCCCGTCCTGGAGCTGGACGACCTGGGCGATCTTCGCCAGCGTCCCCACCGAATACAGCTCCGATGTCGACTCGATGTCCTCCTGCTCGGCGTGGCGCTGGGTGACGAGCGCGATCGGCCCGCCCTCGGCGACGGCTGCGTTCAGGGCATTGACGCTCTTCTCCCGCCCGACCTGGAGCGGAACGATCATCTCCGGGAAGATGACGGTCTCGCGGAGCGCGACGAGGGGCAGCTCGCGCGAACCGACGGCGTTGGTGCTGGTACTGGTCTTCGGCTGATCGTCCCGGTCAGAGGTCGGGCGCTTTGCCATCAAGAGTCTCCTGTCGAAGGTGTCGGGATCATCGGGCCTTGTCGGCCGCTCGTGAAGTAGGACGTTGGGTGGTAGTGGTGCGCGAGGGCTCCTCGCCGGCGGCCGCCGACTGGTCGGCACGCTGGCGAGTTCCCTCGTCGAAGAGCGCTTCGAGGATCCGGGCCCCCAGCCGCTCCTCCAGCTCGAACAGGAGCCGGATGCCGGCGAGGTTGACGCCGCGCTCGCGCGTCAGGTGGCGGATCCAGGTGAGGCGACGGATGTCCTCGTCGCTGTAGAGGCGGATGTTGGTCGGCGTTCGCGCGGGGCAGATGAGGCCCTCGTCCTCGTAGATCCGGAGCGTACGCGGATGCGCCGCGACGATGCTCGCCGCGACGCTGATCACGTAGACCGGCCGACGTGGATCACGCTCGACCCGACCATTGCTCATCGGATCAGGCCTTCGATCCAGCCGGCTGCTTCTGGCCGTTGGCGGACTTCGTGGTGTCGCCGGTCGGCTTCACCTCGTCGAGCCGCCGCGGCGACGACGCCGAGCTCTCCATGGTTGGGCTGATCCGGATCTGGCGAGGTTTGACTGCCTCGGCCTTCGGGATGCGGAGCTTCAGGACTCCGTGCTCGAAGGTCGCGGTCGCCTTGTCCGCCTCGAGGCCCGACGGCAGCGACACGGTCCGATAGAACGAGCCGCGGCGGATCTCC
Source organism: Chloroflexota bacterium (assembly GCA_005882635.1). Classification (GTDB taxonomy): domain Bacteria; phylum Chloroflexota; class Limnocylindria; order Limnocylindrales; family CSP1-4; genus CF-46. The sequence goes on along the minus strand of VBFG01000087.1, from coordinate 4,111 downwards.
GAGAGGAGGTTCTCGCCCTCACCCTCGCGTTCCTCGTCGTGATAGGTCCCACGGATCGACAGCGTGCCGTCGTCGACCGTGATGTCGACGTCCTCGGGCTTGATGCCCGGCAGTGCCGCCTCGACGATCAGAGCGTCATTCGTGCTCGTGACGTCGAGCGGAAGGGTGGTCATGCTCTCGTAGCTCGAGCCGAACGGCCGCCGGACGAAGCTGTCCTCGAACAGGCGGTCCATCGCTGAGCGCAGGGTCATGAGCTCGCCAAAGGCCGATGGACGGCGAACGATCGTCATCTCGTGCACCTCCCACTCGAATGGGGTTTGCGGCGGCCCGGAGGCCGTCCGTTCTGGATGTCTTGAATGCTAGAAGCCTGACAATGACGTTGTCAAGGAGGTTGTGAATCCTTATACCCCCCTCATCGCGTCAGGGTCGCGCCAGCTCGGCACGTCCGTGCCGAGTGTGTCTCGACCTCAGGGCCGCGACTCTCGACCTCAGGCGGCGACGGCGGGCTGGGCCGTCCCGGATGGACCGACCAGCCGGACGACGACCGTGCTGACGGCGATGCTCAGCGCGACCGCCGCGATCAGCGCCACGTAGGTCTCCTCGCCGATCGCTCCGGCCGCCACGGCGGCCGAGCCGAGCACGAACGAGAACTCCCCGATCTGGCCCAGTCCGACGGCAAGTTGGGTCGGCCGGGCGGGCAGCCGAGCGGCGCGGGCGAGGGCCCACGCGACGACCACCTTCGCGACGACGATGAGCGCCAGGAAGATCGCGAGCCAGCCGATGCCGCGGGCAAGCGCGCCCGGCTCGATCAGCGACCCGATCGCGACGAAGAACAGCACCGCGAACACGTCGCGGAACGGGAGGAGGCGCCGCCGCGCCTCGGCGGCCTCATGGCTCTCGGTCACGGCCAGACCGCCCACGAACGCGGCGAGGGCGAGCGGCACCCCGAACGCGAACGACCCGAGCCCGGCGAGCGCCAGGCCGCTCGAGACCGACACGATCAGGAACAGGTCGTGCTCGCTGTGGACCGCTCGAAGGACGATCGGCAGCAGCCGGGCAACGACGATCGCGAGGACGAGGAACGCGACGAGCCCGACCGCGGCCTGTTCGATCGGCCACCGGCTGCTGCCGAGCAGCGCGAGGAGGACGGCGGCGAGGGCGACGCCGGTCGTGTCCTGGATGGCGCTCCAGCCGAGGAGCGCGTCCTCGGTGGTCTTGTCGGTCGTCCGCCGGCGGCTCTTCGTGATGTTGACGATAACGACCGATGACGACATCGCGATCGACAGCCCGATGAGCGCCGCCGGGATCGGGGCGAGGCCGACGAACGCGAGGAAAAGCGCCGCGATCGCCGTCGTCACGATCACCTGCGCCGGCGCGGCGACGATCAGGCCGCGCTGCTCGGCACGGATGCGGAGGATGTCGACCTCGATCCCGACCTCGAACAGGAGGAGGACGACGCCGAGATCGGCGAGGAGCTGGAGCTGGTCGCGGTTGGCGACGTACCCGGGCGTGAATGGCGAGACGACGATCCCGAGTCCCAGATAGCCGACGACCGCCGGCAACCCGACCCGCCGCGCCAGCCAGCCGGCCAACGCGGCGGCCAGCAGGAGCACGCCGATCTCGAGGATGGGCCCGGCGGTGTGGTCCATCGCCGGATGGTACCTGCGCGAACCGCCCGCTCAGGCGCTGGACCTGAGCCGGTTCGGGCGCCCCATGCACGAACCCGCGAACGAGTCGCCGCTCAGCGCCCGACGATGGTCGGTTCGGTCGCTACACGCATGAACCCCCGAAGAAAGGGCGGCCCAACGCCCGACGTTGGCCGGTTCGGTCACCCGGCGCCCGACTCTGCGCTCAGCCGCCTCCGGCGCCCGCCCCGACCCCGGCCGCCTCACCGATCAGCTGCTCGTGGAGCAGGGCCTGGCAGTCGCCCTTGCCGATCGCGATCACCTTGTCGCCTTCAGCCAGGACTGTCTCCGGGCGAAGCGGCGTCGCGACGCCATCGCGGACGACGGCGAACAGCGAGCAGCCCTCGGGCACGGGGATGTCCTTCGACGCCTTGCCGATCGCCGGCGAGCCGGCCTGGAGGTGCGCCTCGATCAGCTCGAGCTCGCCCTCGCCGAGCCCCGCGAGGTGGAGCAGCTCGTGGACCGGGATGTCCTGCTCGATCGAGCCCAGGATCATCCGGGTCGGGCTGATCAGCTCGTCGACCCCGAGGTGCTTGAACAGCTCCTCGTTCTTCGGGTTGTTGACGCGGGCGATCGTCCGCGGCACGTCGAAGTGATGCTTGGCCATCTGGCAGATGACGAGGTTGTCCTCGTCGTCGCCGGTGACGGCCGCGACGATGTCGGCGCGGTTGGCGCCCGCCTCGGCGAGGTACTTGCCTTCGCAGCCGTCATGGGAGATCACGATCGAGCCGATCTCGTCGGCGATCTGGTTGGCACGGTCCTTGTCCTTCTCCATGAGGACGACCTCGTGGCCGCTGTCGATGAGCTCCTTGGTGAGGTAGTAACCGACCTTGCCGCCACCGATGACGAGCACGAACACGGGATCAGCCCTCCCGGGCGCTGGCCGACGCAACCGGCGCCGGGTCGGACCCGAAGGGCGTTGTCGAGGTTGTCGGTTGTGCCGGCGCTGGGGACCCGGCCGGGGCGGGCCCGGTGGCGGTCGCGACCGGTTCGTCGTCGGGGCCATGGTGCTCACCGCCCGGGTGCTGGCCGGTCGGTGCGGACAGGCCGGGCCCGAAGGTGAGCCCGAGGCCGAGGAAGTCGCTCACGGCGGCCGCCATGAGGTTCGTCCGGCACAGCGTGGCAAGCCCGAGATCGGCGTACGCGGCCGCCCGCAGCGGATCGTTGATCTTCGCGATGACCTGCTTCGCGCCGAGCGCCTCGGAGGCGAGCTGGGTCGCCATGACGTTCCGATTGTCGCCCTCGGTGATGGCGATGAACAGGTCGGCGTTCTCGGCGCCTGCCCGGCGCAGGGTGTCCTCGTCGGTGCCGTCGCCGCGGACCGCGGCGCCGCCGAACGAGCCGGGCAGGCGGTCGAACGCCGAGGTCGACGTGTCGATGATGATCACGTCGTGACCCGCCCGGTCGAAGCTGTCGGCGAGGACCGAGCCGACCCGGCCACAACCGACGATGACGGTTTTCACTGGTTCTCCTCTTGGATCGGCTCGCGCACGACCCAGACTGCACAGGGTGCGTTCTTCAAGACATAGGGAATCGTCCGGCCGATTGCAAAGTCGCCACCGAACTTGGTCCGATAGGCAAGCCCGACAACCAGAACGTCGGCCTCGCGCTCCAGCGCCTCGTCGACGAGGGCGGCGCCGACGTCCCGCGCCTGGAGCAGGACCGACTCGAGCTTGACGCCGGCCGCCTCGGCCGTTCCTTCGGCAAGGTCGAGGACCTGCTGGATCTCCTCGGACCGGCCGGCGACGTCGACGTCGAGCGGCATCGACCAATCCACTTCCACCACATGGACGCCGATGAGCTCGGCCTTGTGGGCCTTGGCGACGTCGGCGACCAGGCGGATGAGCCGCATCCCGTTGGGATGTCCCGACAGCGCGACGACGGCGCGTCGGAACGGAATCGCGGCGGTGGGCTCTGGCACGGCGGCGACTCTACACCCGTGCGGGCCTCGAGGGCTGTCGCGGCTGAGCACGCCATCGCGTTGTTGCCGGCTGCGCTCCTCGCTCACAGGCCCTGAAGCCTGCTCGCTCCGGTGCTCCCCGGCGCCTAGCGCTGACGCGCTCATCAGCGACGAACGCAGTCGCGTTGCTGCCATCGGCGGCCCGCGATGCCGGCGCGCCTCGGGCCGAAATCAATGCCGGAGCGGCCTGTGCTTGCCCACGGCGCGCGTGCGTTGGGCCGAAGGGGCATGGATCGGCGCCCCTCCAATCGTGAGTCGGCGCGGCATCAGCGCTGACCGCGGCGATCAAGTCCGCGTGGTCGAAGCCGCCGAATCTGATGAACGGCCACGCCTGTTCGGGCCCGATCTGAGTCCCTGCGGATTCACACGCAGGGTGCGCGGGGGTGCGTAGGGGATCGTGGTCTGGGTACGCGGGGTGCGCGCGGGATCGAGGTCTGGGCCGCGGTCGGCCCGGGGCCGCCGTTTC
>VBFG01000192.1 GCA_005882635.1 Chloroflexota bacterium | reverse complement strand
ACCACGGCCGCGGCCGCGAACGAGGCGATCGCGAGGCCGGCGAACGCCCACCACAGCGGCGCGAAGCGGGCGACGATGGCGGCGTCCGACGCCGACACCGGCAGGTGGTAGGCCTGGGCCACCGGGATCGCGATCGGGAACGCAACGGCAAGACCGAAGAAGGTCAGGCCGACGGTGAGCAGGACGAGGATCGTGGCGGCCCCGGCCAGCCCGACGATCAGAGCGGATGAGGAGCCGCGGCGAGCCGGCTGCGCGGGGTCGAACGATGTGGTCATGGTTCTCCGGTTTGAACTGCGTGTTGGTGGATGTCCGCGGTCAGGATCGACGCCCGGACCCACCGCCGACCATCGTCATCCGGCCGAATCGGCCTCGGTCGTGTGACCCAGGCCAGACGCCGTCCCACGGCTTGATGACGTCGCACCCGAGATGGCGTCGAGACAGCGCCAACACACGCTGAGACGGCTGGCCTGAAGGCGCGGTCGCATCCGCGGTCGGGATTCGGCACTGGCCGGCGAAGATTGATCCTTTTGGGCCCGCCGGATGCCCAAATCAGTTAGGGAGCCCTCGCCGACGAAGCACGCCGGCGCGACGGCCCGGAACGGAGGGACGTCCATGATTCAGCCTGCGAAGCGCTCGATAGCTCGACGCTGGCTCACCACCCCGATGGCAGTCGTCGTGCTCGGCGCGACGCTGCTGATCCCGGCGACGTCGGTATCGGCCGCCGACCCGACCGACATGGTCCTCGAGTGGAACGTCAATGCGATCAACGCGATCGGCAACGCCAACGGAGCAACGCCACCGGGCCTGGGCCAGGCACCGCCGTTGAGCGGCCTCCAGCTGGCGATCGTGCACGCCGCGATCTATGACGCCGTCAATGCCATCGACGGCACCCACGAGCCGTATCTCGATCCAATTCACGCCCCACCCGGCGCGTCCGAGGCCGCGGCCGCCGCGACCGCCGGCCACGACGTGCTCGTCGGGCTCGTCCCGGCGACCTTGCCGCAGGTCACCGCCAGCCTCGACACGCTCTATGGAATCTCGCTCGGGAAGATCCCCGACGGCCAGGCCAAGACCGATGGGATCGCCGTCGGAGCCGCGGCCGCGGCCGCGATGCTCGCCAACCGCGTCGGTGACGGACGGGCGAACACGTCGCGGACGTTCCCGATCGGAACGGAGTCGGGTGAATGGCGCCCGGTCCCGCCACTGAACGCAAACGTCTTCTCGTGGGTCGGCGACGTCCGACCGTTCGCCCTCGACCGGACGAGCCGCCTGCGGACCGAGGGCCCGCCGGCGCTCGACAGCGCTCAGTACGCGATCGAGTTCAACGAGGTCAAGGCGATCGGCGCCCAGACCGGCTCGACCCGGACGGCCGCCCAAAACGAGCTGGCGAACTTCATCGTCGCGAATCCGGTCGTGCTCACGCACCGGATGTTCCGGGAGCTCGCGGTCAGCAAGCACCTGTCCACCGCCGAGCAGGCCCGCCTGTTCGCGATGGGCACGATGTCGACGGCCGACGCGTTCATCGCCTGCTGGGACAACAAGAACTTCCACCACTTCTGGCGGCCCCAAACGGCGATCCGCGAGGCCGCCGACGACGGCAACCCAGCGACGGAGCCGGATGCGGGATGGCTCTCGCTCTTCCCGACGCCCGGCTATCCCGACAGTCCGTCCGGCTACAACTGCATCGCGGCGGCGATGATGCACAGCGCCATCGAGTTCTTCGGGACGGACTTCGTCTCGTTCGACCTCGTCGGGCCGACCACGCGCCATTACGACCGGTTCACCGACTACGTCCGCGACGCGATCGACGGCCGGATCCTGACCGGCTTCCACTTCCGCCACGCCGACGTCCAGGCCGCCTGGATCGGCAAGAAGGCCGCCCAGTGGGTGGCGAAGCACGAGTTCGGGGCCGTCGGCTGACGCGTCCCGCCTCTCACGTCACGACCCCCGGCCCGTTGGGGTGGCCGGGGGTCGCTGACTGTATTCGCCCGTTACCGACCCGGGCCGGGTGCCTGGCCGCGACTGGGTCGACGGCGGAGGAAGCTCGGTACGTCGTAGTCATCTTCGTCGACGGTCGGCGGTCGCGGCCCTGCGTCAGGTGTGACCTCGGCCGAAGGCGGGCCGGCGCCCACGAGAACCGCCTCCTTGCCGGCACGGCCCGAACGCTTCGGCGGCCGCTTCGCCTCGGCGGTCGGACGACCGAGATCGTCCGAAGGAGTCTCCGCCCGCGTCGTCCGACGTGTCTCGTGCCCGTTGAGCCCGGTGGCCATCAACGTGACCAGGACGTCCTCGCCGAGCGACTCGCTGAAGCTCGCCCCGAAGATGATGTTCGCGTCCTCGTCGGCGTGTTCCCGGATCTCATCGGCCGCCATGCGGACCTCGCTCAGACGCAGGTCGGCCGGGCCCGACACGTTGAACAGGATTCCGTGAGCGCCCTCGAATCTCGCTTCGAGGAGCGGGCTCGCGATCGCCTCACGAGCGGCGTCCGATGCGCGGTGCTCGCCGCTTCCCCGACCGATCCCGATGAGCGCCGGCCCGGCGTCCTTCATGACCGACCGGACATCGGCGAAGTCGAGGTTGATCAACCCGGGCGCGGTGATCAGGTCGATGATCCCCTCGACCGCGTGCAGCAGGACGTCGTCGACCACCCCGAACGCATCGACCACGGACGCATCCGTGGCGAGCGCGTCGCCGATCCGGTCGTTCGGCACGACGATCAGGGCATCGACCTTCGCAGCCAGCTCGGCCGCCGCGGCATCGGCAACGCGCGCTCGCTGCGACCCTTCGAATCCGAACGGCTTCGTCACGACGGCGATCGTGAGCGCACCCTGATCCCTGGCGATGCCTGCCACGATCGGAGCCGCGCCGGATCCGGTTCCGCCGCCGAGGCCCGCGGTCACGAACACGAGATCGGTACCGGCGATGGTCTTGGCGATCCACTCCGCGTCCTCTTCGGCCGCGCGGCGCCCGACGTCGGGATCACCGCCGGAACCGAGGCCGCCGGTGGTCGCCTCGCCGATCCGGAGCTTCACCCCGGCGGTCGAGCGACGCAATGCCTGAGCGTCGGTATTGAAGCCGACGAAGCTGACGCCGCGGATGCCGGCACTGACCATCCGATCGACTGCGTTGTTGCCGCCTCCCCCGA
>VBFG01000086.1 GCA_005882635.1 Chloroflexota bacterium | reverse complement strand
CCGCCAGCGCCTCCATCGCCTGCTCCGCCTGCCGGCCGCGGCCGTGCTCGCCATGGGCCTGACCGGGAGTGCGCTGGTCGTGACGTCGGCGGGTGCCGTGACGACCTATCCCACGACCGCGCCGATGATCCTCAACAACGTTTCCCCGGACGACCTGCTGGCGAACTACCGGGGAATCTGCAACGGCTCGTTCCAGCTGGTCATCCGCGGTGTCTCATCGGCGACCAATGCGCTCCGCTACCTCGACGAGGCCCAGCACTGTGGCCTGAAGGCCATCCTCTACCTCGCGCCGGCCGTGTCGGGCGGGACGGTCTACCCGTCGCGCGTCGCACCGATCGTCAACGCCGTGAAGTCGCATCCCGCCCTCTACGGCTACCTGACCGTCAAGGAGCCCTCGTGGGTGGGCATCTCCGCGAGCGAGATCCGATCGCTCTACAAGGCGGTCAAGGCCGCCGACACGACGCATCCCGTGGCGGCGCTGTTCGGCGACATCCCCCACTTCGGCGACAGCCGCAACCCGTACCTGACGGGCATGGCCGACATCGTGATCGTCGACTGGTACCCGGTCGAGACGGCGTCCGGCGGCTGCTCGTCGAGCGGCACGTCCTACATCTCCTACGGCCCGAAGTGGTACAGCACGAAGGTCTACCCGAAGGTCCACACCGTCACCCCGAAGGTGCCGATCTGGGTCATGGTCCAGACGCATAAGTACCTGGCCCCGACGTGCCACAAGAAGCAGCGCCCGACGCAGTCGCTCCTCAACCGCCAGGTCCGCGAGGCGTTCGTCTACGCCCACGCCCAGGGCATCGCCTTCCACACCTGGGACAACATCAACTACAACATCGACGAGCGGCGCGACGGCACGATGGTCAGCTGGATGAAGACGCTGTCCGGGCAGGTCCACGCCGGCACCTTCCAGTAAGCCGCGCGGGGAGCGGGCGGGGCGCCCGACGCAGCCGGCAACCCATCTGACGCCGCACGGCGGCGGGTACCATCGGCGCCAATGCGTCTCGCATCGTGGCTCCGCCGGCCGGTCGTCTGGCTGCCGATCTCGATCGGCCTGATCGGCCTCCTCATCTGGCGGGCGCGACCGTGGGAGGCCGCCGGCGCGGTCGGGGCCGTCGATCCCTTGCCGCTGATCGTGGCCGCGGCGCTGTGCGCCGTCGTCGCCACGCTGTGGGCGCTCCGCTCCTCGGACCTCCTTGCCGGCGCCGGCCAGCGGATCGCGGTGGGGCCGCTGATCCCGATGACCGCCTTCGCGAACACGATCAACAACCTGACCCCCGGCTCGGCCGGCGAGGTCGTCCGGATGTACCTGCTCCGGGCGCACCATCGCGTCGACTACGCGACCAGTGCGGCGGTCATCTTCGTCGAGCGCGTGGGCGCCATGGGCTACCTGACCACGAGCGCGCTCCTCGCCTGGGCGACCTGGCTCGGCATCGCGCCGGCGTGGCTCGCCGCGTTCATCGCCGTCCTCCTCGTGGCCGGTCCCGTCGTCGTCTACCGGGCCGGCCTCCGGCCGCTGGCCGTCGTCCGCGCCCTGCCCGCCGGGGCGGTCGTCGGGCTCGATCGCTGGGATCGGGCGAAGGGCTGGCTCGGTCGCGTCGACGACGCGACCGCCCAGCTGGTCGGGCGCCCTCGCCGCCTCCTCGCGTTCGTCGCGATCACCGTCACGATCCTCGGGATCTACGCGACCCAGCTGATCCTCGTCGCCCGGGCCTTCGGTGTGATCCTCGATCCACTCGCTGCCTGGGGCGCCCTCGGCGTCGCGATGACGGTCGGGGTCCTGACGCTCCTGCCGTTCGGGCTCGGGACGGCCGACCTCACCCTGGCCGGCCTCCTCGTCGTCCTCGGGACGAGTCCCGGCGCGGCGCTCGCCATCACCCTCGGCTACCGGCTGGTATCGACCCTCCCGCTGGGGGTCGCGGGCGTGCTGTCCTACGCGTGGCTCTCGGCCCGGCTGCCGCGCGGCGGCATGGCCGACGCCGCCCGGGCGATCGGCAGCGAGGTCGCCGACCCCTCCCGATGACCGTCGTCGCGGCGGCTGCCGTCGTGGTCGCCTTCGTCGCCGCGGTCCTTCTCGCCTTCCCGGCGTCCCGCCGGACGGGCCTCGAGATCTGGCATCCGGCGATCGCCTGGCTGGCCCTGGAGGCGGTCTTCTTCGGCATCGGCTCGGCGATCCTCGCCGTTGGCCAGGGTCGCGTCGGGCCGGCCTGGGATGTGGCCGCGTCGGTTCTGGCGTTCGGCGCCGCCGTCGCGGTCTCGGATCGGCTGGCCCATCGGCAGATCGGCCGCCGGCCGGCCCACGAGGCCGAAGTCGGTCCCGGGCCGGCCATCCGCTGGCCCGTCGTCCTGCTGATGATCGCGGCGGGCATCGCCGTCCTCGCCCCGACGCTCCTGTCGGTGGGAATCCCAGCGTTCGCCACCGATGTGACCGGCGCCCGGACCGCGATCGGCGGGCTCGATGTCCAGGTCCTCCGGGTCGCGCTTCCGGCCGCCCTGGTCGCGGCGGTCGTGCTCGCCGCCGCAGGCGGCAGCCAGCGGCTCGGTCGGGTGCACGTCCTGGCGTGGACCGGGGTCGCGATCGCCGTCGCGGCCGAGATCGCCCTGGCCAGCCGGTACCTCGCCGCGGAGCTCGCCGCGGCGGTGGTGATCGGGCTGGCCCTGGCCGGGCGGCCGCTCGCCGGCCGGCTCCTCGCGGCGGGCCTCGTCGCGGGTGCCGTGCTGTTCGCGGTCGTCGGCGTCCTCCGGGCTTACGGCGAGGCGGCCGAGGATCCGCTCGGCTTCGCCGTCGACCGCTCGGTCAACCGGATCCTCCTGATCGAGCCGCGGACGCTTGACGCGATCCAGACGGCGATCCCCGAGGAGGTTCCTTACTTCGGGGGCCTGACATGGATTCGTCGGCTCGCGCCGCTGTTGGGCCGCGACGATGTCCCGAACCTCGGCTACTGGATCTATCCGCGTCTCTTCCCGGACCAGACCGTACCGGGCTATGCCGCGCCGGGCATCGTCGGTGAGGCGTGGGCGAACTTCGGGCCGATCGGCGTCGTCGTCCCGACCGCGCTCGGCGTCCTCGCCGAGCGGCTCGGCGCGTTCGTTGCGATCCGCCGCCGGTCGGCGGCCGACGTCGCGGCCGGCGCGCTGGCGATCCTCTTCCTCGCCCGGACGCATGCGGTCGGGCTGACCGGGTTGACGGTCCTCATCGTGCTCGTCGTCGCCTGGCGGCTGCTCGCCGCGCCGATCCACGGCCTCCGGGCAGACGTCGCGCGAACGCTGCGTTGGCAGGCCTGACCGGACGGCGAGCGGGGACCGGAGTGACCGCCCGGCGCACGGGCGCCGGAGAAAGCGATCAGGACCTCGCGGAGCCGGACGGCACGGTCGCCGCGGCGACGTCATCCGGCCAGTGGGCCATCGGCCGCACGGCCGGAAAGTGGCTCTTGATCCACGCCCGGCAGACCGACAGGTTCAGCGCAAACGACGACCCACCCACCGCATTGGCGAACGTCCGCGGACCGAACACGATTCGGTCGACCTGGGCGATGTTCGTGCTGCTGACGACGGCGAAGAGGTCCGGGGCGCGGGAGAGGGGCAGGTTCGTCCGGACCGTGTCCCGGGCGATGCCGAGGAGCGTTGGGAGCTTGGCGATCCCGGCCTTGCGGACTCTCTCGAGCGCGGCAAGGACCAGCATCTGCTGGCGCCGAGCACGGCCGAAGTCATTGTCGCCCTTCCGGCTCCGGGCGAAGATCAGCGCATCGTTCGGCCCGAGGTGGCTGCGGCCGGCCGGCAGGCCCCAGCCGCGGTGCGTGGCCGTCACCCAATACTCGGGGTCGTAGTAGGGCCGGTCGAGCGTCACGTCGACGCCGCCGACGGCCCGCACCAGGTCCTTGACGCCGGCGAAGCCGATGAAGACGTAGCCGTCGATCTCGATCCCGAACGCCTTCGAGACCGCCCCGCTGAGCGCGACGCCGCCGTTGCCCGTTCGGCTCTGGAGGTCCTGGTACAGGGCGTTCACCTTGGCCCGGAACACGCCGCCACTCGGTAGCGGGAAGTCGACGGTATCGCGAGGGATCGAGAAGCCGGCCGCCTGCCCGGTCGACGGGTCGACCGACACGACCATGATCGCGTCCGTCCGGTTCCCGGGGTGGGCCGGCCGGTAGTCGGAGCCGAGGAGGAGCACGGTCAGCCGGCCGTCGGTGCCGAGGAGCGGGTCGGCGCCGGCAGGTGCCGGGGTCGGCGTGGGTTCGGGTGACGCGGACGGGTCCACGCTCGGCTCGGGCGGCAACGGCAACGGCGTTGCCGCGGCGATGGGTGGCGCGGAGGCCTGCGGAGCGTCCGTGGCGGTGGGGCGCGGCGTCAGCGTGACGGCCGAGACAGCGGCTCCGGCGGCACCGCCGACGAGCACGACCGGCAGGGCGAGGGCGAGCAAACGGCTGCGTCCCGCCATGCGACGCCAGGTGTGACGGATCCCCTCCATGACCCGAACCTAGCACACCAGACCACCCCGAACCGCAGTACGAAAGTCCCGGTTATCGTCCGTCAGGGGGCCGCCGCGGCTCCCGTGGTCGCATAGCGGCTGTCCGCGCCGAACAGCTTGATCGACAGGGCGGCAATTCGGTCGGGGTCGAGCACGAGCCGGTAGTCAGCGGCATTCGGCGGCCGCTGGGCGTACGGCGGACCGAGCACGAAGCGCTGGATCTGGTCGTCGCCGATTGCCCGACCCAGCTGGAGCATGTCGCCGAGGCGGTCCGGCGGGAAGCTGGTCGTGATCGTTCGGGTAGCGTCGTCCAGCAGGCCCGGGATGTTCGGGAGCATGGCCGGGTCCGATAGCTTGTGCTCCAGCGCGACGAGGAGCTGCTGCTGCCGGCGCGCGCGCTCGAAGTCGTTGCCGCCGACGCCCTTCCGGGAGCGGACGTAGGCGAGGGCGGTCTCGCCGTCGAGCGTGTGCGTTCCCTTCGAGAGCTGGAACCCGATCCGCCCCGGCTGGTGCCAGCCACCGTAGCTCGGGTCGTTGATCGCCGTCGGGTTGTTGATCGTCACGCCACCGACGCGATCGATCATCGCCTCGAAGCCATCCAGGTTGATCGCTGCGTAGTAGTGGATCGGCACCCCGAGGAGGTAGCCCAGCTCTTTCGTGAGCGTGGTCAGCCCGCCGTCCGGGTACTTGTCCCGGTGGCGGTCGGCGTCGGTCATCAGCGCGTTGATCTTGCCGTGATAGGTCCCGCCCGAGTACATCGGGAAATCGGCGATGTCGCGCGGGAAGGAGACCATCGCGGCCGTCTTCGTCAGCGGGTCGACGCTCACGACCATCAGCGTGTCGGTCAGGGCGTGCGTCCGCCGCTCGCTCGAGTCGATGCCCAGGAACAGGATGTTGATCCGGGCGTCCTTCGTGACGGGCGTGGCGAACGGAGTCGCGATCGGCAGGAGCGCCGGATTCTCGGAGGCCTCCGGCGGTGGCGAGGCGTTGGCGGTTGGCTCGGTCGTGAAGATCTTCGAGCTGGCGTTGTAGAACGACAACGCGAGGCCGCCGACGGCGACGTGCGTCACGACGATGACCGCGGTCATCGCGCCAAGGCCGGCGAGCAGGCCCGGCTTCCGGAGCGCCGCGCGGCCGCCAGCCGTTGACGCGCTGCCGACCATCGACGCGAACCGCCACAGGCCGAGCAGACCGATCAGGACGGCGACCGTGAGCGCAGTGCCCGGCGACAGTAGCCCCAGGACGATCGACTCGGGTCCCTGGGCGATCCAGCCGACGGCGACCGCGGCCGCCACGAGGACGGGGAGCGCGAAGACGAGGCCGGTTCGTCGCGCCCCGGCATACCACTGGCCGAGGCCCGGCCACAGGAATGACAGGAACGCAGCAAGCCCGGGCGAATGCCCTCGCCCCCCTCGAGTATCGGTGCTCACGGCGGGCCGCAGTCTACCACCTGGGGCGGTTCAGGCCGTCGCGGATCGCTCCTCGGTCGAGCCCGGACTACATCATCACCAGGCCGCCGTCGACGGCCAGCACCTGCCCCGTGATGAACGCGGCCTCGTCGCTGACGAGGAACGCGACGGCGTTGGCGACCTCCTCGGTCGTGCCGAACCGGCCGAGGGGCGTCCGGGTCGTGATCTCGGCCTGGAGCGCCTCGGGCAGGTCCTGGGTGAGCTCGGTGAGGACGAAGCCGGGCGCCACTGCGTTGCAGGTGATCGACCGCGAGGCCAGCTCGCGGGCCGTGGCCTTGGTCAGGCCGATCAGGCCGGCCTTCGCCGACGAGTAGTTCGCCTGGCCGGTCTGGCCGGCCTGGCCGGACACCGAGGTGATGTTCACGATCCGGCCGCCGCGCGCCTTGAGCATCGGCCGCGTCACCGCCTTCGTCATGTAGAAGGCTCCGAAGAGGTTCGTCTCGAGGACGTCGCGGAACGCGTCGACCGACATCCGCATGATCAGGTCGTCCCGGGTGATCCCGGCGTTATTCACGAGGATGTCGAGACGGCCGAAGGCATTGAGCACCGACTTGACGACGCCGTCGGCGACATCGGCGTCGGAGACGTCGGCCTGGATCGCCAGGGCCTTCCGGCCGAGCGCCTCGATGTCGGAGACCGTGTCGTTCGCGGCGGATTCGTTGCCGCGATAGGTGAACGCGACGTCGGCGCCCTGGGTCCCGAGGCGCAGGCCGATGGCCCGCCCGATCCCCCGCGAGCCGCCGGTCACGAGCGCGGCCTTGTCCGTCAGCTCGATCATGCCGGGACCTCGGCGTGCGGATGGGCGTGCTCCGGCTCGCCGGGGGCGACGTCGTCGAGGGGCACGTCGACCGGACCGGGCTGGCCCATCAGGTCCGCCAGGGCATCCGGGATCGGGTCGACCGAGTCCCAGTCGACCGGCAGCCTGACGCGGACGTCCTCCGGTCGGACGGCGTCGTCGGCGGAGCGTCCCCGGGCCGGATCGGCGGTCCACTCGATCGTGACGGCTCCGCTGGTGAAGCCTGCTCCGAAGGCGACGATCGTCACGTTGTCGCCGATCTCGACCCGGCCTTCGTTGACCGCCTCGGCCAACGCGATCGGGACCGACGCGGCCGACGTGTTCCCGTACCGGTCGAGGTTGATGAACATCTTGTCCATCGGCAGGTCGAGGCCCTTGGCCACCGCCTCGATGATCCGGATGTTGGCCTGGTGCGGGATGAACAGGTCGATGTCGGCGGGCTCCAGGCCGGACCGCCGGATCGACTCGAGGGCGGTCGTCGCCATCGTCTTCGTGGCGAACCGATAAGTCTGGTTGCCCTCCATCCGGACGTAGTGCTCGCCGCGGGCGATCGTCTCGGCGGACGGCGGGCTCTTCGAGCCGCCGGCCGGCAGCCAGATCATGTAGGCGCCCTGCGGCTCCGTCGTCATCTCCACCCCGAGCGCGCCGCCGGGCTCGTCGGACGCCGACAGCACGACCGCGCCGGCCCCGTCGCCGAACAGGATGCAGGTGCTGCGATCGGTGTAGTCGAGGAACCGCGTCAGGAGCTCGGAGCCGACGACGAGGACGTGCTTGGCGAGGCCCGCCTGGATGTACGCCTGGGCCGTGGCGAAGCCGTAGACGAAGCCCGAGCACGCGGCCATGACGTCGAACGCCGTCGCCCGCGTATTGCCGATCGCTTCCTTCACGAGCGCCGCTGTCGACGGCATCCAGTAGTCCGGTGTCAGCGTCGCGAGGAGGATCAGGTCGATGTCGTCGGGCGCGATGCCGGCCGTGTGGATCGCCCGCAGCCCGGCGACGGCGCCCATCGACGCGGTGGTCTCGTTCGCCGCGGCCACCCGTCGTTCGCGGATCCCCGTCCGCGTCCGGATCCACTCGTCGGACGTGTCGACCATCTTCTCGAGGTCGGCGTTCGTGAGAACCTGGGCAGGCGCGTAGCGGCCCCAGCCTGTGACGTGGGCGCGGCGGATGGGCCGTCCGGAGGCGTCGTTCACAGCGGTTCCACCTCGATCAGCGGCTGCTTCGCCTTGACCAGGGCCCCGTTCTCCGGGATGACCCTGACCACCCGCCCGGCGAGGTCGGACTTGATCTCGTTGAAGAGCTTCATCGCCTCGATCAGGCCGATGACCTGACCCACGGCAACCTCGCGACCGACGGCGACGAACGCTGCGGAGCCGGGAGCCGGCGATCCGTACCAGACCCCGGTCAGCGGGGCCGTGACGCTCGGGCGGCTCGGAGCCGGAGCGGCCCCTGGCGCGGCGCCGTCACCGGCCACCGAAGGGGCGACGCCGGCCGCAGCGGCAGGCGACACGGGCGCGACCGCAACCGGCTTCCGCAGGACGAGCCGCGTCCCACCGGCCTCGACCGCGAGCTCCGTCAGGTCGCTCCGGTCGAGCAGGACACCGAGCCGGTCGACGAGGGCGAGCAGCGACGCGTCGCCGGGGTCGAGGGCGGACTCGGCCTCCGACCCGAGGCCAGCCGCAGCGTCCGATCCCGGGGCGGCCTCGGCCGACGCCGGCTCGACGACCGTGTCGCCGCGCTCGTCGCGTGCGTCGGTCACTCGGTCCACCGCCGGAAGATCAGCGCGGTGTTCTGCCCGCCGAAGCCGAACGAGTTGGACAGGGCGATCGGGACGTCGCGCCGCGCCGCGGCGTGCGGCGTCAGGTCGAGACCCTCCCCCGCCGGATCGACGTGCTGGAGGTTGATCGTCGGCGGGACGCAGCCCTCGCGCATCGTCAGGATCGTCACGATCGCCTCGATCGCGCCGGCCGCCCCGAGGCTGTGCCCGATCATCGACTTGTTGGCGGTGATCGACAGCTCCTCGGCGTGGTCGCCGAAGATCGTCCGGATCGCCTGCAGCTCGGCCTTGTCGCCCTCCGGCGTCGACGTGGCATGGGCGTTGACGTGGGCCACGTCCGCCGGCTGGAGGCCGGCCTTGGCCAGGGCCCGTCGCGCAGCGCCCACCGCACCGATCCCGCCGGGAGCCGGCAGCGTGATGTGCGAAGCGTCGGCCGTGGCGCCATACCCGATGACCTCGGCGAGGATCCCGACGCCGCGGGCTCGGGCGTGGTCGAGCTCCTCGAGGATGATCACGCCACAGCCCTCGCCCGGGACGAAGCCGTCGCGGCCCTGGTCGAACGGGCGCGAGGCGCCCTCGGGATCGTCGTTGCGGCGGGACAGCGCCCGCATCGAATCGAAGCCGCCGACCAATGGCTCGTACACGCCCGCCTCGGAACCACCCGCGATCATCGTGTCGGCGTCGTTGCGGCGGATCGTCTCGAACGCCTCGCCGATGGCGTGGCCACCGGTCGCGCAGGCCGACACGGTCGTGAAGTTCGGCCCGGTCATGCCGAAGGTGATCGCGACCTGGCCGGCGCCGACGTTCGGGATCCCCATCGGGATGAGGAACGGGCTGATGCGGTCGGGTCCGCGGGTCGCGTTCGTCGAGATCCCCTCGACGAGGGTCCCGACGCCGCCGAGCCCGGTGCCGAGGATCACCCCGGTCCGCTCGGCCTCGTCACCCTCGAGCCGCGCGGGCAGGCCGGCCTGATCCATCGCCTGGCGGGTCGCCACGAGCCCGAACTGGATGTAGCGGTCCGTCCGGCGCATGTCCTTCTTGTCGAGGACGCCCGACGCGTCGAAGTTCTTGACCTCACCGGCGATCCGCGCCTGGAGCCGGGACGGGTCGAACGAGGCGATCGTTGCGATCCCGGAGCGGCCCGCGACCATGCCCTCCCACGTCGAGGCGACGTCGTTGCCGAGTGCCGTGAGCATCCCCATGCCGGTCACGACGACCCGCCGCGGGGACGACGGCCAAGTCGGGCTGCTTCGCTGTGCGCTCATCGGACCAGCTTGCCGGTTCGGACCGTCGCGGCGCGATAGACGTCGCCGACGAGGCCTCTCGCCGAGATCGCGTTCGCGACGGCCATCGTGTCGAACTCGGCGCGACGGATCTCGGCCGATGCCCGCTCGCCGTCGATCTCGACGAACGCCCAGGAGGCCGTCGGGTCGCCGTCGAAGACGTACCCCGCGGAGCCGTCGTTGACGATCATCTTCCAGCCGAGATCGCGGACGTCCGGCAGGTGCGTGTGGCCACAGCAGATGACCCGGGCATCGGTCCGCGAGACCAGCTCGAGGACGACCGACGGATCGAGCTGGGTGTCGAAGCCCTGGGTCTGCGAGCCCGGCGAGCCGTGGCAGGCGAGAACCATCGTGTCGTCGAGCATGAGCCGCCGCTCCGCCGGGAGGCGGCGGAGCCAGCCGATCCGCTCGTCACCGAGCTCGTCGTGGGCCCATTCGGCGGCGGCCCGGACGGTGTCCGGGACGCCATCGGTGAACCACGGGAACGCGGCCGAGTAGTCGAAGTCGGCGACCGCGACGTCGGTATTGCCCTGGACGATCGTCGCGCCGCTCGCCTCCATGTCGCGCAGCGCGTCGACGACGCCGGACGGGTCGGGCCCCTGGAACACGTGATCGCCGGCGATGATCACGGCGTCCGGACGTTCCTTCTTGAGGGCCGCCCGGACCGCGGTCAGCGCGTCCAGGTTGCCATGCACGTCCGACAGGACGGCGACGCGGGCAGTCATCGCAGCACGCCTTCGCCCGGGATGATGAACGACAGCGTCGCCTCGCAGGCGACCTCGCCATCGACGCTCGCCACGCCGTGGCCACGACCGAACCGCGAGCCGAGCTTGTCCATCGTGACTTCCAGGCGAAGGACGTCGCCGGGCACGACGACGCGCTTGAAGCGGCATTCGTCGATGCCGGCGAACAACCCGATCCGGTCGCCGAACCCGGGCTGCTTCGCCACGTAGACCGCCATCGTCTGGGCGAGGGCCTCGACCTGGAGCACGCCGGGCATGACCGGCAGCCCGGGAAAGTGGCCCTGGAAGAACCACTCCGTGGCGGCCACGCCCTTGATCCCGACGATCCGCTTGGCGGCCTCGTCGTATTCCACGATCCGGTCGACGAGGAGGATCGGCCAGCGATGGGGGATCAGCGCCTCGATCTCGCGGGTCGAGTGGACCGTCGCGAGCCTGGTCGGGGTGGGAGCGACGGCGGTCTCGGACGCGGTGTCGGTCTCGGTCACAGGGGGCTCCGTGCGATGTTCGTGATCCTAGTGTCGCCCGAAGGAGCGTCGTCGCGCTGCCCGCTCCGTGCAGGTACGCACGGATAGCGCACGCCCCGGAGCGGGCGCGTCACGAGCGGGCGGCGGCCGCCAGGAACGCCGAGGAGCCCACCCGGTCGAGCAGGTTCGTGGTCATCCGTCCCTCCAGGAACGCCTCGCTCGCGAGCAGGGCCTGGTGGATCGGAACGTTCGTCACGAGGCCGTCGACGATCAGCTCGCCAAGCGCGACCTGGCTGCGCTCGATCGCTGCCTGGCGGTTCGGCGCCCAGACGATCAACTTGCCGAGGAGCGAGTCGTAGAACGGCGGGACCTCGTAGCCGGCGAACAGGTGCGAGTCCATCCGGACGCCCGGGCCGCCCGGCGCGAGGTATCGCTCGACGACACCCGCGGCGGGCCGGAACTCGCGCGCGGGGTCCTCGGCGTTGATCCGGAACTCGATCGCGTGGCCGCGGGTCACGACGTCGGCCTGGCTGTAGCCCAGTGGCTCGCCGGCGGCGATCCGGATCTGGGT
>VBFG01000191.1 GCA_005882635.1 Chloroflexota bacterium | reverse complement strand
GGGGGATCGTCGCCTGGCGGGATGCCAGCTGGCGACCGCGCAGCCGCCTCACCGCGGTGCTCGTCCTCGGGCTCGGGGCGATGCTCGTTTCGACCGCCTTTTCCCGACAGCCGCGTCTGGGCTTCGACTACCTCGCGTACGCGGTCCTCCTGGTCGCCTTCTACCTGTTCCTCGTTCGAGTCCTCGCTCATCCCTTCTTCCGGGGACGGTTCATGGACCTCGTCGCGATGCTGGCGGCGGTCCTCGGCATTGCCTACGTCGTCCAGGTCGTGGGGACATGGATCGAGTGGTGGGGCCTCATCGGCGGGTTCGCGCCACCACCGCTCCGACCGGCGTTCGCCGGCCTCGGCTACGGCAATCCGAGCGCCGTGATGTCCGTGTCGATCCTGCTGACCGCGCCCGCCGTCGCCCACGTCGGGTTCGGGTCGCGACGGCGCGCGGCCATCTCGAGCGTCCTCGTCGGCCTCGCCCTGTTCTGCACGATCGCAAGCGGGTCGCGAGCCGGCTGGCTGGGTCTTGGGCTGGCGACCGTCGCGACCCTCGCCGTCTGGCTCATCGAGCCGGGGCACCGCGCGCAGGTGATGCGGGCGCTGCGGTCCGGACCCCGTCGCTGGACGACCCTGGCCGCGGTCGTGACGGCCGTCCTGCTCGGGACGTTTGTTGCCCCCGGGATCATCGCCCGCGTCGTCGGCGGTGGCGGCGAGAGTGTCCGCCTCGGCTTCTTCCAGGCGTCGGTCCGGATCTTCGCGGAGTCACCGCTCCTGGGAACCGGCCCTGGGACGTGGGCCGCGGAGCGGGCGACCCACACGACGGCGGCCCTCGACGACTACTACGTCCCGCACGCGCACGACGTCTACCTGCAGACGGCGGCGGAGCTCGGGGTCCTCGGGCTCATTGCAGGCGCATTCGCGCTGCTTCTGATCGCGCGCCTGGTCCTTCGCGCGATTCGCAGTCGCGATCGAGCGCGAGCCGTGATGGGCTGGGCCGCCGCATTCGCCGTCGCCTACGCCTCGGCGCATCAGCTTCTCGAGTTCTTCCCCGGCTCCCCGGCCATCCTCGCCGCACTGGCGGTCCCGATCGCCTGGCTCGACGCCCACGACGGCGACGAGCCTCTGGTCGAGCGCGGGCAGGCCGCTGCCCGCGAACGATGGGTGGGTGTGGTCGGCCCCGCCGCGCTCGTCGTGTCGCTCGCCTGGCTCGGGTTCAGCGAGGGCGTCGCCCTGGTCCACCGCGAGGCGGTCGCGGCGATCGATGGGGCCGACTCGGAAACGGCCCTCGCGATGGCGCGGCGTGCCGCCTCGGCTGACCCGGACATCCCGGCCTATCAGTTCACCCTCGGACTGGCGGCGATGAACGCCGGTGACCCCCAGGAGGCGCTCAGCGCCTATGCCAAGGCAGCCGAGGTCGACGACTTCCCGGAGTCCTGGCTCGGCCTGGCGATGGCCCAGATCGAGACGGGAGATCAAGCTGGAGCGCGGGTCTCGCTCGAACGGGGCCTCCGCCTCGGCCGCCGCTATCCGACCGCGGCGATCGCGGCCGGACAGCTCTATGCCCGACTCGGCGACGACGGCGCCGCACAGGCCGCCTACCTGGACGCCGTCGTGGTCGCGCCGTCGCTCTTCGGCGACCCCGGGCTCTCGGGCCTGATCCGACCGACGGCCATCGATGATCTCGCCAGGGCTGCCATCGCCCGTCTCGGGTCGACCGCCGGCGCCGTCGACGTCGCCCTCGAGCGGGGAGATCGGGACCGCGCCACGGCGCTCGCAACCACCATCGTCAGCGGCGATCGCGACCTCCTCGATGTCGTCATCCCGGCCTGGTTCGGCGACCCCGAGGCCGTCGACGCCCTGGGCGACCTGGCTCGTCGCCGTCCGCAGGATCTCGTGGTGCAGGATTGGGCCGGCCGCATCGCGGCCCGCTCACTGGATCCGGCCGCGACCGGGACGTACCGGCGGATCGCGGACATCAGCCTGTATCCGTTCTCTGGAATCGGCAGCGAGACCCGGCTCGTCCCGCCGGGCGACCCGCGCGCCGGTGGCGACATCACGATCTACGGGGCCTTCCTCTACCGACGGCCGACGCCCTACAACATGCTGCCAGCGTCCCTCGTCGGGCTCCGGAACGCCTGATCGTCAGGCCCCGGCGCCGAGCGACCGCCAGAGCTCGAGGTAGGCGTCGGTCACGGCGTCCCACGAGTACGCGGCCGCGACGCGTTCTCGGGCCGCAGCCCGAAGCGCGGCCAGCTCAGGCGCCGATGGGTCGCTGACGATCCGAGCGAGCTGGGTCGTCAGCTCCGCCTCGGTCCGGAAGAGCAGACCGCTGCCCGCCGTGACCTCGACGTTCTCGGGTGTCGCGAATGCCAGCACGACATTGCCGGCGCCCATCGCCTCGATGAGCGCCGGGTGCGTCCCCCCGACCGACGTCGCCTGGATGTAGGCGAGGGCACCGCGCTGGAGGTCGCGGTAGCCGTCGCCGTAGATCGCCCCGGGCAGCCGAACACGCGGATCGGCCGCGGCGAGCTCGGCGAGGCGCGCCTTGAACGCGCCGGCATAGGGC
>VBFG01000035.1 GCA_005882635.1 Chloroflexota bacterium | reverse complement strand
GATCCGGCGGCTCGTCGAGCGGCCCATCGGACGACGCCGAGTCCTCGGACGACACGGTCGAAGGCGAGTTCAAGGAGGTCTGAGCGTCCCGACGCTCGACGCAGTCAGGCGCCCGGCGGGCCTCGGCCCGCCGGGCGCTTCGATTCCCCCTGCGGCCTCATCCGGTCAAACGAATCTCAGGCGATCCTTGGCGGCACCGATCCTGTCATGCGACCGCGTGGTGTTGCACTTGTCAGGATTTGGCGGAGAAGTCACGTGTGCGGCCGCCCGAGCCGCATCGGACGCGCTGCTTAGCGACCGGCTGAGATCCGTCTGACAGGAACCACAGCCCTCGAAGCGGGCCACCCGGATCCGGCGACCGGAGCCACGATCGGACCAGGCGCCCGCGATCGGGGAAGGCGTTGGCGAAGGTCGTGGCGTGCCGATCGACTCGCCGTCGAGCCGTGCGACCGTCGCGAATGACCAAGAGGCGCGCAACCCGAACCCTCTGCCAGCCTCGATCTCTCGCGATGCCGAGGGCGAGCCGCTCTTTCCGATCGATCGTCACGAGGGTCGCCTGCACGTCGGGTACGACCGACTTCACCTCGACGATCAGCACGAGCCGAGTCGGCGCGTGAAACGCCAGGATGTCGATCGAGCCCCGCTCCCCGAACACGCTGAAAGAGACCTCGGTGGCGACCATCCACTCTCGAACGCTCGGAGGATCCGGACGACCTCCTCGACGATCGCGGCGTGATCGGCGTCGAGCAACCGGTCGAGGCCCTCGCCGTTCCAAGTGAGCCGACAGACGAATCGAGCACCGAGTGCTCTGGCAACCCGATCGAGCGTCGCGACCGTGACGGCCGCGGCGTGGCCCTGCTCGATCCGGGCGATCACACCACGCGACAAGCCGGCCGCTCTCGCGAGGTCGTCCTGCCGGAGGCGCCGTCGGTGTCGCAAGGCCTTGATGCCTCGGCCGAACTGCACCTCGTCCACGAACCCATGATCGGAATGCCGGCTTCACTCGGGCTTATTGCGGCGGACGACGGCGGGCCGTCTCACCGCGACGTCAGCGCAGGAACAGGGGCACCGACGGCGCGATGGCGCCCGCGATGAGCACGACCAGGTAGCCGGCCAGAAGGAGCAGTCCCGCGTAGAGGTGGAGCTTCACGTTGACGCCCATCACGGCCATCAGGCCGTACGGGTTGTCGTAGTTCGGCTCGAGGCCGCGCGAGACGCGGAGCGCCAACGGGATGGTCAGGAGCGCCAGCAGGGCCGGGATCGGCAGCACGCCGACCGCCACGCCCCCAACCAGGATCGCGTACGACGCGACGGCCGCAGCCCGGTAGCCGTTGACGACCGTGGCCTTCGGCAGGCGAACCGGCAGCGTCCGCTTGCCGGCCCGGGCGTCGCTGCGCCGGTCCGGGATCTCATTGACGTACAGGATCAGCGCCACGAGGAGCGCGATCGGCAGCGAGGCGACGAACGGTTCCCACGACAGGGCGCCGCGCGTCTGGACGACGTAGGCACCGAGCAGCATCAGCGGCCCGAACCCGATCGCCACGGCGATCTCACCGAGGCCTCGATAGACGAGCTTGAGTGGCGGGGCGGTGTAACCGATCGAGACGATGAAGCCGATGACGCCGATCGCCAGGAGCGCCGGCGAGCCGCGCAGGGCGAGCAGCAGCAGCCCGATGAGCGCCGCAGCCAGATAGAACAGCGTCGCGAGCCCGGCCATCTGGCGGAGGGACACGAGCCCGTACTGGATCACCCGCGAACCGCCACTGAACTGGGTCGGCGTGACGTTGGCGTCGTCCGCTCCCTGGACGGTGTCGAAGACGTCGTTGGCCACGTTCAGGCCGAGCTGGACGAAGGCGGCCCCGACCACCGTCAGGACGGCCGTGACGAGGTCGAACGCGCCCTGACGGGCGGCGATCGCGATTCCCAGGATGACGGGAACGAACGTGGCGGTGAGGAACGGCAGCCGCGTGGTCCGGAGTGCCAACCAGCCGAAGGAGAGTCGCGGCTTCACGGGCGTGCCGCGCTCCGCCGAGAGGGCGTCGAAATACCGTCGCGACTGCGCCACTGACCGCTCGGAATACTCGAAGAAGGAGACCTCGGACTCGTCCCAGCCCCACGCCCGCGCGGCGCGGAACGTGACCCGCCCCCCGTCCGTGGCCGCGCGGCCCCAGACGGTGACGTGCCGCCGCTCGTCGTAGCCGTAGCCCGGCTGCGGCCGGATGTGCGAGCCGGTCAGGCTGACGTCGGCGTCGGCCGGGACGGTGAGGCCGGCCGGTGCGCCGAACGAGACGACGCCGGAGGCGGGATCGGTCGTCGCCTCGACGGCGACGCTGACCGGGTAGCCATCCGGGCCGATGAAGGCAAGGATCTGGAACGGGTAGGTCGCGAGCTTCGCGAGGCCCTCGCTCGCGTCGAGGACCGGGGTTCGCGGCAGGGGTTCCGCCATCACGCGGCCTCCTTCCCGTTTCCTTCGGCCACGGCCACCAGCGGTGCCACGGCCGCGTCGCCATCCGACCAGTAGAGCGACCGCCGCGGCGTGATCTCGATCAGGGATCGCTCGAAGAACAGCGGCAGCGCGACGCGCGCCTTCAGGAACGCCACGATCGCCGGCTCCTTCTTCTCCCAGATCGGCAGGATCCGCTCCCACCCGCCATGCGGGTCCTCCTCCATCACGCGTGCGTCGCCCTGGATCGTCGCGCGGTCGGTCCGACCGCCGACCGCGACCGGATCGGTGATCGACACCGCGACCCGCGGATTGGCCTTGATGTGCTCGAGCTTCTTCGAGAAGAGCGTCGACGACGTCATGTAGATCCGCTCGCCGTCGTAGAGCGGGATCAGTGGGTACGTGACCGGGTGGCCCGTGCCGTCAACCACGGTCAGCTCGCCGACGAGGGCCGCGTCGAGCAGGCGCTCGACGGGTTCGGGAAGGGTGGTCATCGCTCGAGGCTCCTTGCCTGCGCCTATGTGCTACCGCACACTAGCACGTTTCGCGCTCGACCGCAACGGCCTCGAATTGCCTCTCGACCGGACCGTTGGCAGAATGGCCCGGCGACGGCGTCCCAACGCCGTCCCGTCATCGCCGAGAGGGACGTCGTGCCGGCCCGGTACCTTCGAGTCGTCACCTTCCAGCCCGACGGACACGAGTCGTCCGTGGACGCCGCCCTCCGCGATCGGTTCCTCCCTGCCCTGCTTGCCCGCGATGCCGTCGTCGACGCCTGGATCGGGCGGCACGGGACGCGCACGGATCACACGCGGGTCATCGCCTCGACGTGGTCGGAGCTGCCCGGCGACGCGCCGCCCGGCGACTCGCTGCCCGACGTCGAATTCCTGGTGAATCTCGAGGCGTCGGTGGCCGGCGGCCTGACCATCGAACGCGAGCAGACGCTCGACCTGGCGGTCCACGCCCGCTTCGAGCGCGCAGACCCGGCCCGCATCCTTCGCCTGTTCCGCGGCCGCGTCCGCGAAGGTGAGCTCGACGCGTACGTCGCGGACGCCCGGTCGGGGATGCTCGCCGACGCGATGGTCAACGACGGCCTCGTCGCCTTCGCCCTGGGCGCCGATCCGCCGGAAGCCTTCGTGACGGTGTCGGTCTGGACGGGTTGGGCGGCGATCGAGGAGGCGACCGGCGGCAACACGCGACAACCGATCGCGACGCGGAACTCGATCTGGCTGACGGGCTTCGAGGTCGTCCATTTCGAGGTCCTGCCGGACGCATCGGACCGACGATCGGGCGACGCGCAGGCGGGCGCACCTCAGGTCGAGGGAGAGACCGCCGCCGGTTCCTGACAGCTTCCGGCGGCCCCGTCGGGTACGATCTCGACCCCATGCCCGACCTGCCCCCGCCGCCCGACGCCGCCCTGATCCGTGCCCGCGGGCTGACGAAGCGCTTCGGCTCCTTCACCGCCGTCGACGCGATCGATTTCGACGTCGCCCACGGCGAGTCGTTCGGGTTCCTCGGTCCCAACGGCGCCGGCAAGACCTCGACGATGCGGATGATCGGGGCGGTCTCGCCCCGATCCGACGGTGAGCTGTCCGTCCTCGGCCTGGACCCGGAGCTCGCCGGCCCGTCGATCCGGGCACGGCTCGGCGTCGCTCCACAGCAGGACACGCTCGACACGGAGCTGACGGTCCGCGAGAACCTCGTGATCTACGGGCGGTACTTCGGCCTTTCGAGGGCCGAATGCGGAAGGCGCGCCGACGCGCTGCTGGAATTTGCCCAGCTCACCGAGCGGGCAGGCGACCCCGTCGAACCGCTGTCCGGCGGCATGAAACGCCGCCTGACGATCGCCCGCGCCCTGATCAACGAGCCGGATCTGCTCCTCCTCGACGAGCCGACGACCGGCCTCGACCCGCAGGCCCGCCACCTCCTCTGGGATCGGCTGTACCGCCTCAAGCAACGTGGCGTGACGCTCGTGCTCACGACGCACTACATGGACGAGGCCGAGCAGCTGTGCGACCGACTGGTCGTCATGGACAAGGCCAGGATCGTCGCCGAGGGCTCGCCGCGCGAGCTGATCGAGCGCTACTCGACTCGTGAGGTCGCCGAGCTCCGCTTCCCGGCCGGTATCCAGGACAGCCTCGACGGCCAGCTCGACGGCCTCGCCGAGCGCGTCGAGCTCCTCCCCGATCGGGTGCTCCTCTACGCCGACGACGGCGAGGCCGCCGCCGTCGCCGTCCACCAGCGCGGGCTCCGGCCGGAGACCGTGCTCGTCCGGCGGTCGAGCCTCGAGGACGTGTTCCTCCGGCTGACCGGCCGGTCGCTCATCGAGTGACGCGATGACGGTCATGTCCCGGGTCGTCGAGCTGCGGGCGATGCAGTATCGGCGGACGTTCCGGGCGTCGCTCTTCTCGTCCTTCCTGAACCCCGTCCTGTTCCTGCTGGCGATGGGCGTCGGGCTGGGGACGTACGTCGACCGGTCGGGCAGTGCGACCCAGGCCCTGGGCGGCTTGAGCTACCTCCAGTTCCTCGCGCCGGGCCTGCTCGCGGCGACGGCGATGCAGGCGGCCGCGTTTGAGTCGACCTTCCCGATCATGGCCGGCCTCACCTGGCAGAAGGTGTTCCACGCGATGTACGCCACCCCGATCGGGCCGCGCGACATCGTCCTCGGCAACCTCGCCTGGATCGCGCTCCGCCTGACGATGATCGCCGCGATCTTCACGATCGTCATGACCCTCTTCGGAGCGGCCGCGTCCCCGTTGATCCTCCTCGCCATTCCGGCGGCCGTCCTGACCGGGATGGCCTTCGCCACGCCGATCGCGGCGTTCTCGGCGACCCAGCGGACGCCGGAGAAGTTCAATGCCGTGTTCCGGTTCGGGATCACGCCGCTGTTCCTCTTCTCGGGCACGTTCTTCCCGATCTCGAACCTGCCCGCGGCGATCCAGCCGATCGCCTGGTTCTCGCCGCTCTGGCACGGCGTGGAGCTGAGTCGCGCCCTGGCCCTCGGGACGATCGGTGCCAACCCGCTCCTCGCGATCGTCCACGTTGTCGTCCTCGCCGCGATCGCGATCGGCGGCGCGGCATGGGCGTTCCGGACCGTCGAGAGACGGCTGGTGCGCGGATGACGGCTTCGTCCCTGCCCCTGACCGGGCTGTTCCGGCTGGGCAGCCGGCGGGCCCGCTTCCTCGTCGAGCGGAACATCTACGTCTACCGGCGGACGTGGATCGTCCTCTTCTCGGGGTTCTTCGAGCCGCTCTTCTACCTCGGCTCGATCGGGTTCGGCCTCGGGGCGCTCGTCGGGACGGTCAGCGGACCGGGCGGCCAGCCGATCTCGTACCAGCTGTTCGTCGCCCCGGCGCTCCTCGCCAGCGCGGCGATGAACGGCGCGATCGCCGAGGGCACGTTCAACTTCTTCTTCAAGCTCCGCTACAACAAGACCTTCGACGCGATCCTGTCGACGCCGCTGTCGCCCGGCGACGTGGCGGTCGGCGAGCTCGTCTGGGCGCTGATCCGCGGCGGGATCTACGCCGTCGCCTTCATCGTCGTGATGGCGATCCTCGGCCTCGTCGTGTCGCCCTGGGTCATCCTGGCGGTGCCGGCAGCCCTGCTGATCGGGTTTGCGTTCGGCGGCGTGGCGATGGCGGCGACCTCGTTCATGCGGACCTGGCAGGACTTCGACCTCATCCAGCTCGTGATCCTGCCCCTGTTCCTGTTCTCCGGGACGTTCTATCCGCTCGATGCCTACCCGGAGGCGCTGCGGGTCGTCGTCCAGCTGACGCCGCTCTACCAGGGCGTCGACCTCCTCCGCTCGCTCGTGGTCGGCCACCTCGACGGGAGCCTGCTCGTCCACGTCGTCTATCTCGCGGCGATGGGCGTCGGCGGACTGCTCGTGGTGTCCCGCCGCCTCGACAAGCTGCTCCTCAAGTAGGCACTCCGGCGGTGGCCCGCGCCGAGGCGCTCGCGGCCCTGACCGCGGAGATCGTCGAGTGCCGGCGCTGCCCTCGGCTCGTCGCCTGGCGGGAGCTCGTCGCTCGGGAGAAGGTCGCCCGCTTCCGCGACGAGACGTACTGGGGCCGGCCGGTGCCGGGGTTCGGCGATCCGGCTGCGCGGCTGTTGATCGTTGGCCTCGCGCCGGCCGCGCACGGCGGGAACCGGACCGGCCGTGTGTTCACCGGCGACGCATCGGGCGACTTCCTGTTCGAGGCGATGCACGCCGTCGGCCTGGCGAACCAGCCGACCGGCCGCCGACCCGGAGACGGGCTCCGACTGACCGGCGCTTACATCGCCGCCGCCGTCCGGTGTGCTCCGCCGGCCAACAAGCCGACGCCCGAAGAGCGTCGCAACTGTCAGCCGTACCTCGTCCGCGAGCTCGGGATCCTGACGGGCGTCCGTTGCCTCGTCGCGCTCGGGGCATTTGCCTGGGAGTCGTCGTTCCGCGTCATCGCGGCGACCACAGGGGACGACGCGCGGCCGCGGCCGAGGTTCGGGCACGGTGCGGTGGCGCGCGCCGGCGGCTATGTCGTGATCGGCTCCTACCACCCGAGCCAGCAGAACACCTTCACCGGCAAGCTGACCCAGCCGATGCTGCGCGACGTCCTCCGTCAGGCTCGAACGCTGGCCGACCACGCCGCCACGTAGCGATCGAGCCGATCGAAGACCACGCCGTCGAGGGCCTCGGCCGCGTCGATGAACCGTTCCAGCATCGCCATCCGGCTGCCGCGCCCGATGCATTCCGGATGCATCGTCACGGTCACGAGGCCGCCCGGCGCGTGGGCGTGGGCGTAGCGCAGCTCCTCGGTCCAGATCTCGAGGACCTTTGACGGCGCCGACAGCCCGTCCCGGTCGCCCGTCGCGGACGGCTCGAAATGGGGCCAATCGTCGAGCGCCCACGACACCGGGACCTCGACCAGCCGGCCCTCGGGCCCGAACCGCGAGCCCTCCGTGTCGGTATGTCGATCGCCGCGGCGGACGCGATAGAGCGCGTAGTCGTCGGCCATGAGCGACGAGTCGTAGGCGAAACCGGCGTCCTCGATGAGCTCCAGGGAAGCGCCGCCGAGCGACCAGTACGGGGCGCGCCAGCCGGTCGGCCGGGCACCGGCGACTCGCTCGACGGCGGTCGCGCAGCGCTCGATCATCTCCCGCTCCTCGTCCCGGGCGAGCGTTGCCGCGTCCTCGTGGAACCAGCCGTGGCAGGCGATCTCGTGGCCGCCGCCGACGATCGCGGCGGTCGAATCCGGGAACGTCTCGAGGGTGTGACCCGGGACGAACCAGGTCGAGTCGATCCCCCGCGCAGCCAGCAGCGCGAGGATCCGTGGCGCTCCGACGCGGACGCCGAACTCGGCGTGCGACATCTTGACCGGTGGATCGCCGCGCCGGACCCCGTCGGAGATCGAGTCGTGGTCGAACGTCAGGGCAACGGTCAGCCGTGGCATCCGCCCATCGTAGCCAGCACGGCCCTCGGTCGACCGACGCCCGCAGCGGCGCCGTCCCGTAGACTTCGGCCCGCAGATGGCGACCGAGCTCGACTACTACACGATCCTCGGCGTCGAGCGGACCGCCACCGACGCCGACATCAAGAAGGCCTTCCGCCGCCTCGCCCAGCAGTGGCACCCCGACGTGAACACGGAGCCCGGCGCGGCCGAGCGGTTCAAGTCGATCAACGAGGCCTACCAGGTCCTGTCGGACCCGCAGCGACGGCAGACCTACGACATGTTCGGCCGGGCCGGTCTCGGAGCGGACGCCGGCCTCGGCTTCGACCCGTCGGCCTTCGGGTCGTTCAGCGACATCTTCGACGCGTTCTTCGGCGGGGCGGCGACCGGTGGCGCGCGGCGCGGCCACCCGGCGGCCGGCGCGGATCTTCGGTACGACCTGCGGATCACCTTCGAGGAGGCCGTCCGCGGCACCGAGAACGAGATCGAGTTCCCGGTCTACGGCCGGTGCGAGACCTGCGGCGGCAACGGCGCCAAGGCCGGCACGGAGCCCGTCACCTGTGACAACTGCGGCGGCCGGGGCGAGATCCGGACCACGCGGCGGACGATGCTCGGTCAGATGCTGAACGTGACCGCCTGCCCGGTCTGCCAGGGCGAGGGCAAGCTCGTCAAGGAGCCGTGCGAGACCTGTCACGGCGAGGGCCGGACCGAGCGTCGGCGGACGCTCCGCGTGACGATCCCGCCCGGCATCGACGAGGGCCACCAGATCCGGCTCTCGAACGAGGGCGAGGTGGGCCGGCGAGGCGGCGCGGCCGGGTCGCTCTACGTCGCGGTCCACGTCGCGCCTCACCCGTCGCTGCGGCGCGAGGGCACCGAGCTGATCTACGAGGCGGACGTCTCGATCGCCCAGGCCGCCCTCGGCACGACGATCGCCGTCCCGACCGTTGACGGCGACGAGGACGTCGAGGTCCGGCCCGGGACCCAGCCCGGCACGGAGATCCGCCTGCGCGGTCGCGGCGTGCCGCATCTCCGCCGGACGGGTTCGAGGGGTGATCTCCACGTCTTCGTCAACGTCGTCGTCCCGGCGCGGCTGTCGAAGCGCCAGCGCGAGCTGCTGGCGGACTACGCGGCGGAGAGCGGCGAGGCCGTCTCGGGCGCTCATCCGGGGATCATCGGCAAGGTCCGCGACGCGCTTGGCTGAGACCTCGGGCCGGTGGCTCGAGCTGTCGGTCGAGGCCGATGTCGAGGCGGTCGAGGCGGTCTCGGAGATCCTGTCCCGGGTTGCCTCCGGGGGGACGACCGTCGAGCCCGCGTTCGACCTCGTCGACGAGGGTTTGGACGCCCGCGTCGATCCGGGTCGGCCGTCGGTGGTCCGGGCGTACGTCCCGGCGGGCGATCGCGGCGCCGCCGAGCGCGCCGCCGCCGACGCCGCCGAGGCGCTGGGTCACCTCCAGGCGTTCGGCCTGCGACCGATCGGTGAGGTCACGACGCGACTCGTCCACGAGGCCGACTGGGCGGAGGCCTGGAAGGCCCACTTCCCGGTGATCCGCGTCGGACGGCGGATCGTGATCAAGCCGACCTGGCGGCGGCATCGGGCGAAGGCGGGTGACGTCGTCATCGCCCTCGACCCGGGCATGGCTTTCGGGACGGGGCTGCACCCGACGACGCGGCTGTGCCTCGTCGCGCTGGAGTGGCTGGCCGACCGCGGGCGCCTGGACGGCGCCCGGGTCCTCGATGTCGGTTGCGGCTCCGGGATCCTGTCCATCGCCGCGGCGAAGCTCGGCGCGAAGGGCGTCTTCGCGGTCGACACCGACCCGATCGCGGTCGAGGCAACCGCCGCCAACGCATCGAGGAACGGCCTGTCCGAGGTGATCCGTGCCGGGGTCGGTTCGGTTCCGACCGACGGCGTGCCGTTCGACATCGTGTGCGCAAATCTCATCGCGTCGCTCCTCGTCGACCTCGCCCCGGCCCTCGCGGCGCAGCTCCGGCGTGACGGGACGATCGTTGCGTCGGGGATCTTCGCGGATCGTCTGTCCGAAGTCCGGGTCGCCTTCGCCCGGGCTCGGCTCGACGTCGGCGAGGTCTGGGACGAGGGTGATTGGGTCGCGCTCGAGGCGATGCGGCGCTGACGGCCGCTCCACGAGCCCCGACCTACAATCGCTCGGCATGCCCGCCTGGTTTCCCATCGTCCTGACGACCCACATCGTCCTCGCCGTCGGCCTCTTCCTGCCGTCGATCCTCCTGCCGTTCGCGCTGCGGACCCGGCGGGCGGCCGCGGACAGCCCGCACCCGCTCGTCCGCTTCCTCCTGTGGATGCAGGCCCACGGGACGATCGTGATCGGGATCGGGCTCGCCCTGACCGGAGCGGCGCTCATCGCCCTCGTCGGCGCCTCGCTGGTCGGCCAACCATGGCTGCTCGTCGCGCTCACCATCTACGCGGCAAACCTCGTCTTGGCGTTCTTCGTCCAGCGTCCGAACCTCCGCCGGCTCGTCGGCGTCCGGGCGGCGGCCGACGATCGGGTCTGGCTCGCCCGGGCGAGGCGCCAGCGCTACATCAGCTACGCGATGGCGGCCCTCACGGGGACGATCGGGTTCCTGATGAGCGCCAAGCCGCAGCTGTGGTGACGGACGCGCCAGTCCGTCCGATCCGGACGGCGGCGATCACGAACCTGGGCTGCAAGGTCAACCAGTCCGAGATGGAGGGCGCCGCGCGGCGCCTCCGCGAGCTCGGCGTCGTCGTCACCGATGGCGACCGGCCGGCCGACCTCGTCCTGGTCAACACCTGCACCGTGACGGCGGAGGCCGACGCCAAGTCGCGTCACGCCGTCCGCCGGGCCCGGCGGACGAGCCCCGCCGCCCGGCTCGTCGTCACGGGCTGCTCCGTCCAGGTCGGACGCGAGGCGTTCGCGGCGGTCGATCCGGCCGCCCGCCTCGTCGACAATCGCTCGAAGGACGCCCTCCTCGCCGAGATCGACGCCCTCATCGGGCGGCCGGCCGAGGCTGGGATCGATCGCCGACCCCTCGCTCGGCCACTGCCGACCCTCTCCGGCGTCGAGATCGAGGGGATCGCCGACGGCCGGGCGTCGGTCGAGCGGACCCGGGCCTTCGTCAAGGTCCAGGACGGCTGCTCGTTCTTCTGCACCTACTGCATCATCCCGGCCGCGCGCGGGCCTGAACGGAGCCTCGCCCCCGAGGCCGTCCTCGCCGACGTCCGGCGGGCCCTCGCCGTCGGTCATCGGGAGATCGTCCTGACCGGGATCAACATCGGGACGTACGACGGCGGCTGGTCCGAGCGCGGCTTCCGCGGCGCCCACACCCGATCGGCGCTGACCCTCGCCGGCCTCGTCCGCCGGATCCTCGACGAGACGGCTGTCGAGCGGATCCGGGTCTCGTCGATCGAGCCGCAGCACGTCGACGACGACCTCCTCCGGGTCTGGGCGGACGGCGCGCCGCGAACGCTGCCCCACCTCCACCTGCCGCTCCAATCGGGCGACGACGGCGTGCTCCGGCGGATGGGCCGGCGCTACGTGTCGGGCGACTACGCCGCGATCGTCGGGCGCGTCCGCGAGGCACTCCCCGATGTCGCGGTCCACGCGGACGCGATCGTCGGGTTCCCGACGGAGGACGATTCGGCCTGGGCTCGGTCGCTCGACTTCATCCGCTCCCTGGACCTGGCCGGCCTGCACGTCTTCCGCTACTCGGCTCGGCCGGGAACCGCCGCGACCCGCATGACCGGCCAGGTCGACGGGCCGACGAAGAAGCTCCGCGCAGCCACGCTCCTCGCGGCCGGCGCCGACGCGCGGGCACGCTGGGCCGCCGCCCTCGTCGGCCGAACCGCGAGCGTCCTCTTCGAATCGGTCCTGTCCGACGGCCGTTGGGTGGGTCATGCGACCGACCACACCCTCGTCAGCGCGCCGCCCCCGACAGACGGCCTCGACCTCGAGAACACGATC
>VBFG01000034.1 GCA_005882635.1 Chloroflexota bacterium | reverse complement strand
GGCATCCGCGCCTCCGGAAACCGGCCCGTGCGCCGAAGAGCGGCGGGTCGCGGAGGAGCGATGCGCGGTCGCGACGCGGGCGCGAGCCGGCGCCGGGGCGGCTGCCGAGGCGCTCCGCGCCGCCCAGCGGACGCACGATGAGCACGTCGCCGCGGCGGACGCGGCCGCCGCGGCCGCGGACCCACGGGCGGTCCGCGCGGCCAAGGAGAGCGCCCAGCAGCGGTTCCGCGACGCGCGGGCGGCGGCGGCGAACCGTGACGACGTCGAGGGCGCTGCCCGCCAATGGCTGGCCGAGATCAACGAGATCAATCACGCGACCCGCGAGGCGGCCTCGCGCATCGAGCGCAGCCGGGCCTCGGCCAACGCCCTCGCTCTGACGCTGGAGCGGCTCGCGGTGGAGGCCGACGCGGCGCGAATCTCTGCGGCCCACGCCGATGAAGCCTGCATCGCCGCTCGGGACGCGGTTGCGGCGTGCGACGAGGCGCGGGCCCTCGAGGCGGCCGCGGCACGGGCGTCTGCCCCGGTCGCGGAGCCGCCGCGGCCGGCGGAGGCCGGTCGGATCGCGGCGGCGACACCGATCCCGGAGGAGGAGTTCGGCCTCGCCGCGCCGATGGGCTCGCGGGCGGGCCAGGATGCGCTGATCCTGCGGATCCTGCGGGGCGATCGCGAGGCGATGCAGCACGCCGTGGCCCAGCTGGCCGGTCAGGAATCCGACGGCGGTCGCCGCTGGCAGGCCCGTCTCAGCGGCCTGGCGGAAGCGCTGATCGCCCGGTCGATCGAGGCGTCGGCGTTCGAGTTCCCCGTCGACCACTTCTTCTGGGGGCCGCTGAGCGAGACCCAGAACCGCGACATCGCGGCCGGGCTGTCGTCGCTCGGCTTCCGCTTCGACGGGTTCGGTGGCTGGGTCGACGACCGCGTCCCGAGCCAGCGCGACCTGTCGCTCGCCGTTGGCTATGCCGGGCTTGACCCGATGCGCGTCCGGCACTGGCCGAATGAGGCGGAGATGCGCGAGCTGCTGGCGGACGTCCGGGTCGCGGCCGACGAGTACGTCGCCGGGGCGGCCGGCGGGATGACGCTCGGCGAGCTGGTGACGCTCCTCGGCCGCCGCGCCGACGGCCTGACCGATCTCTGGAACGACTGGGGCAAGGTCCGGCCGGTCCTCCTCGAGGGCGGCTAGGCGCCCTCGTTCGCCAGCGCGGGATCGGGCCCCTCGTCCTCGTCGTCGTCGATCACGACCAGCCGGAGGGCCTCGGCCGCATCGACGCCGATCGGCTCCCCCTCTTCCTTGGCCCATGACCGGATCCGTTCGGCCAGCTTGTCCGGCTCCTTGATCTGGCTGGCGTGGGCGGCGAGGGCAGCGATCTTGCGATCGAGCGTCGGCGTGATGTCGACGCGGGCGTTCGGCTCGTTCGGCCAGAACAGGTAGAGCCGGCGGACGCGGTGGGCCTCGAGGCCCGACCGGGCGAGCGTCGGGAAGGCCATCGGGTTGCGGGCCGCCGGGTAGACGGCGTCGACGGCCGCCAGGCCCGCCTCGCGATGGTCGACGTGGTTGACCCCGCCGAACCGGTAGAAGATCACGCTGGGGTCGGTGGCGAGGACGGCGTCCGGACGGAACGTCCGGATCTCCCGGACGAGGTGCTGGCGCAGGATGAGGTCGTTCGCCAGCGCCCCATCGGGCATGTGCAGGAACGAGACGCCGGCGTAACCGACGATGTCCGCCGCGACTCGCTGCTCGCGCTCGCGGACCGCGGCGAGCGCCAACGGGTCGGCGTTGGGGTCCTCGCCGCCGGCGTCGCCGCTCGTGCAGCAGACGAGCCAGCCGGTCGAGCCCTCGTCGATCCAGCGAGCCGCGGTACCGGCCGGCCCGAAGTCGGCGTCGTCCGGATGGCCGGCGATCACCATGAACCGATCGGGCCGCCAGCCGTGGGCTTCCTCGTTCATCTGGCCGCGTTCCGTCCTACGATCCTGTTGTTGGGGGCTTTGCGACGGGTCTATCATTCCGGCCGAGGCTTCGCTCGTCTCCCCCCACGAGCGAAGCCTCAAACGATTCTGGCGGTTCGCCAGGCGCGACGGCACGGCCCGACGGCCCGTTCCGGCGCCGCCGGACGATCAGCGAGCGACTGCCGCCTGAGCCGTGTCGAGGGCTGCCAGGACGTCGGCGGCGTGGCCTTCCGGCTTGACCTTCTCCCAGGTTCGGGCGATGCGTCCCTGGGGATCGACGAGGAACGTCCGGCGGGCAGTCCCCATGTAAGTCTTGCCGTAGTTCTGCTTCTCGACCCACGAGCCGAAGGCCTCGGCGACCTGGTGGTCGGTGTCGGCCAGGAGGACGAAGGGGAGGCCGAACTTTTCGCGGAACGATCGCTTGCTGAGGGCGCCCTGCGGGCTGATCCCCCAGACGTCCGCGCCGCGCTCGGTGATCGTGCCGTTCGCGTCGCGGAACTCGCACGCCTCGACGGTGCAGCCGGGCGTGTCGTCCTTGGGATAGAAGTAGACGATCGTCCAGCGCCCGCGCTGATCGGCCAGTCGATGGATCGTGCCGGTCTCGTCGGGGAGAGCGAACTCGGGAGCCGGGTCGCCCGGAGCGGGGATGCTCATCGTCAGAGCGTAGCAGGGGTCTCCACGACCAGCAGCCGGCCGGCCTCGATCGAGACCGTCGCGGTCGGGGCCGTCCGGACGTTCGACAGGCCACGCGACGGA
Source organism: Chloroflexota bacterium (assembly GCA_005882635.1). GTDB lineage: Bacteria > Chloroflexota > Limnocylindria > Limnocylindrales > CSP1-4 > CF-46. The sequence continues at coordinate 9,213 of VBFG01000034.1, read as the reverse complement.
CCGCTCAAGAGCCCCTCGCGGCGGAGCGGGTAGCGGAGGCCCTCGGTCGTGATCCCGACGGCGTCACCCTCGAACGGGAGGAGGGACACGAGGTCGCCGACCCGTCCGGCCAGCTCCGTCCGGCCGGGGCGTGCGAGTCGGATCCTGGTTCGTGCGCTCATCAGGAAGGCCTGCCTGTCGGCGAGGGCCGGATGGGCCAGCAGCCAGATGTTGCCGAGCTCGTGGTCGAGCCGGTCCCCGCCCAGCGCCCCCAGGATCGTCACCCGCTCCGGTTCGGCGCCGACGGCCGCGAACAGCGCCATCTCGGCGTCCGTCTCGTCCTTGTCGGTCGGGGCCCGCTCGACCGGAACGCCCGAGGCGACGAGGCGGGCGAGCTCGGCGGGATCGATCGAGTCGCCGTCGCCGACCCAGCGATCGATCCGGCGCCCCAGCGCGGCGGCATGACGGGCGCCACCGTCGGCCGCGACGACGAGGTCGATGCCGTCCGACCAGCCGGGCCAGGCCCAGTCGAGATCGGCGACCGCGTCGACCGGCCCGTCGGCGAGGACCAGCGCATGGTGGGCGCGGCTCGTCATGGACCTTCGCCGTTCGACGCCGCCGCGAGGTGTCGATCGACCCATTCGGCGACGGATGGCGCGACCTCGACCGCGCCGGCCGCCCGGAGCTCGTCTGGGTCACCGAGAACCGACTCGATCCCGATCGCCCGGGCCCCGACGGCGACGGCCATCCGCATGTCGGTCGGCGCATCGCCGACGTAGGCCGAGCGCTCGGGTCGATGCCCGTGGCCGGCCAGCCGGAGGGCCCGGCGCAGAGGCTCGGGATCGGGCTTGTGGACCGCCAGGTCGTCGCCGAACACCCGGATGGGGAGGAGGCCGGCGAGGCCGGTCCGCTCGAGCTGCGCCTCGACGATGGCCCGGTGCCCGGCCGTGACGATCCCGAGGACGGCGCCATCGTAGCGGAGCCGTTCCAGCGCCGCGGCGACGCCGGGGAACGCCGCAACCAGCTCGCCGTTGCCCGCGAACGCCGTCTCCCAGAGCGTGTTCGCCTCCTCGAGGCGGTCGCCCGGAACTCCGAGCCGGCGGTACATCTCCTGCCAGTCCGGGACGTAGTTGCGGCGGTACGCGACCACGTCGAACGGCAACCCGAACGCGGCCATCACCGACGAGTTCGCCGCGTGGAACGCGCCGAGCGAGTCGACGAGCGTGCCGTCCCAGTCGAAGAGGATCGCCTCCATGGAGCCGATGCTAGCGCCCGTCCAGCGCTCCGGCGGGATGCCGTAGACTCCGGCCGTGCCCGAGCCGCGCGACCACCCCTCGATCCAGCGTGTCCGTGAAGCCGCGTCCCGCAAGGGCGTCGAGCTCGACATCCGGACGTTCGCCGAGTCGACCCACACCGCAGCCGAGGCGGCCGAGGCCGTCGGCGCCGAGCTGGGCCAGATCGTCAAGTCGCTGGTGTTCGTCGCGCCCCGCGAGGACGGCTCGCTCGAGCCGGTCCTCTGCCTGGTCAGCGGGCCGAACCGAGTCGACCTCGCGCGCCTCGCCGCGGTCACCGGGGAGCGCGACATCCGCCGCTCGACCGCCCGCGAGGCCCAGGAGCTGACCGGTTTCGTGATCGGCGGCATCCCGCCGTTCGGTCACCCCAGGCCGGTCCGGACGATCATGGATCCGGACCTCACCCGCTTCCCGACCGTGTGGGCGGCCGCCGGGACACCAACGGCGATCTTCCCGGTCCCGCCGGGGACGCTCCGGATCCTCGCCAATGCGACCGTCGCGCCGATCGCCGAGGAGCGCCGGGCGGCCGACATCGAGGCCGAGGCGCAGTCCCAGGCGCTCGTCGGGTCCGGAGGCGCGTCCGCCTCGAACGCGGGGGCGTGACCGACACCTCGCGGAGCGCCACACCCGCGCCGCCGCGAGACGCGAGGATCGGCTATCCCGGCGGGCTGCGCGCTCGCTGGCGATGGGGCGGCAGCGGCCAGGGCGCCGCGGTGTTCGCCCTGTCAGAGGCGGGCGGCAGCATCGAGGACCTCGGGCCGCTCGTGTCGCCCTCGTTCGAGGAGCTGTGCCGGGCCGAGTTGCGGATCGACGGCCCGGGCGGCGCATGGACCGTGAGGCTGGCGTCCGCGATCCAGGACGAGCCGGCCGGCCTGGTGTGGGACGAGGCGGGGCTGTTCGTCGTGAAGTACGGCTTCCACACCTACGGGTTCGAGAGCCGGACGGGGACCCTCCGCTGGTCGCATCGCTCGGCGTCGCCGCTGATCGCGGTGCTCGGCTCGCCGAGGTTGCCGCACCTCATCGTCCAGTCCGAGATCGAGACCTTCGCGATCGAGGCCGATGGAACCGTCGGCTGGCGGATCGCCCACAGCGACGTGGTTGCCGAGGCGGCGCTCCTCGGCGGTCGCCTCGTGTTGACGAGCTACGGCGGTCAGGCGACCGCGATCGACCCGGCCACAGGTCGCGTGGCACCGGCGTAGGCGCCGCGCCGGACCGGCTGGTGCGTCCCGGGCCGCGGGCCGGCGCTGGATCGCGTGTGGATAACCAGACGGGTGGCTCTCGAAGTCGTGGACAACGGGGATTGACCGGCGGCGCGCGCCGCCGGTAGCGTTCGCCACAGCCCGGAGGGGTCGAGCGCAGGCTAATTGGCAGCGATCGCATCAACGCCCATGCCGCGGGTAGGTTCCTTCGGGCCCTTTGCCGTCTTCAAGGGCTGTCGCGCCTGAGCGCGCCATCGCTTCGTTGGCGGTCCTCGGAGCGGCCCCGGCTATGATCCGGCGGTGGCTCCCCTCCTCCTTGCGGCCTCGGGCGTCCTCGCCCTCGTCCTGGCCGGGCTGATCCTCAGATCCTTCGGACCGCGCTACCGGATCGCCAGGCTGCTCGCAACGACGCCGAAGGTCTCGATCGCCGAGGCGAAGCGTCTCGCCACCGAGGGCCGCCGCGCCTACGTCCGGGTCGACGGTCGGATCGATTCGGAGGAAGACTTCGAAGGGCCCGACCACCAACCGCTGGTGTTTCGGCGGGTCCGCCTCGAGGCTCGCCGTGGCAGCGCCTGGCGCCCGTTCGAGGATCACCGCCAGACCGTGCCCTTCACGCTCACGGAGGGCCTCGACTCGATCGCGGTCGATGTCGACCAGCTCGACCGTGGCCTGGTCGTCGTCCCGAGGGAGTCGGTCGGGACCGCCGCCGACCTGGCGGATCGCGTCCCGGATGGGACTCCATCCGCGACCGCCGTCCGGGCGCGCATCGAGCAGGTGTCGTCGGTCGAGCATGCGATCGTCCTCGGTTATCCAGCCTCCGGATCGGATGGGCCGACGATGACGTCCGGGACGTCGCGGCCCCTCGTCCTCACCGTGCTCGAGCCCGACGAGGCGATGCGCGTCCTCGCCGCCGACGGCCGAGGTCGAACCCGTGCGGCTGCGGCCCTGATCGGCGCGGCCGCAGTCCTCCTCCTCGGCGCGGTCGTCTGGGCGGCCATCACCGCCGCGCTTCCGGCGGTCGCAGCCGTCTTCCCGGCGGCCCATGCCTTCGTGGCGACGGCGCTTGCGGCAACGCCCGGGCCGACCGTCGCGGCCGGCGGCGACCCCCGAAGCAACGGCCAGGGCCCGGGGCTGGTCGGCACGCCCGGGCTCGCCATCCTCGGCGTCGCGGCGATCGCGATCGTCGCCGTCGTCGCGACGACGATCTACGTCCGGCTCACGACGCCGCCGCCCGGCGACGAACGCCGGAAGCCGCGCAGCTGAGGCCTCGAGCGCGCCCTCAGGACTTTCGGACTATTTGGAAAGAAGTGTGAGATTGGTAGGCTCCGGCCGTCGACTTGACATTTCTTCCATGAGTGTCTCGTGCCCAGCGCCCTCATCCGCCCAATCGATGCCACCCTCTCGGTGACGAAGGCCGCCCGGCTGCTGGGCGTCCATCCCAACACGGTCCGGGCGTGGAGCGACGCGGGGCGGCTCCGCTACTACCGCATCAACCCTCGCGGCGACCGGCGCTACCGTCTCGGCGACCTGCAGCGGTTCCTCGCGGCCGCAGAAAGCCACCCCGACGGGCTGACCGGAGCGGCGAGCAACGGGCCGGCCCTGGGCCGCCGCGGCGCCGCGATTGCGGCGGCCGCTGACCGATCCGCCAGCGGCCACGGCATCCCGACCGATCGCGACCGGCTCCGCCGGCGAGCGGATCTCGCGACACTCGCCGCGCTCGCCAAGATCGCCGGCGACCCCGAAACCCTCGACGAGGCGCTTCGCCAGGCGTCGCTCGTGATCCAGGAGCGGGGCGGCTTCCGCTCGGTCTCGATCCACGAGCTGCGCGGTGATCGCGTGGTGCCGCGGACGACGACCGGCGGCAGCACCAGCCGCCTCCCGGAGCTGCCGCGATCGTTCGGCGTGATGGGGGCGGCGCTCGATCGGGCCACGTCGGTCGACCCGGGACCCGTCGCCGGCGATGGGTTCGGCGGAGTCGGCGACGGCGTCGGCGGCATCCGCGAGGTCGCGATCGCGATCCCGGGCCCCGAGTCACCGTGGGGCGTCATGACGATCGCGTCGGATCCCGACGGCGACCAGTCGGCCATCGACCCCGACCTCCTCGTCGAGCTGGCCGCCGCGACCGGCGTCATCGTCGATGCCGCGCAACGCGTTGACGAGGTCGCGCATCGTCTCCATCGAGCCGACGCCCTCCGCCGCGTGGCCAGGGACATCGGCAGCCGGCTCGAGCTCGACACGATCCTGTCGGGGCTCGTCGACCACGCCATGGTCCTCTTCAACGGCGATCGGGCCGCCGTCTTCCTCCGCGCCCCGGACGGCCGGGCGACGGCCGAGGTCAGCCGCGGCCTGTCGGCGCGCTACCTCCAGTCCGTCGTCGACTTCCCCGCCCGCTCCCTGCCGTCGATCGCCGCGGCCGCCCGGCGGCCGATGTTCTCGACCGACTACCGCAACGACCCGCGCGCCACCGACGTCCGGGCCACGGTCGTCCAGGAGGGCTTCGACACGATCTGCACCGCGCCCCTCCTCGACCCGGAGGAGCTGCTCGGCCTGCTGAACGTCTACCACGACACGCCCCACGCATGGACGACCGACGAGCTCGACACGATGGCGGCGCTCGCGGAGCAGGCCTCGGTCGCGATCAAGAACGCCCAGAACTTCGAGAAGATGGCGACCTGGGCCGCCCAACTCCAGTCGATCCAGCAGCTCGGGGCCCGCCTGGCTCGCCTCGGCGACGAGCGCGAGATCGGTCTGACGATCGCGACCGAGCTCCGTCAGCTGATCGACTACCACAACGTCCGCGTCTACCGGATGCGCGGCGAGGACCTCATCCCGGTCGCGATGCAGGGCCAGGTCGGCGAGTACATCGACGAGACGCCGGAGCAGCTCGCCGTCAAGTTCGGCCAGGGCATCACCGGCTGGGTCGCCCAGCATCGGGTGGCCCAGAGCCTGCCGGACGCGAACGCCGACCCGCGGACGAGCACGATCCCCGGGACGGACGAGGATCTCGACGAGTCCATGCTCGTGGCGCCAATGATCTTCGAGGACCAGGTCCTGGGCGTCCTCGTCCTGTCGAAGCTGGGGCTCCACCAGTTCGCCGACGACGACCTGCGGCTCCTCGTGATCTATGCGAGCTTCGCGGCCCAGGCGTTCGCCAACGCCGATGCCACGGGGCTCCTCCGGGCGCAGTCCGAGGTGCTCGGCCGGCAGGTCGTCAATCAGCGGGCGCTGCTCGCATTGACCGAGTCGATTCTCACGACGCTCGAGCCGAAGGCCGTCCTCGACCAGGTCGCCGAGCGGCTGTCGGATCTGGTCGGCTACGACAACCTGTCGATCGAGGTGCTCGATCGACTGACCGGCCTCCTCCGGCCCTTGACCGCGAAGGGCGTCCACGCCTCCGAGTACATGGAGCCGTGGCTGCCGGGCGAGGAGGGCCTCGCGACGTGGGTCGTCGCCCACAACGAGCCGGTCCTCGTTCAGGACGAGGCCAGCGACACCCGTGTCAACCAGTTCCGCTCGACCGGCCAGCTCGATGGCAGCCTAATCTGCGTCCCCCTGCGTGGCCGTGAAGGCGCCACCGGTGTTCTGACACTGGAGCGGCTCGGGATCGAGCAGCGCTACAGCGAGGAGGAGTTCGAGCTCGTCCAGCTGTTCGCGGCGCAGGTCTCGATCGCGCTCCAGAACGCCGAGGTCCACACGGCGGTCGAGATCCGGGCCCAGACGGATGACCTGACCGGCCTCCTCAACCACGGGACGTTCCAGGACTGGCTCGCCCGCGAGGCCCTCGATCAGCACCCGTTCAGCCTGATCATGCTCGACCTCGATACGTTCAAGTCGGTCAACGACCGGCTCGGCCACCAGGCCGGCGACCGCCTCCTCGCCGAGATCTCGAGCGCGCTCGTGGCAGCCGATCGCGAGTCGGATCGCGTCTTCCGCTACGGCGGCGACGAGTTCGCCCTGATCCTGCCCGGGGCCGATGCGGCGGCGGCGCTGGCGGTGGCCGAGCGGGTCCGGAGTGCCGTCCAATCGATCGGAGATCCGGGCTCGATCTGGGGCGGCGCCGGGCTGTCGATCAGCGCCTCGATCGGCGTGGCGACGTACCCGCGCGACGGGCGGACCGCCGAGGAGATCCTCCTCGCGGCCGACCGCGCGTGCTTCGTCGCGAAGCGGACCGGCAACGGTCTCATCGCCACTGCCGAGGAAGGCCTCGCGATCGCCGCCGACTTCGCCTTCAAGTCGCCGACCCCGATCGACGTGGCCGGGCCGACGTTCTCGGGATCAGGCTCCGACGAGCCGTCGCTGCGGGTCGTCCCCGATCCCAACGCGAGCGACGCCACGGACGCGGCGTAACCGGCAACGCCGACGGGTCGTCCCACCGCGGACCGATGGCCGATCGCCTGCCGCTCCGCCACCCGATCGCCGGCGCCGTGGCGGCGCTTTTGTTGCTCATGACGGTCGCGGCCTGCCTGCCGGTGAGCCGCGGGTCGACCGGACCGGCGGCGGTCGGGTCGGAGGCGGCCGCGTCGCCGACCGTGACGCCGATTCCCGCGCCGTCGGGTCCGACGCCGAGCCCGTCCTTCGTCCGGCCGACGCCCACCCCGGCCCCAACGTTTCTCGTCGTGACGGTGAAGGCCGGCGAGAGCCTGAACACGATCGCCCACCACTACGGGACGACGGCCCGGAGCATCGCCTTCTGGAACCGGACGACATACCCGTCGCTCGACCCGGAGTCCCCGAAGTACCGGCCCAGCCTCCTCCAGGTCGGCTGGACGCTCCTCGTCATCCCGAACGTCATCTTCGACGAGGAGTCGCTGCCCGAGCCGAGCTGAGGCGCACCCCGCGGACGCGTTCCGGCGGGCTGAGCCGGTGAGTCACCCCCGACTCGGATCCAGAGCTCAGCCAGCCTGACCCACCCCGAGATCCGCTCGAACCCGACCCGTGTCGTGCGCGTCCGGAGCTTCCCCGAGTCTCCTCGGACTCGGGGCGTCGCTACCCGCCGGCGAGACGGATCAGGAACTGCGGCGTCCACGGGTGCGACGTCGTCGTCGTGAAACCCGCGATCGTGGCCCCGACGAGAAGGGCGACGAAGGCCAGCAGGACGATCCGGTCGGTCCGGTCGAAGGCGAGGTGGCGAAGCCACGTCCGCTGGCCGGTGCCGAACCCGCGCAGGTCCATCGCGTCGATCGTGTCTTCGGCTCCCACGATCGCGTTGACCGCGAACGGGACCAGGATCGGGACCGATCGGCGCAGCCGGGCGACCGGGTTGCCACCGGAACCGGGCTCGTAGCCTCGGACGCGCTGGGCATCGATCGTCTGCTGGTACTCACCGGCCAGCGACGGCAGGAACCGGAACGTGAGGTCGACAGCGAAGGCGAGCTTGTACGGGATGCCGAGGCGGGCGAAGGTCACGCCGAAGTCCGAGGGCGACACGCAGAACGCCACGGGGAACCCGACGGCCAGCATTGCCGCGTACCGCAGCCACTGCGTCACGGCGTAGCTGAGCGACTCTGCGGATACCGGCGTTCCGATCAGCGGCAGCGCGAAGAAGCTGTGCTGGACGATGCCCTCGAAGCGACTGCCGGTCAGCACTGTGTTCACGAGAACGATGATCGTGATCAGGGTCAGCGCCGCGATCCAGTTCCGCCGGACCTCGCGGAAGGGGATGCCGGCGAGCGCGTAGTACCCGAACGCGATGATCACGAGCCCGACCACGGCTCGGCCATCCCAGACCTGGGACACCGTGGCCACGAAGAGGACGACGACGAGGACCAACAGACGAGGGTCGCGGCGGGCAAGCCACGACCCTCGTCCGAGATAGCGCGGAGCGATGTTCATCGCCGGCGTGCGCCGACGACGCGACTATCGACCGAGCTGCTCCTTCACAGGCTCCCAGGCGTACACCAGGATCGGCGTCAGGATGATGCCGACGATCAGATCGGACACCACGATCGGGACGTAGCCCGTCGTCAGGAGCTGATTGGCCGACGAGCCGCCGACCCAGATGTCGCTGAAGATGAAGATGAACCCGATGACCACGCCGACCGCGGCAGCGACGGCGCCGCCGATCGCACGATCACGGAGGTTGCCATTGACCCAGCGTGACAGATACAGGGGAGCGAGCCCGACGATCAAGCCGACGAGACCGCCCGCGAGGCTCCAGTTCCAGTAGGTGAGAAGTCCGTAGCCGCGCAGCTGGTCGCCGATCATGTTCCCGACGAACCCCGTGAACAGGCCGACGACGGGCCCGAACGCGTAGCCGAAGAACGTCACGATCGCGAACGCCGGGCGGACGTCGACATTCTGGGTTCCTGGCAGCAAGAAGCTGAAGAGCTGGAGTACGCCGTAGAGCGCCGCGCCGATCGCCGCGTAGACGATCGTCCGCGAGTTCACTTCCCAGAGCGCCCCGCGCTCCATTTTCATCGTTGTCATGCAATCCCTCCAACCGTGGTGAGTGCCCCCCTCGGTCGGTTCGCGACGGCGTCGATCGCTCGTCAGGCAGGCGTGCGTTCTGCCTGAACGATCTGCTGAGCGAGTGCCTCCGCGTCGAGGAGCCGACCCTGCGACGCACGCCAGCGGGCATTCGCCCGCAGGAGAGAGGTCAAGCGGAGGTTACAGGCGATCCAATTCTCCTCATCGGTGATGACGGCTGACGGCGGCCCGTCCGCAACAACGACACCGTCACGCAACAGCAGGATACGGTCGGCGTGCGTCAATGCAAGGTCTACGTCGTGGGTGATCAGGTACAG
>VBFG01000188.1 GCA_005882635.1 Chloroflexota bacterium | reverse complement strand
GTCCAGTACGCGCCATACCACCTCGCGCCGGAGCTCGGGACGTGGGACGACCAGCGGGAGGCGTTCGGCGACGCGGTCGTCGATCGGATCGCCGAGTTCGCCCCGAACATCCGGGACATCGTCCTGTTCCGCGACGTCCAGACCCCGCTCGACATCGAGCGGACGACCGGCCTGACCGAGGGCAACATCTTCCAGGGCGAGCTGACCCTCGAGCAGCTCTTCTTCAACCGCCCCGCGCCCGGCTACGCCCGGTTCCGGACGCCGGTCCAGGATCTCTGGCTCTGCGGCTCGTCGACCCATCCCGGCGGCGGGATCATGGGCGCGAATGGCCGGATCGCGGCGCTGGAGGTCCTCCGATCGCGCGGTCGACGGGCCGCCTGATGCCGACCGGCTTCGACGCCCTCGTGATCGGCGGCGGCCACAATGGCCTGGTCACGGCGGGGTACCTCGCTCGGGCCGGACGCCGGGTCGTCGTCCTCGAGCGTCGTGGCCGGATCGGTGGCGCGGCGGAGACCGCCGAGCTCGGCGGCGTCCGGGTGCCGCGCCTGGCGGACACCGTTGGGCGGATCCGGCCGTCGGTCGTCCGGGACCTCGACCTTCGATCGCACGGCCTTCGCCTGGTCGAGCCCGCCGTGCGCGTCTTCGCACCGCAGCCGGACGGCCGGGCGATCGCGCTGTGGGCCGATCAGGCCCGGACGGTCGAGGGCATCCGGGCGTGGGGCCTCCACGACGCCGACGCCTATCCCGGATTCGACCGGCTGGTGCGCTCGCTCGGCTCGTTCCTCGCCGAGCTCGCCGCCCAGACACCGCCCGACATCAAGTCGCCGGGCCTCGGCGACGCGCTCACCGGGCTGCGGCTGGGCCGCACGTTCCGCGGTCTCGGCAAGCGCGACGCCCACACGATCCTGCGAGTCCTGCCGATGGCGGTCGCGGACTTCGTCGCCGAGGCCTTCGAGACCGACGCACTCCGGGCGGCGATCGCGTGGCGCGGCGTCCGGCACTCATTCCTCGGGCCGTGGTCGGCCGGGTCGACGGCCATCCTCCTCGGCGACAGTGCCGGGAACGACGGCGGTGCCGCCGGGCAGACGGTCTACGCCATCGGCGGACCCGGCGCGGTGTCCGAAGCGCTGGCTTCGGCTGCCCGGGCGGCCGGTGCCGAGATTCGCTGCGGCTCTCGGGTATCGGCGATCGCCACCCGCGAGGGCGCGGTCACCGGCGTCGTGCTGGCGTCGGGTGAGGAGATCGCCGCGTCGACGGTCATCTCCGGGCTCGATCCGAAGCGGACGCTCGTCGAGCTCGTCGATCCAGTGACGCTCGGGCCGACGATGCGCTGGCGGGCCGCGAACTACCGGACCCCCGGCGTCGTCGCCAAGATCAACCTCGTCCTCGATCGCGTGCCCCGTTTCACCGCGGCCGGCGACGACGAGCAGCTGATCCACGGCCGGATCCTTGCCGCGCCGGGCATCGACGCGATCGAGCGGGCGTTCGACGCGGCGAAGTATGGTCGGCCGTCGGACACGCCGATCGTCGAGGCGACGATCCCGTCGCTCGTCGACCCGTCGCTCGTCGACGGCGCCCCGGACGGAACCCAGGTGATGAGCGTGACCGCCCAGTACGCGCCGTACACCCTGCGCGACGGCGCGTGGGACCGGGACGGCCGCGCCGACGCCTTCGCCGACCGCGTCGTCGGCGTCCTGGACGAGCTCGCGCCGGGCCTTGCCGGCAGCGTCCGCGCCCGCGAGGTGATCACGCCCCTCGACCTCGAGCGTGAGTACGGGTTGAGCGGCGGCCATCCGCTGCACGGGGAACAGGCGCTCGACCAGTGGTTCCTGTGGCGGCCATTCCTCGGGAGCGGCCGGTACCGGCTTCCGGTCGGGGGGCTGTACCTGTGCGGCTCCGGCGCGCACCCCGGCGGCGGCATCACCGGCCAGCCCGGCCAGAATGCAGCCCGCGAGATCCTGGCCGACCTGAAGCGCCACCGCTGATCCCGTCACGAACGATGGCGACGAGTCGTCCGCTCGCCGTGAACCGGCTTGCCGCTCTCGGTCCCGCGTTCGCGGTCCTGGCCCTCGTCGCCGGCTGCTCCGGACCGACCGTTCCGAGCGGATCGGCCGCCCCGCCCCAGGACACCGCCACCGGCGGACCGGCGCCGCCATCTTCCGAGCCCGTGCCGGCCCTCAGCCTCGACCCGACCGCCGGCTGGCAGCGCGTCGACCTCGCCAACCTCGGCGTGCTCAACACGCTTCAGGACGTCATCGTCTTCGACGATGTCCTGCTCGCCGCGGGATCGGCCGGGGATGCGGGCGAGAAACCGGTCGTCATCCGGTCCGCGGATGGGATCGATTGGTCCGCGGAAGACACGTCCAGCGCGTTCGCCTCGCCGACGTCTTTGACGGTCGTCGGCGACGGCGTCATCGCCCTCGGATCTGGCGGAACTGCTCGCTGCGCCCATCCGTACGCGATCGACACGTGGGCGCGGGCCGCCGACGGCACCTGGACCGAGGCGCCGTGGGACATGGCCTTCTGCGGCGGCCAGGGGAGTCTCAGCCTCCTCGACCGGGGCGGGGTCGCGGCGATCGTCGGCACGGGGTTCGGCGAGCAACCAGTCTCGTGGATCTCCAAGGATGGACTGCACTGGGTCGATCGCCATCCCGCCCTCGATGGCTTCTCACCGTGGACGTCCGTCGTGGATGGCGACCACCTCCTTGTCTTCGGAGCAGGTCCGGACGGGAGTCCGCAGGCACGGACGACCGGCGACGGCCGGACGTTCGCCGTAGCGCCGTTCCCACGGCTTCCCGCCGACGCCTCGATCCTCTCCGCCATCTGGAGCGGAGGAGACCTCGATGTGTTCGCCCAGGACGGCCCGGTGCTCGGACTGATCCGGCGCGACGCTGCCGGAGTGTGGTCGACGATCGGTGGACAGGGCATCCGCGCCGACGAGGTCGCCTCGATCGCATGGGTCGACGGGCGGTTCGTCGCGCTCGGCGGTGACGAGAACGGCGTGGCGCTCGCGTGGTCGTCGGCCGACGGCGTCACGTGGTCCGCGATCCCGGTGCCCCGCGGCGCCGGGACATCGCTCGCGGCGGTCGCCGTCCTCGGCGACACCGCCGTGCTCGTCGGAGCCACCGAGACCCCGGATGCGAGCCGGACGGTCGGCGCGATCTGGGTCGCGTCGGTCGGGGTGCTGACGCCGCCGAGCTAGGTTGCCATCACTCGCGTGCCGGCAGCGATCGACGCCGCGACGCGGCGATTGCGGCCTGGGCGCCGATCCTCGCAGGTCCAAAGCGGCGTCACGCCGTTCGCCGGCAAGGCGTCG
>VBFG01000187.1 GCA_005882635.1 Chloroflexota bacterium | reverse complement strand
CGGACGAGGAGCAGGTTCGGCTCACGCGAGACGGTCGTCGACCAGCCTCGCAGGAGTGCCTGCCGCCCGCGATCGAGAGCGCCCTGGTCGAGCTTCGTTGTCTCTGTGACCACGGTTCCTCCTTCTGACGGCGCGGACTCTACGCGCGACGGGAGGCGGAACTCCAATACCTGTTTGCGATGCAGCGATAGGCATCAGCTATCGCCGCGCGGGTTTTCCGGACGCGCCGTGTCCTGGCGGCGCCGACGCCGTACAGTCGGCAGATGACGACCGACAGTCCGGCGCCGGTGGCGCCTGGGCAGGCCCTTCGCGACGCGATCAAGCCGTTCCTCTCGTTCTTCGAGGGGCCGGTCTACCGGCACCTGACCGATCCCGGCGTCGCCAACTTCGCCTTCGGCAACCCGAACGAGATGCCGCTGCCGGGCTACGTCTCGGCGCTCCATGAGCACCTCGACCCGCAGGCGGTCGACTGGTTCGCCTACAAGCTGTCGGAGCCGAAGTCGCAGGAGGCGGTCGCCCGGACGCTGACCCGGCGGACCGGCATCGACTGGGACCCGGCCGACGTCGCGATGACGAACGGCGGGTTCGCCGCCCTCGCGGTGGCCTTCCGGACGATCGTCGAGCCGGGCGACGAGGTGATCTTCCTGTCGCCGCCGTGGTTCTTCTACGAGCTCCTGATCCTGGCCGCTGGCGGCGTGCCGAAGCGGGTGAAGCTCGCTCCGCCCGGCTTCGACCTCGATCTTGCCGCGATCGATGCCGCGATCACCCCGCGGACTCGAGCCGTCCTGCTGAACTCACCGCACAACCCGAGCGGCCGCGTCTACCCGCTCGCCGACCTGGAGCGGCTCGCCGCTGCGTTGCGCGAGGCGTCGGCGCAGATCGGTCGCCCCGTCCTGCTCGTGTCCGACGAGCCATATAACCGGATCCTGTTCGACGGCCGCTCCTTCCACAGCCCGGCGGAGGTCTACCCGGACACGCTGATCACCTACAGCTACGGGAAGACGCTGCTCGCGCCCGGGATGCGGATCGGCTACCTGACGGTGCCGCCGACGAAGCCCGACCGGGTCGAGCTGCGCGACCGGATCCTCCTGAACCAGATCGCCACCGGCTTCTCGTTCCCGAATGCCGACCTCCAGCACGCGATCGACGACCTCGAGCGGCTGTCGATCGACATCGGGGCACTGGAGCGCCGGCGCGACCGGATGATGGCGATCCTCGACGACCTGGGCTACGAGCACACCCGGCCCGAGGGGACCTTCTACATCATGGCCCGCTCGCCGATCGACGACGACGAGCGCTTCGCCGCGATCCTGGCCGAAGAGGGGGCGATGGTCCTGCCGGGCGCCGTCGTCGAGGTCCCCGGCTGGTTCCGGATCTCCCTGACCGCGAACGACGAGATGGTCGAAGCGAGCATCGGGGCGTTCACCCGAGCTCGCCTGCGAGCGCTGCCGACGTAAGAAGCGCGTGATGTATATTTCGTACATCATGAAGCGGACGCAGATCTACCTCCAGGCTGATCAGGATCGAAGGCTGGCTGCTCGGGCGAGGGCGGCCGGGACGACGAAGTCGACCGTCATCCGCGAGGCAATCGAGTCCTACCTCTCCACGCCGGATGAGGAGGCCGCGCGGCTCGAAGCCTTCCGCGCTGCGGTCGCGGCAATGGCGACGTCGCCCGTCGATCTGCCGGACGGCCGGTCGTATGTGGAAGCATTGCGTGCCACGGATCGCGAGCGCGAGGAGGATCTCGAGCGGCGTCGGCGATGACCGTCCTCTGGGATACAGCGATCGTCATCGACGTGCTGCGCGGGCATCCCGCCGCTGTCGCGTACGCAGCCGGCCTGGCGACACGCCCAAGCTGTTCGGAAATCACCCGGGTCGAGGTGATGCGCGGCGTCCGCAGTGGCGAGCGGCGGTCGACCGAGCGTCTGCTCGCGACCCTCGCCTGGATCCCGGTCGACGAGACGGTGGCGCGCGAAGCCGGCGATCTTGGTCGGGCCGTTCGGCGGAGTCATTCGGGGATCGGCACCGCCGATCTCATCATCGCAGCGACCGCGACCGTCCACGGCCTGGAGCTCGTGACGCTGAACGTCCGGCACTTCCCGATGTTCAGCGGCCTCGCGCCGCCGTATGAGCCATAACCCCGCAACCGGCGGACGTACCCAAAGGGCCACACACCCCGGTACGGATTTCGTGCCGAAGGGCTGAATCCGCGGGGTAGACTCGACGGGTGCCTTTCTGGGGCGAGATCGTGGTCGCCGCTGTTGTCATCGGCGTCGCCGTTCTGCTATCCCTTCGCATCCTGATGGTCGTCCCCGGCTGGGTCCGTCGGATCCGGCGGCCGGAGAGCCG
>VBFG01000070.1 GCA_005882635.1 Chloroflexota bacterium | reverse complement strand
CCGCTCGCCCGGTTCACGACGATGCGGGTCGGCGGGCCGGCCGACCTGTTCGCCACCATCCACAACGTCCACGAGCTCCGGGCCATCGTTCGCTTCGCCCGGGCGCGGGGGATCCCGCTGACGCTCCTCGGACGTGGCAGCGACGTCGTCATCGCCGATGCCGGGATCCGCGGCCTCGTCGTCCAGAACCGGGCGGAGGGCTCGCGGATCGACGGGGACCGCTACATCGCGGAGTCCGGCGTCCCGATGGCCCGGGCCGCGACCGAGACGCAGAAGGCGGGCCTGACCGGGCTCGAGTTCGGGCTGGCGGTCCCGGGCACCGTCGGCGGCGCGGTCTGGGCCAACGCCGGCGCCCACGACAGCGACGTGGCGGCGATCCTCGACTCGGCGAAGGTGCTCCTCGATGACGGCTCCGAGGCCGACCTGAGCGCGGCGGACCTCCACCTCCGCTACCGGGACAGCCGCCTCAAGCACCACCCGGGCGAGGTGGTCATCGAGGCGACGTTCCAGCTCGCGCCCGCGCAGCCCGAGGAGATCGCCGCCCGCCTCGACGAGATCCGCCGCTGGCGGCGCGACCACCAGCCGCTCGGGATCCCGTCGGCCGGGTCGACGTTCCGCAACCCCGACGGCGATTCGGCCGGGCGGCTGATCGACTCGATCGGCTGGAAGGGCCGGACCCACGGCGGAGCGACCGTGTCGGAGAAGCACGCGAACTTCGTCGTCAATGACCGGAAGGGGACCGCGGCAGACGTCCGGGCGCTGGTCGACGAGGTCGCCGCCGCCGTCGAACATGAGACCGGCGTCCGCCTCGAACCCGAGGTGGTCTTCCTCGGCGACTGGGTCGGGGAGGCGGCCACGTGACGGGAGCGTCGGACCACCCGCCCATCGTCGTCCTGCTCGGCGGGCCGTCCGCGGAGCACGACGTCTCGATCGTCTCTGGCACCGCGATCGCGGACGCCCTCCGGGAACGTGGCGACGACGTCCGCGAGGTGCTGATCGACCTCGCCGGGGGTTGGTGGTGGCTGCCGGCCGATCATCGACGCGGCGAGCGACCGGCGGCCGGCTACGACGAGCCGTCCGCGCTCGGCGCCGAGGGCCCGCTGCCGGCCGGAGAGGCGATCGACCGGATCGCGGCCGACCGGCCCCAGCCGCTGGTGTTCATCGCCCTCCACGGTCCGTTCGGGGAGGACGGCACGGTCCAGGCGATGCTCGAGACCGTCGGGCTCGCATACACCGGCTCGGGCGTGACGGCGTCCGCCCTCGGCATGGACAAGGCGGTGTTCAAGCGGCTCGCGCGCGGGATCGGCCTGCCGGTCGTCGACTGGCTCGAGATCCGGGCGGCTCGCTGGCAGAGCGACCCCGGCGCCGTCCTCGCCGAGCTCGAGGCGTTCGAGCGCGGGACCGAGACTGGCCGGCTGATGGTCAAGCCCGCGAGCCTCGGCTCATCGGTTGGGATCACCCTCGTCCACGACCCGTCCGAGCTGACCGCGGCGCTCGACCTCGCGTTCCGCCACGACGACGTCGCCCTGGCTGAGGTCTACCTCGCGGGCGCGCGCGACCTCGAAGTAAGCGTCATCGGCAACGACCACGCTCGGCTGGAGCTGTACGGCCCCGGTGAGATCCTCGCCGGACACGAGTTCTACGACTACGCGGCGAAGTACACGCCGGGTCTGTCGGAGACGACCGTCCGAGCCGAGATCCCGGCGGCCATGCGGGCGACGATCCTGAAGATCAGCCGCGACGCGTACCGGGCGATCGGCGCGGAGGGCTTCGCCCGGGTCGACTTCCTCGTCCGTGACGGCGACGTCTTCCTGTCCGAGATCAACACGATCCCCGGCTTCACCCCGATCAGCCTGTTCCCGACGCTGCCGGCCGACGGGAACTACCGCTTCGGCGACGTCTGCGCCCGGGTCGTCGACCTCGCCCTCGAACGCCATGCTGCGCGAGCACGTCGCCGGCTGACCCCCGCCGACCTGCCGCGGTGAGGAGGGCCCGCTTGCCGTGACGGCGCGCCGGACCCGCTACCGGGCTGTCGCCGGGACGCCCCGCCGCCGGCCCCGGGTCCGGAGGGCCTCGGCCCGGCTGACGCCGACGCGGGCCGGGGCGATCCTCGCGATGCTCGTCGCCGCGGGCGCGACGTACGGGCTGGCGGCGACACCGGCCCTCGGGTTCGAGCGGCTCGAGATCAGCGGCGCGGTCCTGACACCCGAGGCGGCGGTCCGCGAGCAGGTCGCGGTGGAGCCCGGCACGAACCTCGTGGGGCTGGCGACCCAGCCGATCGTCGAGCGGCTCCGGACCCTCCCGTCGGTGGCCGACGCGACGGTGACGGTCCGCCTGCCGGACCTCCTCCAGGTCGGGCTCCGCGAGCGGCGGGCGGTCGTCCTCTGGTCGGTCGGCTCGCACCGCTACGCGGTCGACGAGGGCGGGGTCCTCTTCGCGGACCTCGCCGCCGGCGCACCGGATGCTGTCACCCCGCCGGACGCTGTGGCCGCCTTGCCGGTCGTCCTCGATCAGCGCGTGGCGTCGGCCGCCCTCGGCGTCCGGTCCGTCCTCGATCCGGTGGACCTCGATGCGGCCACGCGGCTTGCGTCGATCACGCCCGTGCAGATCGGGAGCCACTTCTCCGAGCTGAGCGTCGCGGTGACGGACGAGAACGGCTTCACGATCACGACCGGGCCGAAGGGCTGGGTCGGGATCTTCGGCTTCTACGGCCGGAGCCAGCGGACGCCGGCCCTGATCCCGGGTCAGGTCCAGCTCCTGACGAAGCTCCTCGCCGGCCGCGAGGACACCGTCCTGCGGGTCATCCTCGCCGACGACCGCGACGGCACCTACATCCCGAAGCCGACGCCGCGCCCCACGGCGTCGCCCAAGCCATGACCGCGTGGCAGGGGGGTCGCGCGTCGGGTAGCCTTGCCGAAACGCACCGGAGCGAGGGCGGCGAGGCGTGTTCCTACCCCTGGCGGGTCTCGTCGTTGGCGTCCTTGCCGGGCTCGTCCTCAACGTCAACGTCGGCTTCGAGTTCACCCGATACACGGCCGTGGCGATCCTCGCTGCGCTCGATTCGGTTCTCGGGGCGGTCCGGGCCGAGCTCGACGGCGTCTACGACAATCGGATCTTCATCAGTGGATTCATCACGAACGCGATCGTCGCGGTCATCCTCACCTTCATCGGCGACCGACTCAGCCTCGACCTGTATCTCGTGGCGTTGATCAACTTCGGGTTCCGGATCTTCAACAACGTGGCGCTGATCCGGCGCCATTTCGTGTAGCCAACCGGAGGCACGGACGACGAACGTGGAGAGAGAAGCGGTCCTCGTCGGGATCGACGTGGGGACGTCGAAGGTGTGCACCCTGATCGGCGAGGTCAGCCGCGACGGCCGGATGACGATCATGGGCCACGGGACCGTGCCGTCGTCCGGCTTGAAGAAGGGCGTCGTCGTCAACATCGACCAGACGGTCCGATCGATCGCCGAATCCGTCGAGCGGGCGGAGCGCCTGTCCGGCTGGAAGATCGATCGCGCCTTCGTGTCGGTCGGCGGCCAGCACGTCGAGAGCCTGAACTCACCCGGCCAGGTCGCCGTCAGCGGGCCTCGCAAGGAGGTCACCCGCGAGGACGTCAACCGGGCGGTCGAGGTCGCCCGCGCCGTCTCGATCCCGTCGAGCCAGGTCGTCCTCCACGTCGAGCGGCGCGGCTTCAAGGTCGACGGGCAGGAGGGCGTCAAGGACCCGCTCGGCATGAGCGCCCTCCGCCTCGAGGTCGAAGTCCACATCGTCAGCGCGGCCGCGACCGCGGTCCAGAACCTGTCGAAATGCGTCAACGCGGCGGGGGTGAAGATCGACGAGCTCGTCGCGTCCGCCCTCGCCTCGTCCGACAGCGTCCTGACCGATACCGAGAAGGAGCTGGGCGTCGCCGTCGCCGACCTCGGGGCGGGAACGATCGACCTGTCGATGTTCGTCGACGGGTCACCGTTCCGGACCGCCGTCCTGCCGATCGGCGGGAACAACGTCACGAACGACCTGGCGCTCGGCCTGAAGACGAGCCTCCAGGTCGCCGAGGAGCTCAAGATCTCCCACGGGACGTGCAACCTGGCCGCCGTCGACGACGAAGAGGAGATCACGATCACGGTCCTCGGCGAGGACGCCGGTCGGACGATCCGCCGCCGCGAGGCGTGCGAGATCATCGAGGCCCGGATGCGCGAGACGTTCGAGCTGCTTCGGGAGGAGATGAGCCGTGGCGGCCCGGGGATGATGCCGGCGGGGATCATCCTGACCGGCGGCGCGGCGCAGCTCGCGGGCACGGCCGAGCTGGGTCGCGAGGTGCTGGGAATGCCCGTCCGAATCGCCGCCCCGACGGGCATCGGCGGCCTCGTCGATACGCTCCTGAACCCGAGCTACTCGACGGCCGTCGGCCTGCTGCTGTGGGGCGCCGGCGCGATCGACGGCGACGAGCCGATGCGCTACGAGTCGGCGCCGGCGATGGGCAGCCTGGGCCGCATCCGCGATGCGCTGCGGAGCATCTTTCCCTAGGCGCTCCCCGTGAAGTCGGCGCGGATCCAGGTCCGGACCGGGTCCGAGCGCGGCTTCACCGACCTGACGCCCGCCTGCCGTCGGTTCGTCGCCGAGCACGGCGGAGGAGAGGACGGGCTCCTGTCGGTCTTCGTGCCGCACGCCACGGCCGGCGTGGTCGTCATGGAGTTGGGTGCCGGCTCCGACGACGACGCGCTCGCCGCGCTGGATCGCCTGCTGCCGCGCGACGACCGCTGGCACCACCGCCACGGCTCGCCCGGCCACGGCGCCGACCACGTCCTGCCGCTGCTCGCCGGGCCGTCCCTGACCGTGCCGGTCAGCGGCGGCGAGCTGGCCCTCGGGACCTGGCAGTCGATCGCTCTGCTCGACCCGAACCCGGACAACGCCGAGCGAACGGTGATCCTCAGCTTCCTCGCCGGCTGAGCTTGCTGGTAAGACGACCTTCCCAGCGGGCCTCAGCTCCGGCGGCGCGCGCCTCGGGCCGGGACGAGCAGCGCAGCGGCGGCCAGCAGGCCGACCACGAACCCGAGCACGAGGGCCGGCCCGTGCCGCTCCGAAGGGCGAGTCAAGACAGCCCTGTCCTGGTCCGTCGGTGGCGGCGTCACGTGCGTGCCGGAGCCGGCGCCGGAGTTTGGACGGGGCGTGGCGGTCGTTCCGCAGACCTCGCCGAGGAGCGTCGTCGTCGCCACGAGCTGGACCGCGGCCGGCGGCTCGGTCGCGCCCTCGAGGGTCAGCGGCCGCGTGTCGGCCACGACGACGCCGATCGTCTGGCTGCAGTTCTCGCCGATCCGCTGGATCTCCTCGCCGGGCGACGTCTTGATCGTCAGCGTCGCGGGCGTCTCGGCCGTGCCCCATGGGTAGATCGAGGCGGTGAACGAACCGTCGGCGGCGGTCGTGACCGACGACCCGGCCAGACCGCCGTCCGGCGGCTGCTCCTCGGAGATCACGAGGTGGACCCCGGCGAGCGCGGCGCCATGCTCGTCGGCGAGGCTGCCACTGAGCGGCAGGGTCGCCGGCGGATCGACCGCCAGCACCGACGAGATGCCCGTCGTGCCGGCCGCGCCGATCGCGGTCGCCAGGAGCAGAGCCGATGCTGCCGCCCTGGGTGCTCGATCCAGAAGTCCCACGCGCGCTCTCCCCGGAAGTACCAGTGCCGGTAGGCTCGCAGCCGGTCGGGCGGCGTGTCCATCGGGCGAATGCCCTATTCACGAGCCTCCCGGTGGTGCCTGGAGGCGACGCCAGTCGGTGGCGAGACGCTCCGCCGATCGCGTCGTCGCCGGGATGACACCGCCGACCGGCTCGACCCGGTGGTAGACTCCGGCCCAGTCCGCCGGATCCTCGAGGAACGCCCCGGAGGTGGGGTCCGGAGGCACTCGCTCAGACCACTCGACGGCCGTCTCCGAGCGATCCGACCGTCGCCACGTCCCAGGAGTCCCGGAGGAGAGGCGATGCCGCTGCGGTCCGATTCCGAGAACTTCGCGCTCATCCGCGTCATCGGCGTCGGCGGCGGCGGGAGCAACGCCGTCAACCGGATGATCCGGGCCGAGATGATGGGCGTCGAGTTCATCGCCTGCAACACGGACGCGCAGGCGCTCCTGCAGTCGGACGCCCCGCACAAGATCCGGATCGGCGACAAGATCACGCGCGGCCTCGGGGCGGGTGGCGACAGCGCGATCGGAGCCCGGGCGGCGGAGGAGGACTCCGAGAAGATCGCCCAGGCGCTCGAAGAATCGGACATGGTCTTCATCACGGCCGGGCTCGGCGGCGGGACGGGCTCCGGTGCCGCTCCCATCGTCGCCCAACTGGCGAAGGATGCCGGGGCGCTGACGATCGGCGTCGTCACCAAGCCCTTCGGCTTCGAAGGCGCCAAGCGCAAGCTCATCGCCGAGAAGGCGGCCGAAGACCTGAAGGGCCAGGTCGACACCCTGATCACGATCCCGAACGACCGGCTCAAGGACGTCGTCCAGAAGAACACCTCGATCATCGACGCCTTCCGGGTCGTCGACGACGTCCTGCGCCAGGGCGTCCAGGGCATCAGCGACATCATCACGATGCCCGGGCTGATCAACCTCGACTTCGCCGACGTGCGGGCGATCATGAAAGACGCCGGCTCGGCGCTGATGGGGATCGGCCGGGCGACCGGCGAGAACCGCGCCGTCGAGGCCGCCCGCCAGGCGATCGCGAGCCCGCTCCTGGAGGTGAACATCACCGGGGCCCAGGGGATCCTGTTCAACATCACCGGCTCGTCCACCCTCAGCCTCTTCGAGGTGACCGAGGCGGCCGAGGAGATCCGCGCCGCCGCCGATCCGGAGGCGAACATCATCTTCGGGACGACCTTCAATGAGCGCCTCGGCGACGAGGTGATGATCACGGTGATCGCCACCGGGTTCGACGGGACCCGCAAGCGCGACATCGCCCGTCACGCCCACGCCGGCCAGCCGGTGATGGAGCAGCAGTCGCTGCGCGCGCCCCGCGAGCGCGACTTCCTCGAGGAGCTCGAGCGGCAGCGCCAGGAGTCCGGTGACGCGGAAGCCGAGACCGGCCGCGACGGCGGAGCGGCGGCCGCGGTCCTCACCCCGACCACCGTTCGAACCGTCGGCGATGCGGCGGGGCCGAAGCGCGTCCCGACATACGACGCCGACGACCTGGAGATTCCTTCGTTCCTGCGGCGGAAGTAGCGGTCGACGGGCTGCGGGACGCACGGGCGCGCGTTCTCGCCCGGATCGCGGAGGCCTGTCGGCGCGTCGGCCGCGACCCGGCCGGCGTCACCCTCGTCGCCGTCACGAAAACCGTCCCCGTCGAGCGCGTCCGGGCCGCGGTGGCGGCCGGGCTGACGACGCTCGCCGAGAACCGCGTCCAGGAGGCGGCGGCCAAGGCCCGACTCGTCGAAGGCGCGGCCTGGCACCTGGTCGGGCCGCTCCAGTCGAACAAGATCCGGCGCGCGGTCGCGACGTTCTCGATGATCGAGACCGTCGAATCGGCCAGTCAGGCCGAACGGCTCGACCGGATCGCCGGGGAGCTCTCCCGATTCGACCGGTATCCGGTCCTTCTCCAGGTCAACGTCGATCGCGATCCCGTCAAGGCGGGCTTCTCGACGGACGAGCTCGAGCGCTCCGTCGACGCGGTCCTGGCCTGCCGCCACCTCGACGTTCGCGGCCTGATGACGGTCGGCCGGCTGGTTCCGGATCCCGCGGAAGCCCGGCCGACCTTCGTCGCCCTCCGGGTCCTGTCCGAGCGGCTCCGATCGACCGCGCCCGGGCTGGGCCCCGAGCTGTCGATGGGGATGACCGATGACTTCCAGGTTGCCATCGAGGAGGGCGCCACGATCGTGCGCATCGGTCGGGCCCTGTTCGGCGAGCGAGACCACCGCCACTCGGATGGCCAGTCGAACGGCCATCCGCATTGAACGAAGCCCCGCCCGAGCGGTCGGGGCATCGCTGGTAGACTCGGCCCGTGGGCATCTTCGCAAGCAACCTGATCGAGTTCGCCCTTCTCGCGGTGACGGTGCTCGTCCTGCTCCGTGTCGTCCTGTCGTGGGTCGATCCGAGCGGGCGATCGCAGCTCGGCGCGTTCGTCTACCCGGCGACCGAGCCGATCCTCGGGCCCATCCGGCGGGCCCTCCCGCCGACGGGTGCCCTCGACCTGTCGCCGCTGATCGTCCTGATCGTCCTCACCCTCCTGCTGCGCTTGTTCTGAGTCCTGCCTGACACCGAGGTTCGCTTCGCCGTCCGACTGACACCTCGATCCGGATCCGACCATGTCGACGGCGTGATCGACGGGATCCTCCGGGCGCGCGTCGCCGCCCCGGCGGTCGCGGGAGCCGCGAACCAGTCGCTCCTCCGTCTTCTTGCGGATGAGCTCGAAGTCCCGCGCCGATCGGTCCGGCTGGTCGCCGGCGCGGCCGGCCGGCAGAAGCTCGTCGTCGTCGACGGGGTCGAGCCGGAGGCGATCGTTGCCCGCTGGCCGGGCCTGCGGGTATAGTCGGGGACGCTTCGCCGGCGCCGGATGGGCGCCGCGAGTCGCGGGCGATTGGCTCAGTGGTTAGAGCACGCGGTTCACATCCGCGGGGTCACTGGTTCGAATCCAGTATCGCCCACCACCTCCCCTGATCGAGGCCCCATGGGGCCATGGCCCTCGCCTTTCCCGAACCGGCGGTCGTGCGGCCGAAGTGCCCGCTCCACCCTGGCAGCAGAATCCTTCTCGACGGCTACACGCGCAGCCGCTGGAGCGACGCCCACCGCCGACCGCGCTACCGGTGCGTGACCGAGGCCAAGTCCCGGGGCCACGTGATCTTCCTGCCGATCCCGATCCGCCAGCCCTCGGACCACCATCCCGACTCCGGCCGCGCCTGCCCATTGCGAGCACATCTACGCCCGTCACGAGGGAACGAAGACCGGGGCCGGCTTCCGCGAGTCGATCTTCCGGGTCAACCACCGCGACCCCACGAAGCCGCCGCTCAAGCGGATCCGGCCCGGCCAGACGAGTCAGCAGGCGAACCTCGCCGTCAACTACCTCGACGCGTACGCGCCGGCGATCATCGACAAGCTCCACCCGAAGCGCTGGCCCGCGGTCATCGTCATCGACTCGACGACGCTGATGACCAGCGGCTACCGGAAGACAGCGGCCAAGGACAACCCGGAGGCCAATGCCAAGGGCGACACCGAGAAGGCGGCCGGCAACCTCAAGGCCGGCACGATCATGGTCGCGATCGACCCGAGCGGACCGAGCGCGAAGCCGTGTCTCATCCAGGTCCAGGGCGGCAAGGACGTGGACAGCTGGAAGGCATTCTTCGCGACGCTCGAGGACTCGCCCGAGTGGGTCATCGCCGACCTCGATCCGGCGATCGCGCGAGCCGTCCGCGAGACATGGCCAAAGGCGATCCTGTACCACTCGCGGCGGCACCTCGCCGAGCTCATGCGAAAGCGCGCGATTGCCGACGGCGTTCCCGAACGCGTCCGGCTCGACGAGCCAATCCGACTCGCCCGCCCGATCCCGTGGTCGCCAACGCGGAGCAACATGCGGCGCTGGGGCGACCATCCGCTCATGACCGCGATCGCCGAGGCGCAACGCGGCCCCGAGGAATGGGCGCGGCTCAAGGAGCTCATCGCCGTCCACGTGGAGCCCGACAAGCTCGCCCTTCGTTCGTGGATCGCCACGAACGAGATCCTCATCCAGCGGCAATGGGAGATCCGGCGGATCCGCGGCCGCGTCCCGCTCTCGACGGGCTCGCTCCAGGGCCGGATGAGCGAGTGGGTCGCGCCCCTTCGACGACGAGCTGGGCGCTGGCAGAACGCTCGCCGGCTCAACCTCGCGCTCGGGCTCATCACCCTGCGCGGTCGGGGCGAGGCCCATGAGGCCCGCTACGCGGGCATTATCCGGGCCGCCTTCGAGGCCAGCGGAAACCGCTCGCACCTGCCCGTCGTGATGGAGGTGCCGATCCCGGAGCTCGAGGATGAGACCCAGCCGATGAGCTGGTGGCGGACCTGGCAGGACCGCGACGAGGCGTCTTTGCCGCGGCTCGTCTTCGACTCGGAGCGGCGAACGCGGCAGCGAGCCGACGACGATCACGTGCGCTGGCTGCGCGAGCGGCTGGCGGGGATCTACGCCGCGCAGAACGACCTGCGCAAGCAGTTCGGCATCCCGACCCCGCCGAGCGGCCGACCGAAGCGGCCGGAGCGCGCTGACCCGGGATCGCTGAAGGGCAAGTTCGTGGCCGACTTCGAGGATCTCATGCTCGAATGGGACTGGGACCTCAATGGCGACATCGATCCTCGAACCGTCGCCGCCGGCGGAAGGCAGCGGGTGGCCTGGCGCTGCGTTCTGAACTCCGATCACGTCTGGGAGACCCGCGCCTCCAGCCGAACCTACGGAGGCTCGTTCTGCCCCTACCACATGGGCAACAAGGTCCATCCGTCCGAGTCGCTCGCCGCCTACTTCCCGGGGCTGGCGAAGGAATGGCATCCGACCAAGAACGTCCTTCGCGCCGACCAGGTGACCCGCGCATCGGGACGGCAGGCGACCTGGGTGTGCGAGCTCGGCCACGAGTGGCCCGCGGTCATCTACTCGCGTATTCTGTCCCAGAGCGGTTCCCCCGAGTGCCACAAGCTCACCGCGGCCGAACGCAATCGGGCGGGCAGGGAGCGCGGCCGCCAGCAGCGCGATCAGCGGGCCGCGGCGCAGGTCTCGAGCCTCATTCCATCGGACGAGCTCGACGCCGACATGCCGTTCTGAAGACAGCGCAGCCGGGATGTGCCAGCCGCGAATCAGGCGGTTCGACGCGTCGTCGTACCCTTGGCCCGATGTCGCCGAGGTCCTGGGTCGCCGTCGCATTGCTCGCGCTGATCTCCATCGCCGGCTGCCGCGCGGCCGGTGGTGATGTCCCCGTCGTGGTGCGGAACCTCTCGCCCGAGGCGATCACCTTCGTGACAGAGGAGCCCGGCTCGTTCCTCTTCTCGAACACCGTCAGTCACACGATCCAGCCGTGGAAGAAGGGCGACTGCTACGCGCGACTGGGTCTGTATCGAGGCCACATCAAGCTCACCGTCTCGGGCTCAAATGTGGCGGCTCCGGCGACCTATGAAACAACGCCCTCCACAACATCGTCCGTGGTCCCTGACATTGGCGTCCAGATTGACGCCGACGGGCGAGTCGAGTTCGGAGCGACCATCCCCCAGGACGACCAACCCTGCATCGGCGGCGGCTACTGACGGCGCGATCGCCACATTGCTGGCGGAACGCATCGGGCCGTCGCGCGCATTGGACATCGGAGGCAGCTTCTCGAGACCGCGTGAGATCCGACTCGATCACGACCGGACCGATCCCTTTGGCGGCGCTTGTTCTCCAATGCAAACAAAACAGGGTGCCCCACCACCTCCCCTGATCGAGGCCCCCGGGCCCGCTGTTCTGTGCGCGGCGCCGTCGGCGAACCGGGTCTCAGCGCCGACCTCCCTCGGCATCGGCTGCTGCCTCGGGAACGGCGCCATCCGCGGCGGTCTCGCCTGCAAGCAGGGCCTGGGTTCGAGCCCAGTCGGCGAGGCGTCGCCGCAGAATCCGCCAACGCTCGATCCCGCGGCGGTCCTCGGCTGCCGAGAGCGTGAGTCCCGCGTCGCGGGCGAGGGCGTAGTCGGCCGCGAGGAGGTCCAGGGCGAGACTCGGAGCTCCCGCGCTCCGCAGCCGGGCAGCATGCTCCGCCGGCGTCTCGCCCGGTCGGCGGCCGGCGGCAGGGTGTCGCGCGAGGTCGGCGAGCAGCGCGACGTAGGCCTGGACCGCGTCCGCCGGCTCGGCGCGGCGAGCGCGTGGCGGCCAGCGCCGCGGCGCACCCGGCGCGTCGCCGCGATCGATCGTTCGTATCTCGTCGACCAGATCGTCGTGCGGAGCGCGCGTCCGGCGCATCCACGCGGCGATCAGGATCAGGACCGCCACCGTGGCCGCAAGGAGGAGGAGCCCACCGAGCGACATCGTCGCGAGCTGTTCGGCCTGCGACGGCTGGACCGGCCCTGACGGCGGCGTCGTCACCG
>VBFG01000069.1 GCA_005882635.1 Chloroflexota bacterium | reverse complement strand
CCAGCGGGCAGTCCGGTCGAAGCCGGTCACGAGGCCAAGGATCAGGAGCGGCCCGAGCGCCACGCCGACGAGGATCGACAGCGCCGTCCCGGCGACGGCGGCGAGCGGCACGGCCGCGATGATCGCGGTAGCGAGCAGGACCAGGGTCAGGGCGAGCCAGGCCGGGTTGCGCCGCCAGTCGAGCCCCTCGTCGGTCGCCATGGCCGCGAGCCGGGTGAACGCGAGCGCGAGGACGGCA
This sequence comes from Chloroflexota bacterium, assembly GCA_005882635.1. GTDB lineage: Bacteria > Chloroflexota > Limnocylindria > Limnocylindrales > CSP1-4 > CF-46. Next base: position 64 of record VBFG01000069.1, on the reverse strand, counting down.
GTGCCGACGAAGACGATCGCGGCCGCCAGGGCGTCGCCGAGGAAGCGTGTCCGGAACGGTTCCG
>VBFG01000068.1 GCA_005882635.1 Chloroflexota bacterium | reverse complement strand
TCTGGCCGCCCTTGCCGGGCGTCATCCCGGCCACGACCTGCGTCCCGTAGTCCAGCATCGCCGCTCCGTGGAACGAGCCTTCGCGGCCGGTCAGGCCGTGGACGACGACGCGGCTCGAACGGTCGATCAGGATGCTCACGCGGGGGCGCCTCGCGAGGCGGCCACCGCGCGGCGAGCCGCCTCGTCGAGCGTCGCCGCGGTCTCGAAACGGGCCTCGCGGAGGAGGACCGCAGCCCCCTCGGCGTTCGTCCCCACGATCCGGACGACCATCGGGACGTCGCGTTCCTGCTGTTGGCGGGCCTCGATCAGCCCCCGCGCGACCTCGTCGCCCCGGGTGATCCCGCCGAAGATGTTGACGAGGATCGCGTCGACCTTCGGATCGGCCAGGATCAGCCGCATCGCGGCGGTGACCTTGTCGGCCCGGGCGCCGCCGCCGATGTCGAGGAAGTTCGCCGGCTCGCCTCCTGCCCGCTTGACGAGATCCATCGTGGCCATCGCCAGGCCCGCGCCGTTCACCATGCAGCCGATCGTCCCGTCGAGCTTGATGAAGGTCAGGCCTGCCTCGCGCGCCGCCCGATCGGCCGGGTCCTCGTCGTCGGGATCGCGGAGGTCCTCGAGCCCCGCGTGGCGGGCGAGCGCCGAGTCGTCGAGCGTGATCTTGGCGTCCAGGCACTGCAGGCGCTCGCTGACGGCCCCAGCCGCGCCCGCCTCTCGGACGACCGCCAGCGGATTGATCTCGACGAGGTCCGCGTCATAGGCGTGCATCGTCCGGACCAGGCCGGTGGCGATCGCGACCGCGTCCTTGAGGTGGTCTCCGAGCCCCAGGCGGAACGCCATCTGGCGGGCCTTGAAGGGGAGGAATCCCGCCAGCGGGTGGGCCGGGATGGTCACGATTGCTTCGGGTCGGTCGGCGGCGACCTGCTCGATCTCGACCCCGCCCTCCGCCGAGCCCATGAGGATCACCCGGCGGCTGGCCCGATCGAGGACGGCGGCGAGGTAGAACTCCTTGACGATGTCGGCCGCCGGCCCGACGAGCACCTTGTGGACCGCGATTCCCTTGATCTGGAGGGCGAGGATCGCGGCCGCCACCCGCTCCGCCTCCTCGGCCGAGCCGGCCAGCTTTACCCCGCCGGCCTTGCCGCGGCCGCCGACGAGGACCTGGGCCTTGATGACGACCTGCTTCCCGCCGGCGGCGAGGAAGCGGTTCGCGGCGGCGCGCGCCTCGGCCGCGGTTTGGGCGACCTCCCATGGCGGGACCGGCAGGCCCTGCGCCACGAGGAGCGACTTCGCGTCGGCTTCCTGGATCTTCACGCGAGGCGGACTCCTTGGGCGCTCGATCGATCGTGAGGGTCCGGGCCCGGGCCCCGCGAGATCGTGCGGCGCCGGTGGCAGGGATGGTACCTCGACGAATCCGGAACCGATCGCGTGAGTCGGCTCGCCATACTCACCGAGCGTGGCCACCCCGGTCGCGCCATCGCCGAGGGGCGAGATGCAGCGAGACCTCGTGGAGCGAGCGCGGAGAGGCGATCATGACGCCTTCTCCGAGCTGGCAGGCGCCGCGATCTCCCGGCTGGATTCCGCCGCCTGGCTCATCCTTCGGGATCCTGAGCAGGCCGCCGACGCCGTCCAGAACGCGTTGGTCCGGGCCTGGCGTGATCTGCCCACGCTGCGGGACCCGGGACGCTTCGATGCCTGGCTGCATCGCTTGCTCGTTCGTTCCTGCATCGACGAGGCCCGCCGGCTGCGGCGCCACCGGATCGATGTCCCGCTGATTGCCCTCGACGCGCCGGGGACCGCCGACGACCTGTCGACGATCGCCGACCGTGACCAGCTCGAACGCGGCTTCGTCCGGCTCGACCCGGACATGCGAGCTGTGATCGTCCTCCATCACTACCTCGACCTCCCCCTGCCCGACGTCGCCGTCACCCTCGGAATCCCGATCGGGACGGTGAAGTCGCGTCTGCACCGCGCCATGGGCCTGTTGCGAGCGGCGCTCGACGCCGACGCCCGGGCCGGCCGCGAGATTTCGGAGGGCCGTCCGGCATGACGACCAACGACGACTTCTCGGTCCGGCTCGGCGACTGGCTCCGCGAGGACTCGGCCGGGCGCGTGCCCGGTCACCTCGACGAGGTCCTGCTCAGGACCGCGGGCGTGCGGCAGCGGCGGTGGTGGTCGAGCCCCGGAAGGTGGCTGCCCATGAACGTGACCGCCACGCGACTCTGGGCCGTCCGGCCGACGTCGCTCCGGACCGTGCTTGTCCTTGGCCTGGTGGCCCTCATCATCGCGGCCCTGGTCGCGGTGCTCGTGGGGTCGCGACGGCCGCTCCCGCCGCCCTTCGGGCTGGCCCGCAACGGCGCCCTCGTCTCGAGTGCGAACGGGGACCTGTTCACCGTCGATCCCAAGACCGGGACCGGGACGCCGTTGATCGCCGGTCCGACGTTCGACTTCGGCCCGGCCTTCTCCAGGGACGGCACCCGGGTCGCGTTCGCCCGCGGAGCCCCGACACCCTGCGGCGAGCCCGACTGCGGGCTCATCCTCGTCGTCGCCAACGCCGACGGAACCGGGCTCCGGGAGATCACGCCAGGTGAGCCCGGGCTCGACTGGCTCGACTGGTCGCCCGATGGGACGCGCATCGCCTTCCTGTCGTACGTGGCGGGGGTGTCGGGCCACGTCCTCAACATCGTCAACGTCGACGGCACAGGCCTGATGACCCTCGATGTCGGCCACCCCGTCAACCAGCTGTCATGGTTGCCGCCGGACGGAGCGGAGATCCTGTTCCGCGGCGAGCATCTGCGCGAGAGCGATCCGCCGCCCGGGATCTTCGCCGTCCGACCCGATGGCACCGGATTTCGTCCGATCTCTACGCGGCCGGCTCTCGATCCGAACGACTTCAACGACGTGGCCGTCTCGCCAGACGGGTCGCTCGTCGCGTACCGGGCGGTCGCTCCAGATCGGCCGTTCGCGATCCGCATCCTCGACCTCCGGTCGCGAGTCGAACGCGTCCTCCCGACGCCGTCTGATTCGGGTATGGGCGGGCCGCTCTTCTCGCCCGACGGTCGGTCCGTCGTCTACCTCCGCTGGTATCCGGACTCGTCCACGCAATTGGTCGTGGCACCGGTCGATGGCTCCAGCCTGGGCATCGCCATCGGACCGCACGGCCCGCTCGGGTCGGACGGACCGACGATCAACAACTACGGCTTCTCGCCGGACGGACGGTCGGTGTTCGCCAATTACGACGCCGAGAAGGTCGCCCGGCTGCTGCCAGTCGACGGATCTCCGGGCGAGGTGATCGCTCGAGGCGAGCTCGCCCTGGTCAGCTACCAGCGTCTCGCCCCCTGACCAGACCCACGGCACGGGCCGTGGTCCCCACCACCTGGAACCCTCCCGAAAGGAGCACCTGATGACGCTCATGCCTTCGAGGCGCATGTTCGCCGGCCTCGCCGGCGTCGCCCTCCTGCTCACGATCCTGCCAGCGCCCGTTTCGGCGACGACGCCGGGCCAGAACGGGCTGATCGCGTTCCGTCGCTTCGGCGCCGCCGACCAGTCCAACAGCACCCTCTTCGGCATCAACCCCGACGGGACCCACGAGACCCGGATCACCCTCCCCGCCGACAACGTCGTCGACGCGATGGGCAACTGGTCGCCCGATGGCACCCAGATTGTGTTCACCCGCACCAGCTCCTGTGGCGACGACTGCGGCACTGATGAGCTGTACGTGGTGAACGCGGACGGCTCGAACGTCCACCGGATCGCGACCACCACCCCGACGATCGAGTCGCCGGCCTGGTCGCCCGACGGCCGGTGGATCGCCTTCTCGATGTCGACCGACGCCGGCGACGGTGGAGTCCTGGTCGCCATCTGGGAGCTCCATCCGGACGGTTCCGGACTGCGCCAGGTCACCCAGACGGTCGCAGGACAGTCCGAGGACCACGCAGTCCAATTCTCGCCCGACGGCAGCCGGATCGTCATCGAGCGCCAGTTCGCGTCCTGCGGCTTCTGCCCGTCGATCTTCACGGCTAACGCCACCGACGGCGGCAACCTGACCCGCGTGTCCCCGCGCGGGCTCAAGGGATTCGACCATCCCGACTGGTCGCCGGACGGCCGCTGGGTGATCTTCCGGACCGAGGCCCGGGCCGGCGCGTCGTCGGGCGTCTTCGTCGCCCACCCGGACGGCAGCCACCTCCAGCTCATCCTCGACGGCACGCGGACCGGGAGGCGGTTCCGCTCGTCGACGTTCTCGCCGGACGGCGCCGAGATGGTGATCTCGATCATCCCGGGGCCGGACGCGAATGCGGATCTCTGGATCGGCCGCTTCGACTCAAGCGAGCACCTCGCCAGCCTGACCCAGCTGACCCGGACGGACGCCTTCGAGAGCTCCGTCCGGTGGGGCAGCTCGCCGCAGCTCGGCGGCTGACCGCCGGGCGGAGGCCACCGCCTGTGGACCGCCGCCGCCCCGATGGGCGGCGGCGGCTCCGCGTGTCGCCCGGATACAATCGGTCCATGGCCCACCGCGTCACGCTGATCCCCGGCGACGGCATCGGGCCGGAGCTGGCGGAGGCGACTCGCCGCGTCCTCGACGCCTCGGGCGTCGCATTCGACTGGGAGGTCCAGGAGGCGGGGGAGGCGATGCTGGCGGCCCACGGGACGCCACTGCCGGAGCCCGTTCTGGAGTCGATCCGCCGCAACCGGGTCGCCCTGAAGGGGCCCATCACGACCCCAGTGGGGGAGGGCTTCCGGAGCGTCAACGTCACCCTTCGCCAGACCCTCGGGCTCTACGCCAACTTGCGGCCCGCCCGCTCGATCGACGGTCTCCGCACGCGCTACGACGACGTCGACCTCGTCATCGTCCGGGAGAACACCGAGGATCTCTACGCGGGGATCGAGCACATGGTCGGCCCGGACGCCGCGGAGAGCATCAAGATCATCACCCGCGCCGCGTCCGAGCGGATCGCCCGCTTCGCCTTCGACTACGCCGTCGCCAACGGCCGGCGGAAGGTCACCGCGGTCCACAAGGCGAACATCATGAAGCTGTCCGACGGCTTGTTCCTCGAGAGCTGCCGGACCGTCGCCGAGGACTACGCCGGCCGGATCGAGTTCGAGGACCGGATCGTCGACAACATGTGCATGCAGCTGGTCCAGAAGCCGGACCTGTATGACGTCCTGGTGCTCCCGAACCTGTACGGCGACATCGTCAGCGACCTGTGCGCCGGGCTGGTCGGCGGGCTCGGCGTCGCGCCCGGAGCGAACATCGGCACCGACGCTGCCGTCTTCGAGCCCGTCCACGGCTCGGCCCCCAAATACGCCGGCCAGAACAAGGCCAACCCGACGGCATTGATCCTCAGCGGCGTTCTGATGCTCCGCCACCTCGGCGAGCAGGCAGCGGCCGAGACGGTCGAAGGCGCGCTTCGGGCGGTCATCGCCGAGGGCCGCCGAACGACGTCGGACCTCGGCGGCGACGCGGGCACGAGCGAGTTCGCCGACGCGATCGTCGAGCGCCTCAGCTCTGCGGACCGAACGACGAGCGACACCCAGGCGCCGGCCGCCGCTCGATGACGACGACGCCGACCGTCCTCAAGCCCGCCGGGACCGCCGCCCGGGGACTGGGGAGGACGAACCGTCGCGACACGTGGTGGGTCGCCCCCGGCATCCAGGCCGTCCTCTTCACGGTCTGCGCGACGTACCTGTTCTTCAGCGGGATCGTCTGGAACCCGCTGTTCGGGACGCCGTACCTTGTCGACGGCTATCTCTCGCCACTGTTCTCGCCGCTGCTGTTCCCCGACGCCCTGCCGCGGTTCATCAGCCCGGGGCTCCTGATCCTGTGGGTCCCGCTCGGCTTCCGGGCGACCTGCTACTACTACCGGAAGGCCTACTACCGCTTCTACTTCGCCGATCCGCCGGGCTGCGCCGTGGGTGAGCCCTCGGTTCATCGCGGCTACAAGATGGAGACGGCCTTCCCGTTCATCCTCCAGAACATCCACCGCTATTTCCTGTACCTGGCGTTCATCCCCCTGACGTTCCTCTGGATCGACGCGTTCGGGGCGGTCTTCGGCCAGTCCGGTGGCGTGCGGGTCGGCCTCGGCGGCGTCCTCTTCTTCGTCAACGTCACGCTGCTCACCGGCTACTCGTTGTCGTGCCATTCGCTGCGCCACGTGGTGGGCGGGCGGCTGGACTGCTTCTCGTGCACCCGCCGCCAGCAGGTCCGCTACGGGCTGTGGCAGCGGCTCACCGACCTGAATCGCCACCACATGGCGTGGGCCTGGGCGAGCCTCATCAGCGTGACCCTCGCCGACCTCTACGTCCGCCTCCTCGCGCTGGGGGTCATCGCCGACCCGGCGATCCGTCTGTGATCAGCGCCCCGGACCGCCATCCGCACGACGTCCTCGTGATCGGTGCCGGCGGAGCGGGCCTGCGGGCGGCCATCGAGGTGGCCGCGCTGGGTGCCTCGGTCGGGCTGGTCTGCAAGTCGCTCCTCGGCAAGGCCCACACCGTCATGGCCGAGGGCGGCGTGGCGGCCGCACTCGGCCACGTCGACGACCGCGACTCCTGGCAGACCCACTTCCGGGACACGATGGTCGGCGGGAAGATGTTGAACAACGTCCGGATGGCCCAGCTCCACGCGCTCGAGGCTCCGGCCCGGGTCCGGGAGCTCGAGGGGTGGGGCGCGGTGTTTGACCGGACGCGCGACGGACGGATCCTCCAGCGACCGTTCGGTGGCCACACCCATCCGCGCCTCGCCCACGTCGGCGACCGGACGGGCCTCGAGATGATCCGGACGCTCCAGGACCGGGCCGTCGCGATGGGGATCGCGGTCTACATGGAGCACACGATCACCCACCTGACGACGAACCCGAGCGGCGTGACCGGCGCGTTCGGCTACCGCCGGCTCGACGGCGACGCGGTCGTGTTCCCGGCGAAGGCGATCCTCCTCGCGACCGGCGGGATCGGCAAGGCCTACGAGGTCACGTCGAACTCCTGGGAGTACTCCGGCGATGGCCAGGCCCTGGCGCTCCGTGCCGGCGCCGAGCTCATCGACATGGAGTTCGTCCAGTTCCATCCGACCGGGATGGTCTGGCCGCCCGGCGTCCGCGGGCTCCTCGTGACCGAGGCGGTCCGGGGCGAGGGCGGGATCCTCCGGAACAGCGACGGCGAACGGTTCATGTGGCAGTACCTGCCCGAGGACCGCCGCCACGAGTACGCGGCGACCGACGAAGAGGCCCGGACGTGGGTCGAGGCGTCGAGCGCGTCGCGCCAGACGGACGCACGGCGCCCGCCCGAGCTGTCGACCCGCGACAACGTCTCGCGGGCGATCTACACCGAGGTCCGCGAGGGACGCGGCTCGCCCCACGGCGGGGTATTCCTCGACATCAGCTACCTGCCGGCCGATCACGTCCGGCGCAAGCTGCCGTCGATGTACGAGCAGTTCAAGGAGCTGGCCGGGGTCGACATCACCGCCGGCCCGATGGAGGTCGGGCCGACCACTCACTACGTGATGGGCGGGATCCGCGTCGACGCCGAGACCGGTGCGACGACCGTGCCGGGCCTGTTCGCCGCGGGCGAGGTCGCCGGTGGGATGCACGGGGCGAACCGGCTCGGCGGGAACTCGCTGTCGGACCTGCTCGTGTTCGGCCAGCGGGCCGGGGCCGGCGCCGCAGCCCGCGCGGCGTCGATCGCGGATGATCCCTACATGAACCCGGTCCAGATCCGCGCCGCGGAGGAGGAGCTCGAGGCCCCGCTGTCGCGAACGGGCGGCACCGACCCGTACCGCCTCCGCGAGCAGCTCCAGGCGACGATGCAATCGCTGGTCGGCATCTATCGGACCGCGTCCGACCTCAAGGACGCGATCGCCCGGATCGGCGACATCCGGCACCTCGCCGACGATCTGTGCGTTCCCGGGGGTCGCGCCTTCAATCCGGGCTGGAACCTCGTCTTCGAGCTCCGCAACCTGATCGACATCTCGGACGCGATCGCCCGCAGCGCGCTGGTCCGCGAGGAGAGCCGCGGCGCCCACAGCCGGCTCGACTTCCCGGCGACCGAGAAGGCCTGGGTCGACCGGAACGTCGTCGTCTGCCGCGACGGCGAGACGCTCGTCGTCGGGACATCGCCGATCCCACCGATGCCCAAGGACGTGCGGGCGCTGGCCGAGGCCGGAGGCGGCGCCTGATGGCAAACCTCCTGATGCGGATCTTCCGCGGCTCGCCGAAGGAGCCGGGCACGTTTGCCGAGTTCGAGGTGCCGGTCGAGGAGGGCATGGTCGTCCTCGACGCGCTGCACTGGATCCAGGCCCATGCCGCGCCGGACCTGGCCGTCCGTTGGAACTGCAAGGCGGCGAAATGCGGGTCGTGCAGCGCCGAGGTGAACGGGCGGCCGAGCTTGACCTGCAAGACGCGCCTGTCGGACTTCGACTTGGACGAGCCGATCACCGTCGAGCCGATGCGCGCCTTCCCGCTGGTCCGCGATCTCGTCACCGACGTCTCCTGGAACTACGAGATCAACCGCTCGATCCCGCCGTTCCAGCCGCCGGCCGACACGCCCGTCGAGGAGTGGCGCTGGCAGCAGGAGGACATCGAGCGCGTCCAGGAGTACCGCAAGTGCATCGAGTGCTTCCTGTGCCAGGACGTCTGTCACGTCCTCCGCAACCACGAGGTGGAGCGGCCGTTCTTGGGACCGCGCTTCCTGGTCCGGGCCGCAGGTCTCGAGATGCACCCGATCGACACGGCGGACCGAACGGGCTACCTGAAGGACGACGGTGGGATCGGCCTCTGCAACATCACGAAGTGCTGCACCGAGGTCTGCCCCGAGCACATCAAGATCACGGACAACGCGATCATCCCGCTGAAGGAGCGCGTCGCCGACCGCTACTACGACCCGATCCAGATGTTCTGGCGACGGCTGCGCGGCGACCGCTCCTCGGCGCCCGCCGCCGCGGCGCCGGCCGCCTCCGACGGCGGAGACCGATCGTCCTGACCAATTACCTGATCCGAACCGACGGGGCCGCCCGCGGGAACCCGGGCCCGGCGTCGGCCGGCGCGGTCCTGATCGATCTGGCGCGACCGGACGCCCGCGACCCGCGGGCGCGACCGGACGCCACGATCTCCGAGTATCTCGGCGTCCAGACGAACAACGTCGCCGAGTACACCGCCGTCGTCCGGGCGCTCGCGCTTGCGGCCGAGCTGGGGGCGCGGGAGGTGGCGCTGCTGCTCGATTCGAACCTCATCGTCGAGCAGCTGGCCGGTCGCTGGCGGGTCAAGGACGCGAAGCTCATCCCGCTCTGGGAGGCCGCCCGGCGGATCCTGCGCGGCTTCGAGCGGTGGTCGGCAACGCACGTGCCGAGGGCCCAGAACACGCTCGCCGACGCGCTGTGCAACGCGGCGATCGACCGGGTCGCTGCGGGCGGGCCGGCCATCGTGGTAACGCGACCGGATGTCGCCGCCGGAACCTGACGCCGACGGCCGCCGTCTCGCGGCAGACATGCGCCGACCAGCTCGCCAGGCCGGAATCCTCGTGATCGCCCTGCTCGTGGTCGTCGCCGGCTGCGATTCTGCGGATGCCGGTCCGTCGGGCGCCGCGGGCACGCATCCGGCAAGCCTCGCCGGCACCAGCTGGGTGGTCCTGACGGTCGCCGGCCAGACGCCCGTCGCCGGCGCCGCGCCGTCCCTCGAGTTCTCGGACGTCCGGGTGGGCGGCAGCGGAGGATGCAATCGGGTGGGTGGCGGCTACCGCTACGACCCGTCGACTGGACGGCTCGAGTTCGCTGACCTTGCGATGACCCTCGTGGGCTGCGTCGACGATCGCCGGAACCGCGTCGAGACCGCGTTCATGCAGGCGCTCAACGGACCGCTGCGGGCCGACCTGGACGTCGATGGCCATCTGGTGCTGGTGGGTTCGGCCGGCGTCATCGTCCTCGCCCCGCCGGGTCAACCGCTCGCGACGGACTGATGGCGCGCGCTGTCGCCTTGGTGGTCATTGCCGGCCTGATCCTCGTCGCCTGCAGCACGGATCCGGTCATGCGCGATGTCGGTGGCCCCGGGCGACCGACCACGCTCGCCCAGACTGCCTGGACCGTCGTGTCCGTCGCTGGACGGGCGCCTCGCGTGACGCCGCTCACGATTGCGTTCGATGCAGGCGAGATCCGGGGCGACAGCGGCTGCAACTCGTTCGACGCGAGCTATACCTACGATCCGGCGACGGGCGCGCTCGCCGTCGATTCGCTCACCTCGACGGAGCGCGCGTGCGGAGCCGATCGCGGCGACTTGGAAGCCGCGTTATTCGACGCGCTCCGCGCAGCTTCCGCCGCTTCCATCGACGCCGAGCGCCGTCTGACCCTGGCCGGACCCGGGGGAACCATCGTGCTCGTTCAGCGCGCCACATTCGAGCCTGGCTGATCGCCGTGCTGGGGAACATTTCGCGATCAGTAGAATGGAACTCGTCAGCGAGGCCGTCGGATGGCCACGCGCCACGTCGGGGGAAACCCCGTAGACGGCGTGAGGAAAGTCCGAGCTCCGCAGCGCAGGGTGGCGGGTAACACCCGTCCGTCGTGAGACGAGGACCAGTGCCACAGTGACGATGCCGCCGGCGGCGAGAGCCGACGGCGGAGTGAAACGGGCAAACTCCACCCGGAGCAAGGCCAAATAGGAGGGCGCAACCCGTGTGGGGCAACCCGCCGGGGGAGAGGTGCGCTGCCCAGCCCTCGGGTCGGCCGCATGAGCCGTCGGGCGACCGACGGCCCCAGATGGATGGCCATCCGCGGCGGCGCGAGCCGCCGCGACAGAACTCGGCTTACAGACGACCTCGCTGACGCCTCCCCACCATCACGACGGGAGCCATCAGCGCCTTGACCTCGCGCCGTGACCCGCGCTCGCGGGCCGGCGTTCAGTCCTCGTCGGGGCGGAAGGTGTGCGGGGCCGTGCAGGAGTTGCAGATCGGCGTCGCGGAGTCGAGGTGGCCCAGCGGGATCGGCACGCGGCGGTCGGGCAGCAGGCACTCGACGTCGTAGAGGCGATCCGTGCCGGTGTCGATCTGGATCAGGCGGCGGAAGGTGCAGCGCTTGATCCGATGGGCGGCGAGGCGATACGGATCCGGCTCGAGGCTGATGGTCGGGAGCGGGAGTGCCATGTCGGGAGAGGGCCTCTGGGCAGCGACGATCGACGGCCGATCGGTGGCGGACGATAACACCGCCAGGAACGGAACGGCAACAGACTAAACGTACTAGACTCCGCGCCGACCACGGCGGTCGAGCGCGGAGGGCGCATGACGGAGGGTGACGAGACCGGGGCGGGCGACGGGTTTGCGCCGGTGACGCGACGGCCCGCGCCATTCCGTCCGGCCCCGCCCTCCGATGTTCCGGAAGACCTTCCGACCTGTCGATTCCTCGCCAGCGAAGGGCCGGAGGGCGTGCTCGGCCCCGCCCTTCCGATCGTCGCTCCGAGCCATCGCTGCATGGCGCTGTCGGAGCCTGTCCCCCAGTCCGCCCGCCAGCAGGAGCTGGTCTGCCTGACCGCGGCTCACGAGAGCTGCCCGCGATACCTGCGCGGCCTCCTCGTGACCGCCACCGCGCCGCCGAAAGCCGCCCGCGAGCCGATCTCGCCGGCGGTGATCGGAGCGACCCTGATCCTGCTGGCGGCCATTGCCGCCTCGTTCGGGTTCCTGGCGGTTCGCGGCGGCTTCGATCTCGCGGCTGCGAACGTCAACACCTCGCAGATCGCGGCGGTTCCCGAACCGAGCGCGTTGGCGATCGCGGCGACCCCGTCGCCGACGCCCAGCCCGACCCCGTCGGCGACCCCGAGCCCCACACCGTCAGCGACCCCGAGCGCGACGCCCAGCCCGACCCCGACCGCGACGCCGACCCCGCCGCCGACGCCCGCGCCCACGCCGGCCGCGACACCGAAGAGCGACCGGTACGCCGTGCTGACCAGATGTCCGTCGACGCCTGACTGCTGGATCTACGTCATCCGGGCGGGCGACAACCTGACGAGCATCGCCCACTGGTTCGGTGTCT
>VBFG01000190.1 GCA_005882635.1 Chloroflexota bacterium | reverse complement strand
ACGACCCGCCAGCGGGCGGTGAAGGTCGTGTTCGGCGTGGTGTTGCCACCCGACAGGTCGAGGTGGTAGGTCAGCTCCGCGGAGGCGCCGCTCGGCCGATCCGCGACCGGCTCGACGTCGGGTCCGATGGACCCGGGCATGGCCAGCAGGATCTCGACCCGTTCGATCGAGCCCGTGACGGTGACCGGCTGGACGAAGTCGATGCCATCGCCGAACTTCGACGATGCCGTCGGCGCCCCGAACGACACGGGTTCGGCGGCGGCGACCGGGGCAACACCGACGGCCAGCCATAGGCCGGCGACAGCGGCGGCGGCGATGCCCGCGAACCACGGCCGACGCTTGACCGACATCAGCGTCTCCACGCCAGCCCTGCCATGCGAATGATCCCGAGCCCGTTGGTATACGCCCCGAGCAGACCCGTCCTGGCCAGCGACCAGTCGACGTCGTAGGTCAGGGGGATGGCCGGCACCTCGTCACGGACGATCCCTTCGGCTCGATCGAACGCAGCGCGGACGGTCCCGGGATCGCTCGCGGTCAGGGCCTCGCCGATCGCCCCGTCGAACGGCGCCGACGACCACCGACCGTAGTTGTTCGACGCGCCGCTGCCGAGGAGGATCCCGAGGAAGTCGTTGGGCCCGGGATAGTCGGCGATCCAGCCCATCGAGAACATGTCGGGCGGGTCGTCGGTCAGTCGGTCGAAGAAGCCGTCGCCCTGGATCTCGACCTGGACCGTGACCCCGAGCTCGCGTCGCAGCTCGGCGGCGAAGGCGCGATCCTCGATCCCACCACCGAGCAGCGTCGTCGTCGGAAAGCCGCTGCCGCCCGGGTAGCCGGCGGCGGCCAGCAGTCCCCGCGCCCCGTCGGGGTCGTGCGGCGGCAGGAAGTCCGTCGCGGTCCGGCCGGGGATCCCCGGCGGGACCATGCCGGTCGCCGGGATCCCGGTTCCCGTGGAGGCCAGGGCGATCAGCCGCCGCCAGTCGACGGCCCGGGCGAACGCCTGGCGGACACGGACGTCGTCGAACGGAGGACGCGAGGTGTCGAAGCCGTAGTACTGGAGCGACAGGCCGTCCGTTCGTCGGAGCTCGGGGCCCAGCGTCGGGTCGTAGGCCAGCCAGGTCGCGTCGAAGGGCGCGACATCGGCGATGTCGACGTCGCCATCCTCGAACGCGGCAACGTCGCTGCGGCCGCCGATGTCGTGGACCAGCTCGACCGTCGGGATCGCCGGCGGACCGGCCCAGTAGTGATCGTTGGCTGTCAGCGTCGTCTTTGCCGGTCCGTCGGAGCTGAGGACGTAGCCGCCGCTGCCGACGAAGCCATGGCCCGCCTGGAGCGTGCTCGGCGTCCGGTCGATCCCCGCCGGAACGACCGCGAACGTCGGCGATGAGACGATCGTCGGGAAGTCCGTGGCGGGCCGATTCAGCCGGACCGTGACGTCGTTCCCGTCAGCCGACAGGCCGACCGAGCCGGGATCGGCGGAGTCGCCATGGGCATACGCCAGCGCACCGTCGACGTCGCCCATCAGGCTGACGAGCGGCGAGGGATGGGCCGGGTCGATGATCCGGAACCAGCTCCGGACGACGTCCGCGGCGGTCAGCGGCGATCCATCGCTGAACGCCTGATCCGGGCGGAGGTGGAAGACCACGGTCCGTCCGCTGTCGCGGAACTCCCACGACGCCGCGAGGGCCGGCCGGGTCTGCAGGGCCCCGTCGATCGCGGTGAGCGTCTCGAACAGCTGGGCCGAGATCGCCGCGCTGCCGATGTCGCCCTGCCGGGCGGGGTCCAGGCTGTCCGCCGGTCCGATCAGGATCCGGACGATGTCTGCGGCGGCTCGCACCGCGCGCGGACCGATCGGGGAGGTGATCGGGAAGAGGAGCAGCTGGCCAGCGGCGAGGATCGCGATCGCGACGGTGCCGACGCGTCGGCCCGTCGTCATCCGTGCGGTCGCAACCACCAGGCCCCCGTCTGCGGAACCGCCCGGCCGTCGATCTCGCCGCGACCGATCAGCCGCTCGACGGCGACGGGCTCGCGGAGGCGGGCCTTGCGCACGTAGTCCTCGCTCGTGAAACCGGCGAGGAGCGCGACGATGCAAACCCAGCGGCGCATGCCGCGAGTATAGGGTTGGGGGTCCGGAGGGCCCGACGCCGGACAGGAAACGAGGCCTCGCAAGTCACACCGCCGGGGGAACGATGCATTGCCGCGAGGCCTCTGTCCCGATAACGACGCTCCTCCTGAATCGTTAGGGCGATCCGTGCGAAATTCGACGAGAACCACACCATGAGACGAGGAACCACGGAGGCGACCGGGATTTCGGCATGACGCTTCGGTTGCGGAACACCCTGACGCGGTCCGTCGAGGCGGTCGAACCGTCCGACGGCGCGCGCCTCCGGATGTACTCCTGCGGCCCGACGGTCTACCGCTTCGCCCACGTCGGCAACCTCCGGACCTTCCTCCTGTCGGACCTGATCCGGCGGGTCGTCCTGTATCACGGCATCCCCGTCCTGCAGGTCCAGAACATCACCGACGTCGGCCATCTCCGGGACGAGCGATTCGACCGCGGCGAGGACCGGATGCTCGTCGCGGCCGGGCTGGAGCACAAGACGACGGCCGAGATCGCCGACGCCTACGAGGCCGCCTTCCACGCCGACGCCGGGCTCCTGAATCTCCTCCCGGCGCACGTCTTCCCGCGGGCGACCGAGCACATCCCCGACATGATCGATCTCGCCGAGCGGCTGGTCGACGCCGGCCACGCCTACGTGAGCGACGCCGGCAACGTCTACTTCTCGGTCGCCTCGTTCCCCGACTACGGTGCCCTGTCCGGGAACACGCTGGACGCCCTGCGGGCCGGCCATCGCGGCGAGGTCGAGGCCGACAAGCGCGACCCGGCCGACTTCGCGCTCTGGAAGGCCGCCGGCGAGGGCCGCCAGCTGAAGTGGCCGACCCCGCGCTGGGGCGAGGGCTTCCCCGGCTGGCACCTCGAGTGCTCGGCGATGGCGCTGCGCCATCTCGGCCCGCGCTTCGACCTCCACACCGGCGGCATCGACAACGTCTTCCCCCATCACGAGGACGAGATCGCCCAGTCGGCGCCGATCGTCGGCGGACCGCCGGCGCGTGTCTGGGTCCATGGTCAGTTCCTCCAGGTCGGCGGCAAGAAGATGGCGAAGTCCGCCGGCAACATCGAGCGGATCGCCGACGTCGCCGCCCGCGGCATCGATCCCCTCGCCTTCCGGGCGCTGTGCCTGACGTCGCGCTACCGCCACAAGCTCGAGTACACCGACGAGTCGCTCGGGGCGGCGGCGGCCGGGCTGGCGTCGCTCCGAGCGGGGCTCGCGGCGCTGGGTCCGGCGCCGGCCGGCGACCCCTGGGCCGCGCCGCCGGCCCTCCGGGCGGGTGCCGCCGGCGATCGGCCGATCGGGACGGTCGACGGCGTCGCCGGGAACGGCGACGGCTCCGGGCCTGACCTGACCGACCGAGCCCACGCGCCCGCCGCGCCCCTGTCAGAGACCGGACGGACGTTCCACGACCGGTTCGCCGACGCTCTCGACGACGACCTCGACCTGCCCGCGGCGATGGCCGTCGTCCGCGAGGTCCTCCGCTCGGACCTGCCAGCCGACGAGCGGCGCTGGCTCGTCCTCGACGCCGACTTCGTGCTGGGGCTCGACCTCGGCCGGGCCTCTGCGTCCGAGGCCGCGCCCCCGGGCGGCGAGGCCGCCGTGCCCGAGGAGATCCAGGCGCTGGTCGGGGAGCGGGCCGCCGCCCGAGCGGGGCGAGACTTCGCACGCGCCGACGAAATCCGGACCGAGCTGGCCGGTCTCGGCTGGGAGGTCGTCGACTCCGCGGCTGGATCGACGCTCCGTCGAGTCCGCTGACGCAGACGCACGGAAGCCGGCGTCCACGCGATGGACGTCGGCTTCCCGGGTGAGGTCAGGTCGAACGAACCCAGCCGCGGTGGCCGCGAACGGGCATGGTTGCCCGCTCGATGGGGGTCAGTGCGTGATGCCGGCCGCCCTCAGGGGCCGACAGGACAGATCAGGCGGAGCCCACCAACGTGCGGATCTCCGCCTCGACGCGCGACGTTGGCTCGCCCGTCTTCTGGCTGATCGTCGCGATCAGCTTGTCCGGGTCGGACCGCCACGTATCGAGGTCCTGGTCGGTGACACCGCTGAAGCGCTGCTTCAGCTGCGGCTTGACCTGCTGGAACTTGGTCTGGAGCTGCTGCCGGGTCTGCGGATCGAGCATGGCTACCTCCTTTGCTCTCGCCGCTGACCGGGCACGCACGCCCCACCTCACGACTTCCATGAAACCACGCGGGGCATCGCGGTCGGGGGACAGGACTCGGGGACCGGCCTGCAAGTCCATTACAGGGGCATATCAATGGGCCATTCGTTCTGGCATCATGTGGCCGCCTCAGGCCCCGAATGAAACGCAGAGGGTCCGCCCAGATGACCGACGACGAGTTCGCCGCCCTCGACATGAACGAGCGCGACTTCGCCATCCGCTGGGTCAAGATGTCGGACGACGAGCAGGCCAGCTTCTGCCGTGGCCTGCTCGCGGCGATCGAGATCCTCCAGCGGCTCGGCGTTCTCGACGACGCGCCCCCGTCCGGAGAGCCCGCGGCGGCCTGAAACGCGGCGGCGTCAGCCGCTCTCGTCGTTCCGGGCGAGGTCTCGCCGCGAGCCGAACCGGTCGATGATCCGGTAGAAGTTGCGCTTGCTCAGCCGGTCGCGCTCGGCCTCCGGCAGCGACGTCCAGCCGCGATGCTCGTGGCGGATTGCCGGGATCGGGACCGCGACCGCTCGCCGCGGCCGCCTCCCCTCCCCCTCGTCGCGGAGGACCAGGCTCCACCAGATGTCGAGATTGCGGTAGAAGCGGAACCGCTCGTCGATCGGGCCTCGGGCGGCAGCGTCGGAGCGGCGAAAGGCGATCGAATAGCCCTCGATCGCGGTGACGTCGCCCGGTCCGGCGTCCTCGAAGTGACGGAGGTCCGCACTGCTGATCCCGAACCCACCGGCGACCCCGACGGACGGATCCTCCAGCGCCCCGACAAGAGGTCCGACGACGTCGCCCGTCGGCTCGACCGAGGTGTCGAGGATCAGGACGACCGCGCCGGTCGCCCGTCGGATCGCGATGTTCCAGGCCGCTCCGGTCCCGAGCCGCTCGCTCGTCCAGACGACCTCGATCCCGTCCTCGAGCTCGGCCAGGGCGGCCGCCTGATCCGGTGACGGCGCGTCCGCGACGATCACGAACGAGACGCCGGCCGGAGCGTGGGCCCGGAGCGCGTCGGTCGTCCGTCGGACGTCGGCCGGCCAGTCCGTCGCGACGATCGCCGCGGTTGCGACCCCGGAGGCCGGCTCGTCGAGCCGGGACGGCACGTCGCGACTGGCGCCATAGCGGACGACCCCCGCCCCCTCGAGCGTCGGAGGATGGGCCGGCTCCAGAGCGAAATCGGTCCCGCGGTCGACGACCTTCCAGCCAGCCGCCTCGATCTCCGCGCGGAGTCGGTCCGCCTCGGGCCAGTCGCGGGCGACTCGAGCTGCCGACCGCGCATGGGCGAGGCTCAGGACGGCATCGGGTATTCGCGTTCGCGGCATCCGGTCGAAGGATAGGCGGCGTCCGAGGAGACGACGGGCGGCCTCGATCAGCCGGCCCGGTACGGCGCCTCGTCGTCGATGTTGCCGACGTACTCGGGGAGCCGGCGATGGCCGAGGACCTGGCGGATCGCGAGGATCTCGCCGGTGTGGAACCAGTAGTGGTAGGTCACCCGCTGGAGCGCCGAGCCGATCGTCCGGCGCGGCCCGGTCCCGCCGAGCGGGCCGGTCAGGTCCTTCGCCCTGAGGCCGTCGAGCCAGGGATCCGCGGCCTCGGTCACGTCCTTCCAGGCGGCGAGCATCGGTCGGAGGGGCGGAGTCGTCGCCGGTCCGCCGGTCCGGGCGATCTCGTTGAGCTCGGGCCGCAGGATAATGTCCTGTGCCCGGGTGAGCCAGTAGCGCTGCTCGTGCCACGCCATGTGGGCGACGATCCAGCCGATCGAGTTCATCGGCTCGAGCCGGCGGACGCCGTCCTCCGCCGGTGTTCCGCGAAGACCGCGCCGGAACTCCGAGCGGGTGAACCGCAGCTGGTCGACGAGCGGGTGAGCGGCCGATGTCGCCATGTCGTCAGTCTGGCGGGCTGCTCCGGCACCCGCAACATCGACCCGGCAAGTAGCATCCGTCGCACATCACCCGGGGACGCCTGCACGGAGGCTTGGGACGTGGCCGAGGACGTCAATGCGCTCGCCCAGGAGTACTTCGAGTTCCTGCTGACCGCCTGGCCGACATGGGGCCACCTCATGGGCAACTACGAGCAGGCCGACAGGTTCGACGACGTCAGCCGCGCCGGCGAGGAGGAGGAGCGCCGGCGACGCCTCGAGTTCGCCGCGCGAGCCGAGTCGATCCCGCCCGAAGCCCTGTCGGCCCAGAACACGATCACCCGGGACATGCTGATCTTCGACGGGCGTCGGAACGCGGAAGTGCTCGATGCGCGGCTGGAGGAGTTCGGCGTCGATCCGATCTTCGGCCGGCAGGCGGCCCTCCCCGTCCTCATGCCCAAGCTCATGATCCCGAACCCCGACGTCGCCGAGGCGATGATCAGCAAGGTCCACGGGATGGCGAAGAACTTCCGCGACATGGTCGACCGGTTGGCGGAGGGCGTCGAGCGGAAGCGGACGCCTGCGGCGTTCGCGATCGACGACACCGTCGAGCAGATCGATCGCTGGCTGGCGAAGCCCATCGCCGAGGATCCGCTCCTCCAGACCGCGGATCCGATGGGCGTCGTCGATGCGGATGCCTGGCGCGCCCGCCTGCGGGAGGCCATCGAGACCGACGTTCGACCGGCGATGGCGGCCTACCGCGACGCGATCCGGGATCGCATTCGCCCGCACGCCCGGGACGACGACCACGTCGGGTTGACGTGGCTCGCCGACGGCGCCGACGTCTACGACCGGATGATCCGCTACCACACGACGCTCAAGCTGACGCCCGACCAGATCCACGAGATCGGCCTGCAACAGATCGAGAAGCTTGCCGGCGAGTATCGGGAGCTCGGCCAGGTGGTGCTGGGCACGAGCGACGTCCCGGAGATCTTCCGGCGGCTCCGCGACGATCCGGCCCTCCACCACACGGACGGCGCCGACATCGTGAGCGCCTCGAAGACGGCGCTGGCCAAGGCAACCGCGGCGACGGCGGGCTGGTTCGGGATCCGGCCGAAGGCACCGTGCGACGTCGAGGAGACGAAGACCGGTGCGATCGCCTTCTATTTCCCGCCGGCCAGGGACGGATCGCGCGGCGGCATCTTCTTCATGAACACCGCGGATCCGTCGGGCTGGGGCCGTTATCAGATCGAGGCGACCTCCTACCACGAGGGCGTCCCCGGCCACCACCTCCAGCTGGCGATCTCGACCGAGCTCGACGGCGTCCCGGAGTTCCGGAAGCGGGCGTTCATCGCCGCCTATGGCGAGGGCTGGGGGCTGTACAGCGAGCGCCTCGCCGACGAGATGGGGCTGTACTCGACGCCGCTCGACCGGATCGGGATGCTGGAGGCGGATTCGATGCGGGCCTGCCGCCTGGTCGTGGACACGGGGATGCACGCGCTCGGCTGGAGCCGCCAGAAGGCGATCGACTACATGACCGGGAACTCGCCGATGGCCGTCAGCCAGGTCGTGCCGGAGATCGATCGCTATGCGGTCACGCCCGGGCAGGCACTGGCCTACATGATCGGCCGGCTCGAGATCCAGCGGATGCGGGCGGACGCCGAGATGTCGCTCGGCTCGGCGTTCGATATCAAGGGCTTCCACGACACGGTCCTCGGATCCGGGCTGATGCCGCTGCCCGTCCTCGACCGCGTCGTCCGGGAGTGGGTCGACAGCAGGTCGACCGCGCCGGCCTAACGCCGGGCCGTGGCCTCGGCCTCCGAGGCCACGGTCGCCTCGAGGAAGTCGTTCACCTGCATCAGGCCGAGCCCTCGCCGGACCAGCCACGGCATCGCCCGCCGCTGCGGGTCGTGGATCAGGCGTGGGTCGACCAGCCGCAGGCGGCCGCTCCAGCGCGACTCGAAGACGCATGTGCCGGCGGCGAGCGCGTTCCGCACCCACTCTGCGTCCGGGCCGTAGGTCAGCGCGAACGTCAGTCGCCGCTTGTCGCGGCTCGGGAACGCCAGCATCGGCGCAACGTATTGCCGCCCCGACCGTCGGCCGACGTGTACGACCCGCCCGAACCGCGGCAGGTACCAGACGATCGGACCGAGGATCGGGTTGGTCACCCGCCGGTTGAACGCGGCGACCTGGCGCGCGAACGGCAGCGGCATCGGCCAACCGTAGCCCAGTGACGTTCGCCGGTGTCCGGGCGCGTATGGTGACGCCATGAACGCGGTGGACGTTTTGATGTACGGCCAGCGCGAGATCGAGAGCCGGATCGGGCGCCTTCGCGCCGACGACTGGGTCGCGATCGCGCTGGGTGTCTG
>VBFG01000189.1 GCA_005882635.1 Chloroflexota bacterium | reverse complement strand
AGGGTCGGGCCATGACCGAGCCCGTCCGGGTGCCGTCGGTGGTCGAGGCCCTGATCCGGGCCGTCGCCGGCGGTTCCGAGGAGGAGCGAGACCAGCGGGCATCGACGTTCGCCCGGGGTCTCGCGCTGGGCGCGCTCGTCGGCGCGGCGATCGCCGGCTCGACGATCTGGCAGCGCCGGCTCGCGAAGCGATCCGGGAACAGGGCGACGATCTCGACGGACAGATCCGAGGCGCCGCGCTAGTCCTCGTCGCTTCGCGTCCGTCCGCGGTTCGGTCGTGGAGTGACCGAACAGGCGCCGGAGGACGTCGGAGGGCCCGTTCGTTCGCAGCTTCGGTCGTGGGGTGACCGAACGGATGCCGGAGGATGCCGGAGGGCCCGTTCGTTCGCCGGTTCGGTCGTGGAGTGACCGAACGTGCCAAGGGCCCGCCTGATCGGCCACGAGCCCGGGAGCGAGGGGCTCGTTCGGTACCATTGCGGCCGATGTCGACCCTCGTTCCCGAGCACGATCCGCGGATCACGCCGCTCCCGGCGGCCGAGATCCGGAAACGCTTCGTCGAGTTCTTCGAGGAACGCGGCCACACCGCTGTCCCGAGCGCCAGCCTCGTCCCGGCCGGCGACCAGACTCTCCTCTTCACGAACTCCGGCATGGTCCAGTTCAAGGAGGTCTTCACCGGGGCCGAGAAGCGGAGCTACACCCGCGCCGTCGACTACCAGCGGGTCCTCCGGGTGGCCGGCAAGCACAACGACTTCGAGGAAGTCGGGCGGACGCCCCGTCATCACACGTTCTTCGAGATGCTCGGCAACTGGAGCTTCGGCGACTACTTCAAGCGCGAGGCGATCCTCTGGGCATGGGACTTCCTGACCCGTGAGCTCGGGATCCCCGGCGAGCGCCTGGCGGCGACGACGTACACGGACGACGAGGTCGCTCGCCAGGTCTGGCGCGACGAGATCGGCCTGCCGCCGGAGCGGATGGCCGCCTGGGGCGACGTCGATGCGGGCGACGACCACAACTTCTGGCGGATGGCCGACACGGGACCGTGCGGGCCGTGCAGCGAGATCCATTTCGATCGCGGCGAGCACCTGTCCGAGGGGCCCCAGTGCATCCCGGATCACAGCGAGCACTGCCCTCGCTGGCTCGAGGTCTGGAACCTCGTCTTCATGGAGTTCGACCAGCGCCCGGACGGCCGCGTCCCGCTGCCATTCCCGAGCGTCGACACCGGGATGGGCCTGGAGCGCATCGCCAGCGTCAGCCAGCAGGTCCTGTCGAACTACGACACCGACCTCTTCGCGCCGATCCACGCTCGGCTGCGCGAGATCTTCGGCCACGATCCAGAGGCGTTCGAGCAGGAGCGGTTCAGCTACCAGGTCATCGCCGACCACAGCCGGGCGATGACGTTCCTCATCGCCGACGGCGTTCTCCCGAGCAATGAGGGCCGCGGCTACGTCCTGCGGCGGATCATCCGGCGAGCGGTCAGGCACGGGCGGCTGCTCGGACGGCAGGAGCCGTTCCTGACGTCGGCGGCCGAGGTCGTGATCGACACCATGACCGGCGCCTACCCGATCCTGACCGAGCGCCGGCAGGCGATCCTGCCAGCCCTCGAGCGCGAAGAGGTGCAGTTCGCCCGGACGCTCGACGCCGGGACGGCCCAGCTCCGGACCGCGCTGGAGGCGCTCGCGCCCGCCGCCGAGCCGGTGATCGGCCGCAGCCCGGACGACCTGTCGGGCGATGCGCCGAAGCTGCCCGGCGACGTCGCGTTCCGGCTCCACGACACGTTCGGCTTCCCGATCGACCTGACGATTGAGCTCGCGGCGGAGTACGGCGTCGCGGTCGACCGCGGCGGCTTCGACAGCGCCCTCGCCGAGCAGCGCGAGCGGAGCCGCTCCGGCAAGAAGGCCGAGCTCGCCCGTCACGCCGAGCTCGCCGCGCTCTACCAGGCGATCCAGGCCCGCGGCGGCGACACGACCTTCCTGGGCTACGAGACGACGACTGCCCCTGGCACCGTCGTCGCGATCGTCCGCGACGGAATGGAGCTCGGCGAGCTGCAGGGCCAGGGCGCGGCGGAGGTCGTCCTCGATCAGACCCCGTTCTACGCGGAGGGTGGCGGCCAGATCGGCGACCGCGGCGAGCTCCGCGAGGCCGGCGGCGGGTCGTCGATCTTCACCGTCGAGGACACCCAGCGTCCGGTCGGCGGCCTGATCGTCATGCGCGGCTCGATCCACGGGCGGCTGCGCGTCGGCGAGACGGTCGACGCGATCGTCGACGTCGAGCGGCGTGCCCACACGATGCGGAACCACACGGGGACCCACCTGCTGCACCGGGCGCTGCGGAACGTCGTCGCCGAGAGTGCCCGTCAGGCCGGCTCCCTCGTGACGCCGGATTACCTCCGCTTCGACTTCCCGTTCGATCGGGCGTTGACGGGCGACGAGCTCCGGGCCATCGAGGACGAGGTCCGCGGGGTGATCCGCGACGACCGCACGGTCACGCCGAGCTTCATGTCGATGCAGGACGCGATCGATGCCGGAGCCGACGCCTTCTTCGACGAGAAGTACGGCGAGACGGTCCGGACCGTCCGCGTCGACGGTTACAGCCACGAGCTGTGCGGCGGGACGCACTGCCGCGCGACCGGCCAGATCGGCGGCTTCGTGATCACCGGCGAGCGGAGCATCGGGTCGGGCATGCGGCGGATCGAGGCCTTGACCGGCGCGGGCGCGGATGCCTACCTGCGCGCCCGCTCCGAGGCGCTCCAGGCGGCGTCCGACGCGGCCGGCGCCCAGACCCCAGAGGCCCTGCCGGACCGGATCCGCTCCCTGCAGGAGGAGCTCCGTGAAGCGCGTCGCCGGCTGAAGGCCGGCACGGCCGCGGCCGGCGCGCTCCCGAAGCCGGGCGAACTCGCCGGCCGCGCGGAGGAGGTCGCGCCGGGCGTGCGGCTCGTCGCGTTCGCCGGCTCCTACGCGTCGATCGACGAGATGAAGGGCGTGGCCAAGGACGTCCGGGGCGCGCTTGGATCGGGTGTGATCGCGCTGGGCCTCGATGCCGACGAACCGCAGCTGTTCGTGACCGTCAGTGACGACCTCGTGGGGAAGGGCGTGTCGGCCGGCGATCTGGTGCGTGAGGCGATGGCCACAGTCGACGGCCGCGGCGGCGGCCGGCCCGAGATGGCCCAGGGCAAGGGCACGCGTCGCGAGGGACTGGCGGCGGCGCTCGAGGCGGTTCGGTCCCACCTGTCGGCCACCTCCTGAGGTGGCGTTCCTCCGCCGGATCTGGCAGCGGGACGGCGCCGACGCACTCGCCGCCTGCACCGCGCTCGACATCGGGACGGAGTTCGCGAAGGCCCTCGTGTTCGAGATCGGCGACGATGGCCACGGGACGGTTCGCGGAGTCGGCCGGAAGCGGCAGGGCCTCAGTCACATGTCGTCGGGAACGGTCGCGGACATCGCGGCCGTCGTCGACAACTGCTCGGTCGCGCTCCAGGAGGCCGAGGAGATGGCCGGCTTCCGCCCGAGCCAGGTCGTCATCGGGATCGCCGGGGAGCTCGTCAAGGGCTTCACGACGACCCACAGCCACGAGCGCAAGCGCCCCGACCAGCCGATCACGGAGGCGGAGCTCCAGCGCCTGATCGACACGGTCCAGCGCGAGGCGCTCCGCGAGGCCGAGCGGTCGATCACCTGGGAGACCGGCCTGCCGAACGTGGACGTCCGGCTCGTCCACGCCGCGATCGTGGGCGCCTCGATCGACGGCTACGCGCTGACGAACCCGGTCGGCTTCCAGGGACGCCACATGAAGATCGGGATCTTCAACGCCTTCGCCCCGCTCGTCCACCTCGGTGCGCTCCAGACCGTGGCGTCGCAGCTCGACCTCGAGCTGCTCGAGATCGTCGCGGAGCCGTACGCCGTCGCTCGCGTCCTCGGCGCCGACCAGGTCCGCCAGGCCGGCGCGCTGTTCGTGGACGTCGGCGGCGGGACGACCGACGTGGCCCTGGTCCGCCAGGGCGGGATCGAAGGCACCCGGATGTTCGCCCTCGGCGGACGGGCGTTCACGAAGAGCCTCGCGGATCGGCTGGAGCTGCCATTCCCTCGGGCGGAATCCGCAAAGGTCGACTACGCCCGCGGTCTGCCGGTCGATCGCCGCGACGAGATCGCGACGATCGTCGGCGAGGACGTCGAGGTCTGGGCGGCCGGCGTCGAGCTCGTGATGGAGGAGCTCGGCGGCGGCGACCTGCTGCCCGGCCGGGTCTACCTGTGCGGCGGCGGCTCGCGGTTGCCTGAGGTCCCCGCCGCCCTCAGTGCCGAGCGCTTCTGGAAGCGGCTGTCGTTCGCCCGCCCGCCGGAGGTCGTCGTCATGGCGCCCGACCAGGTCGAGACGATCACGGACGCCACCGACCTGCTGGTCGACCAGCAGGACGTCACGCCGCTCGGTCTGGCCTACCAGGCAATCGAGCTCCAGACGACCGAGGACCCACTCGACGCGGCGCTGCGACGTGTTCTGCGGGCAATGAGGGTCTAGGCTTCAAGGGCATGGCAGCGGGCATCGTCTATCTCGACGTCGACGACGAGATCACGTCGGCGGCGCAGCGGATCCGCTCCTCGGCCGCGACGCGCGTCGCGCTGGTCGTCCCGTACGGCTCCCGGATCGCGACCTCGCGGATGAACTTCCGCCTGTTGTCGCGCGAGGCGATCGTCAGCAACCGCCGCCTGTCGATCGTTTCCGGCGACGCAGCCTCGCGGTCGCTGGCGGCGTCGGCGGGTCTGCCGGTCTTCTCGTCCGTGGCGGAGTACGAGGGAGCGGTCGAGGCGGGGACGGATCGACCCGGCAACGACGACGACGGATCGGCGACCCGCCGCGGGGCGGTGCCGACGAGCCTCGCGGAGAGCGAGACCGTCGCGGCAGTCGGGCCGGTTGCAGCCGCGGCA
>VBFG01000067.1 GCA_005882635.1 Chloroflexota bacterium | reverse complement strand
AGCGTGATGTAGGCGAGCCCGACGGTCGCGAGCCGATCGAGCATCGTCCGGACCGGGCGCTCGGTGAAGAAGCCCTGCGCCTCCTCGACCGACATCGCGAAGATGTCGGCGATGTTCCTGTCGCGCAGCCGGTAGCCGAGGACCTCGTCGGTGAACCGGCGACCCTCGCACACCTCGCAGACCGAGACGACCCCGGCCATGAACGCGAGGTCGGTGTAGATCACGCCCAGGCCCGCGCAGCCCGGACAGGCGCCCGCGGAGTTCGCGCTGAACAGGGCCGGCTTGACCCCGTTGGCCGCCGCGAAGGCCTTGCGGATCGGATCGAGGATGCCGGTGTACGTCGCCGGGTTCGACCGGCGCGAACCGCGGATCACCGACTGGTCGATCAGCGCGACCGGCGGGTCGGTTCTGGGCAGGCAGCCGTGGATGAGCGAGCTCTTGCCCGATCCCGCCACCCCGGTGACCGTGACGAGCACGCCGAGCGGGACGTCGACCGAGACGTCGCGCAGGTTGTGCAACCGGGCATTCCGGATCTGGAGCGCGCCGCGCGCTGGGCGAACGGACTCCTTGAGCGTCTGCTGCACCTCGAGGTGGCGTCCGGTCAGCGTGCCGGATCCCGCCAGGCCCTCGAACGGCCCGTGGTACACCACCTGCCCGCCGTGGGTGCCCGCACCCGGCCCCATGTCGACGACGTGGTCCGCGATCCGGATGACCTCCGGGTCGTGCTCGACCACGAGGACCGTGTTGCCCTTGTCCCGGAGCTGCCGGAGCAGCCCGTTCATCTGCTGGACGTCGTGGGCGTGGAGGCCGATCGTGGGCTCGTCGAAGACGTAGGTCACGTCGGTCAGGCTCGAGCCGAGGTGGCGGACCATCTTCGTCCGCTGGGCCTCGCCGCCCGACAGCGTCGACGACGGCCTGTCGAGGGTGAGATACGCGAGGCCGATCTCGACGAAGTGGTCGAGCACGGCCGTCAGCTGGTCGATCATCGGCCTGGCATTCGGCGCGTCCAGCCGGCGAATGAACGCAGCGAGGTCGCTGATCTGCAGCGCGGCGCAGTCGGCGATGCTGCGGCCCTCGATCAGCGACGAGCGGGCCAGCGCGTTGAGGCGGGTCCCGTGGCACGACGGACAGGCGGTGAACGTCGCAATGCGCTCGACGGCGGTCCGGAGGCTGGGCGGGAGGGATTCGGTGTCCTTGACGAGGTAGCGGCTCCGGATCTTGTCCACGAGCCCCTCGTAGGTCAGCGTGACCAGCTCGGTCTTGACCTTCGCCTCCGGGCCGTGCAGCAGGCGTAGCCACTCGGCCTCGGTGTAGTCGCGCAGCTTCTTGTCCGGGTCGAAGAATCCAGAGTCGACGAAGATCCTGTGGTACCAGCCGCCGGGCTGGAAGTTCGGAAAAGTGATCGCCCCCTCGTTCAGGCTCCGGTCGCGATCGACGAGCGCGTCGATGTCGATGGTCGAGACGCGACCGAGCCCCTCGCAGTCCGGGCACATCCCGCCGGTGATCTTGATCTCGCGCTGCTCCGGCTCGGCGCGGCCGCGCTCGAGGGTGATCTCGCCGCTGGCGCTCCCGGCCGGGATGTTGAAGCTGAACGCGCTCGACGGGCCGACATGCGGCCGGCCGAGCCGGCTGAACAGGACGCGGAGCATGTCGTACGCGTCGGTCGCGGTCCCGACGGTCGACCGCGCGTTGGCGCCCATCGGCTCCTGGTCGACGATGATCGCCGCGGTCAGGCCCGACAGGGACTCGACGTCCGGCCGCGCGGGCGTGGCCATGAAGCCCTGGAGGAAGGCGCTGTAGGTCTCGTTGATGAGGCGTCGTGACTCGGCGGCGATGGTCTCGAAGACCAGCGAGCTCTTGCCGGATCCGGACACGCCGGTGAAGACCGTCAGCTCGCGTTTCGGGAGGTCGACGTCGACGCTGCGGAGGTTGTTCTCGCCGGCGCCGCGAACCCGGATCGTGCCCCAGGCCGGGGCTTCGTCAGCAGTCATGCGCGGGCGATGGTACCGGGAGGGCCGCCCCGACAGGTTCGGCGCGCGTCAGCCGCCGGCGTCGGTCTTCTCGGTCTCGGCGAGCTTCTTGCGGGTGGCCTCGCGGGTCCGCATGAGGTCGCTCTTGCCGATCTCCGGCGTCGGATTCGGGTTGCGCGGCGCCCGGCCGGATGTCTTCGCCGCCGCCCGCGCATCGGTCCGCGAGGCCTGTCGTCCTGAGATCGTCGCTTCGTAGCCCTGATCGGTCGGCAGGTAGTAGCGGCGGTCGGCGAGCTCGTCCGGAAGGTACTGCTGGTCGACGTCGGCGCCCTCGAAGTCGTGCGGGTAGCGGTAGCCGATGCCGATCCCGTGCTGCTTCATCCGGCGGTCGCCGGCCTGTCGGAGGTGGAGCGGCACCGGGAGCGACCCACGGGCCTCGACGTCCCCGGCCGCCGCCCAGTAGGCGATTCCCGACCGGTTCGACTTCGGGGCGGTCGCCAGGTACGTCGTCGCCTGGGCGAGGGCGTACTGGGCCTCCGGCAGCCCGACATGATCGAGCGCCTGGGCGGCCGCGACCGCGACCTGGAGGGCGCGCGGGTCGGCATTGCCGACGTCCTCCGACGCGCTGATGATCAGCCGCCGGGCGATGAACCGCGGGTCCTCGCCGGCGGCGATCATCGACGCGAGCCAGTAGAGCGCGCCGTCCGGGTCGTTGCCGCGCAGGCTCTTGATGAACGCCGACACGGTGTCGTAGTGGCCGTCGCCGGCACGGTCGTAGGCGAGGACGCGCTGCTGTGCCGCCTGTTCGACGTCGTCCAGAGTCGGCGAGACGTGGCCGGCCGCGTCGCGGGTGCCTTCGGCCTCGGCGAGGGCGACGGCTCCCTCCAGCACGTTCATCGCCGCCCGGGCATCGCCCCCCGCGAGCGAGATCAGGTGGTCGAACGCCGCCGGCTCGAGGGTGACGCCGCCGTCGGGTCCCAGGTCGCCGGCCAGACCGCGCTCCTTGTCGTCCAGCGCGCGCCGGACGACGGTCGCGACGTCGTCGTCGGACAGGGTGTCGAGCCGCCACACGCGCATCCGCGAGAGGAGCGCCGAGTTGACCTCGAAGTAGGGGTTCTCCGTCGTCGCCCCGATCAGGGTGATCGTGCCGTCCTCGACGTGTGGCAGCAGGGCGTCCTGCTGGGCCTTGTTGAAGCGATGGATCTCGTCGAGGAAGAGGACGGTCCGCTGCTGGTTCAGAGCGAGGCGGTCCTGGGCGGCGGCGATCGTTGCCCGCACGTCGGCGACGCCGCTCATGACCGCCGACATGGTCGCGAACTCCGCGCCGATCTCCTGGGCGAGAAGGCGGGCGAGGCTCGTCTTGCCGCTCCCCGGCGGTCCCCACAGGAGCGTCGAGGATAGATGGCCGCGGGCGACGCTCCGGCGGAGCGGACCACGCTCGCCGACGAGGTGGTCCTGGCCGACGAACTCGGCGAGGGTCCGCGGCCGCATCCGGGCCGCGAGCGGCTGGCGCTCCGGCGGCGGTTGGAACAGGGCCTCCGGCCGGGCGCCACCGGCGCGGGCGACCGGCGTTCGACGGGTCGGCACGCCGCCGATGGTACGGCGGAGGTCGACCTACAGGGTGAACAGGTGGAGGCCGTTCACGAGGACCTCCAGGACGGCCAGGATCCCGAGCAGGAAGCCGCCGACGAGGATGATCCGGCGGACGTCCCGCTGGACGTAGCGGTACTCGTCGGCCGCCCTGGTCGCCAGTGGCACCGAGGTGTAGACAACGCCGCCCGGCGCGTCGGCGCCGGGCCGCCGGCTGCGCTCGCGGGTCGCGCGCGCCTCGGTCGCGGCCTTCTCCTCGGCGAGGATCGCCGCCTCCAGCTCCGCGGCGCGAGCGAGCTCTTCTGACGTGATCGACGCCGCCGGTCGACGCGAGCCGGCGTCCGGTCGAGCGGCCGGCCGCTGGAGTGGTCGTCGCTGACCGGGTCGTCCGGCGAGGCGGGAGCGCTTGGCCATCGGTGGGTGGTCTCTCCGGGCGGATCGGGTCCGCCGGAGGATAGCAAAGGGTCGGACGGGTGATCGCGAGCGAAGGCCCGTTTGCTAGACTCGGCCCGCCTCGTCCTCGTGGATCGGAGCTTCCGGGAGGGCCCACCAGATCGACCTGAATGCCGCCGTCGCGCCCCTCGTCGGCGCGGCGATCGTCGGGCTCGCGGTCGCCGTCCTCGTCCTCCTGGTCCTCGTCCTGTTCCTCGCCCGCCAGACGGGCCGTCTTCGGCGACGGCTCGACGGCCTGACCCGCGGCGTCGACGGGCGGAGCCTCGACGCCGTCCTCGACGCCCACCTCGACAAGGTCCTCGCGGTCGCGCGAGAGCTCGACGAGCTGTCCGCCCGGTCGGCCGTCCTCGAGGCCGCAAATCGTCGGACGATCCAGCGGGTCGGCCTCGTCCGGTTCAACCCGTTCGAGGACACCGGCGGGAACCAGAGCTTCGCCCTCGCCCTCACCGACGCCTCCGGGACGGGGTTCGTGGTCAGCAGCCTCCATTCCCGGACGGGGACGCGGGTCTATGCCAAGGCGGTCACCGAGGGGCGGTCGGATGGCGCGCTGTCGGACGAGGAGGGCGAG
Source organism: Chloroflexota bacterium (assembly GCA_005882635.1). Taxonomy (GTDB): domain Bacteria; phylum Chloroflexota; class Limnocylindria; order Limnocylindrales; family CSP1-4; genus CF-46. The sequence goes on along the minus strand of VBFG01000067.1, from coordinate 7,311 downwards.
GCGCTGCGGCTCGCCCTCGCGACGCCGGCGCCGCGGCCGGCGGAGCCGGGCCGGAGCCGCGACCGCATCGCGGGACCAGCCTGACAGGCAAGGTGTCACGGGCCGGGGCGATGCTGCCGACATGGCCCCCGACCCCACCTCCGTCGCCGACGCCGTGAGCCGATCGCGCGCCCGGCGCGAGCCGGTGCCCCTCGAACAGATCCCCGTCTGGGATGGGTTCGTCGCGGATGCCCCGGCCGGCGCCGGGGGCGACCCGCCCGCCGGGCTCGACGCGCTCCTCGGCGGGCTAAACCCCGAGCAGCTCCGGGCCGTGACCCACGGCGAGGGCCCGCTGCTCGTGGTCGCCGGGGCCGGGACCGGCAAGACGCAGGTCATCACCCGGCGGATCGCCTGGCTGGTCGCCACCCGCCGGGCCAAGCCGTCGGAGATCCTCGCCCTGACCTTCACCGACAAGGCCGCCGCCGAGATGCAGCTCCGCGTCGACCAGCTCGTCCCGTACGGCTACACGGACTCGACGATCGGCACGTTCCATGCGTTCGGCGATCGCCTGATCCGCGACTACGCGCTGGAGCTCGGGTTGCCGAGCGACGTCCGGGTCCTCAGCCGGGCCGAGACGGTGATCTTCCTCCACGAGCACCTCTTCGCCTTCGATCTCGACGAGTACCGGCCCCTCGGCGACCCGACGCGATTCCTGGGCGCCCTCGCGGCGCTGTTCAGCCGATGCAAGGACGAGAACGTGTCGCCTGCGGAGTACCGAGCCTGGGCGGACGGCCTCGCGGCGGCCGCGGCGGAGACACCCGGCGATGCCGTCCTCGCCGAGCGCGCCCGGCGCCAGGTCGAGCTCGCGGCAGCCTACGGGCGCTACCAGGAGCTCCTGACGTCGAGCGGGTGCATCGACTTCGGCGACCAGGTCGCGCTCGCCCTGCGGCTCGTCCGCCAGTCGGCCCAGGCACGGGCCGAGATCCAGGCGCGGTTCCGCTACGTGCTGGTCGATGAGTTCCAGGACACGAACCGCGCCCAGTCGGAGCTGGTGTCGATCGTGGCCGAGCCGCACCGCAACCTGACCGTGGTCGGCGATGACGACCAGTCGATCTATCGGTTCCGGGGCGCGGCGATCAGCAACATCCTCGGGTTCCGCGAGCGGTACGCGACGACGCGGACGATCGTCCTGCGGCGCAACTACCGATCGCGCCCGGCGATCCTGGAGGCCGCTCACCGGCTGATCCAGTTCAACGACCCGGACCGCCTCGAGACCCGAGCCGGCATCCCGAAGCGGCTGACTGCCGAGCGGTCGACCGATCCGGCGGGCCGGACGATCCGGCTGGAGGTGCACCCGTCGGGCGGCGACGAGTCGGATCGCATCGCGGGCGAGATCGCCGGGAGGATCCGGGCCGGGATGGCGCCGCGGGACATCTCCGTGCTCGTCCGCGCGAACGGCCACGCCGAACCGATCCTGCGCGGCCTCGACGCGGCGGGTGTCCCGTGGCGATTCTCCGGATCGGCCGGCCTCTACGCTCGGCCGGAGGTCCGCCGGCTGCTCGCGTTCCTCAGGGCGATCGCCGACCTCGGCTCGTCGGTCGACGTGTACGCCGTCGCCACGGGCGAGCCGTATGACCTCGGCGGCGAGGACCTGACCGCGATCGTCACGAGCGCGCGGCGACGGAACCGGACCCTGTGGGACGTCCTCGACGAGCTCGACCGTCAGCCGGGGATCCTCCGGATCGCCCCGGAGTCTCGCGCCCGCGTTCACCGCCTGGTCGAAGACCTCCGGAAGCTCTCGCTGCTGGCGCACGAGCGGCCCGCTGCGGAGGTCCTGTACGCCTTCCTGCGGCAGACCGGGACGCTCGGGCGGCTGGCCGCGACGCCATCGGTCGCCGCCGAGGAGACCCTCCGCAACATCGCCCGTTTCTTCGAGATCATCCGGTCGCAGTCGGCGCTGCTCGCCGACGATCGCGCCTCGTTCGTCGCGCGACATCTCCAGACGCTGATCGAGGCGGGCGACGACCCGGCGACCGCCGAGCTCGACCCCGACGTGAACGCGGTCGCGGTCCTGACCGTCCACAAGGCGAAGGGGCTCGAGTTCCCGATCGTCTACCTGCCGGGCCTCGTGGCCGGCCGCTTCCCGACCGCCAGCCGGCGCGAGCCCCTGGCGATGCCACCCGAGCTCGTCGGTGAACCGCCGGCGACCGACGACGAGGTCCATCTCCGGGAGGAGCGCCGGCTCTTCTACGTCGCCCTCACCCGAGCCCGGGACGAGGTGGTGCTGTCGCACGCGGCCGACTACGGCGGCCTCGGCTCGCGGCGGCTCTCGCCGTTCGTGCTCGAGGCCCTCGACCTGCCGCCGGCGTCGACGGATCCGGCCGCGCGGGCCGCCACGGCGCTCGAGCGGATCGACGCCGCCGGCGAGCCGATGCCGAGCCCGCCGCGGTCCGAGCACCGAGCGACCGGCGAGCCGCTGGTCCTCTCGTTCTCCGCGATCGACGACTACCTGACCTGTCCATTGAAGTTCAAGCTGGGGCACGTGGTCCGGGTCCCGGTGCCACCCCATCACGCGATGGTCTACGGCGCGGCGCTCCATCGGGCGGTCCAGGAGTTCCACCGCCGCCACGCCCGCGGCGAGGTGATGACCGACGACGAGCTCGGTGCGGCGTTCGAGGCCGCGTGGACCAACGAAGGCTTCCTGTCGCGGGACCACGAGGAGGCTCGGCTGGCGGCGGGGCGCGAGACGCTCCGCCGGTTCCGGGCCGCCCAGCTCGAGCCGGGCGCGGTGATCCCCGCCTACGTCGAGCGCGAGTTCTCGTTCTCGCTCGGCGGTGACCGAGTCCGCGGGCGGTGGGATCGCGTCGACATCGAGCCGGCCGATCCGGGCGAGCCGGTGCTTGTCGTCGGGCCATCGACGCCGCTGGCCGACTCCGTCGCCCCGACCCTCGAGCTGACCGGCCGCGAGCGGGTCACGATCACCGACTACAAGACGAGCGACGTGCGGGAGACGGCGAAGGCTCGCCAGCGGGCGCGCGAATCGCTCCAGCTCCAGATCTACGCGATGGGCTACGAGGCGGTCACCGGACGCCTACCCGACGCGGTCGCGCTCCACTTCCTCGACACCGGCGTGACCGGCCGGGTCGGGGTCGACCCGGGCCGGCTCGGAAAGGCGCGCCAGCGGATCGCCGCGGCCGCGGCCGGGATGCGGGCGCGGGACTACACCGCGAAGCCGGACCGGACGACGTGCGGCTACTGCCCGTTCCGCGCGATCTGTCCGTCGAGCGTGGCCACGTGACGGCGACGCTCGCGGGGATCGAATCGATCACGTTCGACTTCGGGAACACCCTCGTCCCGGTGAGTCGCGGTGCCTTCCGTCGGGTGGTCGAGCTGACCGCGAGCGCCGTTGCGAGGGCGGATCCGTCGATCGATCGCGAGGCGTTCCTCATCGCCTGGGCGGAGGAGCGCGAGCGACAGTTCCGCGAGGACGTGCCGGCGTTCCGCGAGGTCGACCTCGCCGAGCGCCTCGTCCGGGTCTTCGCCCGCCTGCGCGGGATGTCGCCACCACCGCCCGACGAGGCCTGGGACCAGGCCCGAGCGGCCGAGCTGTCGGACGCGGCCGAGATCGAGACGACGATCGAGACCTACAGCCACGCCTTCGTCGAGGGCCTGCCGCCCGCGCCCGGCGTCGATGACCTCCTGGTCCGCCTCGCGGACGGCGGCCGGGGCCTGGCGATCCTGTCGAACTGGCCCCTGGCCGCGACCGTCGATCGCTATGTCGACGCCCGCGGCTGGCGCCCCTTCCTCCGAGCGGTCGTGATCAGCCAGCGGGTCGGCGTGATCAAGCCGCACCCGGCGATCTTCGCGGCAGCCCGCTCGGCTCTCGGCGACCCGGCTCCTTCCGCGATCCTCCACGTCGGCGACGACTGGGCGGCCGACGTCGCGGGCGCTGCCGCCGTCGGTTGGCGAACGGCGTGGGTCTCGGGCCGACCAGCCGATACGCCGCTTCCCACGAGCGACCGCCCGCCGTCGATCCGGGCCGATCTCGAGCTCGACTCGATTGCGGACCTCGACCGCCACCTAGCGTGGGTCGGGCCGAGGGTCGCCGAGCGGTCCGGATAGGGCATTCGCCCCATTGGCGGGCCTGACGGCCCGGAGCGACGATGCACCGCCGCCGCTGCCGGTGGCGCACGCGACAGCCTCTCGGGCACTGGAGGACGGATCGCCGATGGGCGGCGACGCGCCGCAGGAGGGGGCCGCGGACGGTTCGCCGTTCGGGCGCGCGACGGACCATGTCGTGCTCGTCGTCGACGACGAGCCGATGGTCCGCGCCTGGGTTGCTCGCGTCCTCGAGCGAGCCGGCATCGGCTTCGTCCTGGCCGGCGACGGCAAGGAAGCGCTCCGGCTCGTGGTCGATGGTCGGGTCCGGCCGTCCGTGCTGCTGACCGACATCGAGATGCCGGGCATGACCGGGATCGAGCTGGCGGCGCGGCTGCTCGCGATGCGCCCGGCGATCCGCGTCGTGATGATGACGGGCGATCCCGAGCGGGCGGCCGCCGCACGTGAGCACACCTCGATCGTCGCGACGGTTCTCCTCAAGCCGATCGAGACCGCGGATCTCCTCGCGGCCGTCGGCCCCGACGCCTCGACCGTCGTTCCCTGAGGGCCGGCCCGTAGACTGGTCGCCGCATGGAAGCCCGCGACCGACTGACGAACCTCGGGTTCTTCGCGGCCGCCGGTGTCGTGTGGATCCTCGTCGCGCTCGTGACGACGACGCGCGACCCCCGGGTGGACCCGGCCGCGGGGTCGATCGGCGCCCTTCTCATCGGGCTCGCCGTGGGGCTGACGACCATTCCGCTGTTCTGGCTCGCGGTGTTCGGACGCCACGGCCGCATCGCCTATCGCGGCGACTGGACCCGGGCGATCCGACGCGGGATGTGGGTCGCGGTCGTGGCCGCGGCGTTCGTCGTCCTGCGGCTGCTACAGGTGTTCCAGCCGTCGATCGTGCTGTTCATCATCGCGCTCATCCTGGTCGCCGAGGTGACGCTCTCCGTCGAGCGGTGACCCGAAGGCCCGTCGACCCGCGGCCGGCGGGTCCCGACCCACGTGAGGAGGAAACGTGACCGTTCCGAGCACGGACGCCATCGATGAGCTCGGCGACGTCGAACCGGCGGCCCCGAACGCGGACGCCAAGCGGCGGCTCGCCCGGGCCGTCGTGGCCGGGTGCGACGAGATCCTCGACCTGTCGCACCGGATCCACGCGAACCCGGAGACGGCGTTCGAGGAGACGAAGGCGTCGGCCTGGATCGCCGATGCGCTGCGCGGTCACGGCTTCACGGTGGAGCATCCCGTGGGTTCCCTCGCGACGGCGGTGCGCGGGACGCGGCAGGGCGGTCGCGGCGGTGAGCGCCCGCGGGTCGCGATCCTCGCCGAGTACGACGCACTGCCGGGGCTCGGCCACGGCTGCGGCCACAACACGATGGCGGCGAGCGGCCTCGGAGCGGCGATCGCCCTCGCCGCGCTGGCCGATGAGCTGCCGGGCGAGATCGTCTTCCTGGGGACTCCGGCCGAGGAGCGGGGCAGCGGCAAGCAGATCATGATCGACGACGGCCTCTTCGCCGGGGTCGACGCCGCGCTCCTCTTCCATCCGTGCGACCGGAGCCACGTCCAGTCGTTCCCGCTCGCGTCGGAGGACGTCGAGGTCGTGTTCCACGGTCTCCAGGCACACGCCTCGGCGGACCCATGGCGCGGCAAGAACGCGCTCGACGCGATGATCCTGCTCTTCACCTCGGTCGGGCTATGGCGTCAGCAGCTCCGGCCGGACGCCCGCGTCCACGGGATCATCCAGGAGGGCGGCACGGCCGCGAACATCATCCCGGAGCGCACGAAGGCGTGGTTCATGCTGCGGAGCGCGGATCAGGCCTATTACGGCGAGATGGCCGACCGCTTCCGCGACCTGGTCGACGCCGCCGCCCGGGCGACCGCCACGACGGCGGACGTCACGTTCAGCGGTGGGGCGAAGACGATGAAGCCCAACCCGACCCTCGAGGGGCGGTGGGTCGAGAACGCCGCCGCCTACGGCATCGCCGATCAGGGCCCCGACCCGAACTCGGGCAGCACCGACATGGCCAATGTCAGCTGGGTCTGCCCGACGATTCACCCCGAGCTGTCGATCGCGCCCGAGGGCACGCCGGGCCACTCGATCAGGTTCCGCGCGGCGGCGGCGACGTCGACGGCAGACCGGACCACCGTCCTCGCCGCCATCCTCGTCGCCCAGACGGCGTGGGACCTCTATGCCGATCCGGACCTGCTGGCGGCCGCCTGGCGCGAATTCAACGCCACGTAACTGCGTTCGTCGCCTGTTGCGGCCGGTCAGGGCCGGACGGTGGCGCTGATCTTGTAGACACGGCCGCCGGCGAGGTCACAGACGTAGAGCTCGCCGGCGTCGTCCTCGCCGAACGAGCTGATCGCGAGCTTGGGCCGGGCGCTCGTGCTCCAGACCTGGACGGTCGACGTCGGGCTCGGCGCCGTCGCGGAGACCATCCACATCCGGCCGGAGCAGAAGTCACCGAAGATGTAGCCGCCCTGGAGGATCGGGTAGGCGGAGCCGCGGTAGACGAATCCGCCCGTCACCGAGCAGTTCGGCTCGGCCGACGTTGTGTGGGGATAGACGACGAGCGGCGCGACCTTGCCCGCCGTCGAGCAGCCGGACGGCGGGCGGTAGCACGCCCGTCCCTCGAGGATCGGCCAGCCGTAATTGGCGCCGCGACCGGCCGGCGTCGTCCCGTTGCGGGTCGAGCGATCGACCTCCTCCCACCGGTTCTGGCCAACATCCGCGATCCACAGGGCGCCCGTCACCCGGTCGAACGACCAGCGCCACGGGTTGCGGAGACCGATCGACCAGATCTGGTCGGCACCCGTGCGGCCGACATATGGGTTCGTTGACGGGTTCGTGTAATGGACCGAGCCGTTGAAGTGGTCGACGTCGATCCGGAGCATCTTGCCAAGCAGCGAATTGATGTTCTGCGCCCGGTTCTGCGGATCGCCGGCGCTGCCGCCGTCGCCCATGCCGATGTACAGGTAGCCATCGGGCCCGAAGGCGAGGTTGCCGCCGTTGTGGTTCGCGTACGGCTGGCCGATCGTCACGATGTGGAGCGCCGACGCCGGGTCCGCCACGTCGGGGTTCGATCCGACCGTGTACCGGGTGATCGACGTGTTGCCGTTGACGTCCGTGTCGTTCACGTAGACGTAGGGGTGGGTCGCGAACCCCGGGTGGAAGGCCAGCCCGAGGAGCCCCCGCTCGCCGCCGGTCGTGATCTTGCTCGAGACGTT
>VBFG01000066.1 GCA_005882635.1 Chloroflexota bacterium | reverse complement strand
CAGGAGCTGCGACATCGAAGCGGCGACCATGACCAGCGCTGCCCCTGCGAGCGTCCGAACGGTGACTGCCAGCGGATCGTGGCCTAGTAAGGGCCCGAGGAAGGCAGGCAGCGACGCCCCTCCCGCGGGGTCGTACCAGATCGGCGTCGTCAGGAGGGACAGCCCGACCGTCCAGAACGTCGCCGCCACGGCGAACTCGATGACTGACAGCGGCAGGTTGATCGCGACGTAGAGCACGTCCCGCCAGCGGTTCTCGTCGGCGAACTCGGCCCGCAGGAGGTCGACGATGCCACCGCGCAGCGGCCGATAGGGGTGCGGCGCCGGCCGAGCCGTTTCGCCGGCGAACGCCCGCCAGCGTTCGATCCGGGCCGCCAGCCGTGATCCCTCGATCGCGATGGCGATGAAGACGATCCCGATGCCGGCCAGGAGGATGGTCAGGCCCGTGGACAGCGCCGCCAGGATCGGAGCAGCGGCACCGATCCCGGTGAGGAGCCCCAGGGCGATGGCTCCGTTCGCCCGCCACGTCTCCGGATGGACCGGCGAGAGCACGAACGCCCGGACGGGGTTCGGCGCCCGTCGGGCGAACGCGAACAGCCCACGACCGGCTTCGCCGGCAGCGTCCCGGGAGCGGGCAATCCCCGGCCGAGCGAACGTCGCCCCGCCGGGGATCCGGGCCGCCGTCAACCCGGCGATGACGAGCAGCAGCCCGGTCGCCAGGATGGCCGCACCGATCACGGGTAGGTCACAGCCGGGTCACCGCGCGATCACGAGCCGTTCGACGCCCGCCGCACGGCCCCCGCGACCAGGAACGCTCCGATTCCGACGAGGAACACGGGCCACAGGTAGCGCCACGAGTGCTCCCAGCCCGGCAGGAGGACCGAGACGAGCGCCAGCGATCCGAACAGGATCAGGACGACGCCGACGAACATCGACAGCCGGCCGGTCTCGCGCCCCGCCTGGGCGTGATGGTGGCCCTCGGGCCCGACGCCGGCGACGCTCGCGACCTCGTGACCGGCGGGCGAGTCCGCCGGTTCAGCGGTTCCAGCTGTCACAGCCGACATCGGCTCGAGCGGCACAATGAGCGCGAGGCCGACATACAGGAAGATCCCCAGTCCTCCCACGAAGATCGACAGGAACCACAGCACCCGCACGAGGGTCGGGTCGAGCTCGAAGTACTCGGCGACCCCGGCAGCGACGCCGGCCAGGCGTCGATTCTCGCGGCAACGATAGAGACGGCGGTTCATTTGCATCCTCCGATCGGGTTGATCTCGATGGCGCCGAACTCGGCGCTGATCGTCAGGTCGGCGTGATGGGCGGCCGAGGCATAGTCGGGGCTCTGCCAACGTGACTCGGTCTGGCGGAGGCCGTCGACCGTGACCTCCTTGGGCCCGCTTCGGGTCGTGACGCTCAGCGCGATCCCGGGCGGCGTGCAGATCTGGAGATCACCGCCCCCGACGCTCAACCGCCCGGTGAGGTCGCTGCCCGCCGGAAGATGGATCGACAGCATCCCGACGTTGACGTCGCCGGACAGGCTCGTGATCGAGCCGGCCGACGCGTCGACGACGACCTCCGAGGCGTTGGCCGTGAGATCCAGGTCGGCGACACGCGCACCGGCCAGGTCGACCCGGGTGTGGCTCGCCGTGACCGTCAGAGACAGGCCGGCGATATCGCCGTCCGGAAGCGTCACGTCCAGCGTGCCTCGACCGGCGCTGAGCAGGTTCAGGCCGTCCTCCCCGATCGTGTCGATCGAGAGCGATTGGGCCGAGGAATGGATGCTCGGCACCCGTCGGGCGGTGTTCACCGACGACAGCTGCCAGGCGTTCCCGGGCGCGGTTCTGACGTTGATCGACCCGCAGCCACCCTCGATGGTGACGGTGGCAGGCCCGTCGAACGTGCCCTGCTGCCGCACGGCGGCGGGCGGTTCGCCGCGCGCACCGCAATCGCCGACGAACCGCGGCGCCACGGCCAGCGCTCCACCGAGGACGACGCCCGGCATGGCCGCGGCGAGCACCCCTCCCGGCAGGCTGAACCGTGTTCGCCGCGCGACCAGGCTCAGCCCGATCGCGACGATCGCGAGCGGCCACAGTCGAAGCGCGTCCGTCAGCGTCGCCGTGTCGATGATCCCGAGGTCGGCGGCGACCAGGATGCCGCCGACGCCGGTCAGGAACACGCCGGTGTACAAGAACCTGCGATTGACCCTCATGGGCTGTCCTTCCCTCTGGGCGTCACGATCGCATGCGAGTCGCGACGCCGCTGTGCGCTCGGGCAGAGCGCGCTACCGGCATTGACATGGCCCGGCCTGACGACCGAACGTTCGTGCCGGTTCTCAATCTGCGAGGCGGGAGGTCACGCGGCCAGCCGGCGACCGGGCGTCTTTGGGTGGGGCTATCCCGAGTCAGGGCCCGGGTGGCTGGCCGGATTGCTCGCGCTCGACCGACGGGGTCCAATGAGCGGGCACGGCTCAGATCGGGCAAGCAGGAGGGAGTCATGAAGGCCGCCGTCCGGGATCGCTACGGTCCACCCGAGATCGTCCGCGTCGAGGACGTCGACATGCCTGTCCCGGCTGGCGACCAGGCGCTCGTCCGAGTCGAAGCCGCCTCCGTCAATCGGGCCGACCTCGATGGCCTCGGTCCTCGACCCGCCTTCGCCCGCCTGATCATCGGCATTCGCGCCCCAAGGAACCACGCCGTCGGGATCGATGTCGCCGGCGTCGTTGAGTCCATCGGCCCGGCCGTCACCCGGTTCAAACCAGGTGACCGCGTATTCGGCGACATGTTCTCGTTCGGGGCCGGCGCCTTCGCCGAGTACACATGCGCTCCGGAGCGGGCATTCCAGCTGATCCCCGACGGCATGTCGTTCGAGGATGCGGCGACCCTTCCGCACTCGGCGATCCTCGCCCTCCAATCCCTGCGCCTCCGGAAGGGCCGCACGATCGAACCGGGCAGCCATGTCCTGATCGACGGGGCATCGGGCAACGTCGGGCCGTTTGCCGTCCAGATCGCCAAGGCGATGGGAGCCGAGGTCACCGGCGTCTGCCGCACGGAGAAGGTCGAGTTCGTCCGGTCGCTCGGCGCGGATCACGTGATCGACTACACCGCGGTCGACTACACGAGGACCGGAGAACGTTACGACTGGATCGTCGACACGGACTCCCACCACTCCCTGCTCGCGGTCCGCCATGCCCTTCGTCCTGGCGGCGTGTACGTGACGCTCGGCGGAACCGGCCTCCCGATCCTCGGTGCGCTGCTGCTGGGGCCGGTGATCTCCCGGGCGGCCGGCAAGCCGATGGGGCTGCTGATCTGGTGGAGGCCGTTCAACGCGGCGCCCGACGACGTCGGTCGGCTGAAGGACCTGATCGCGGCCGGGAAGGTCCGGCCCGTGATCGACCGGCGCTTCCCGCTGAGCCAGATCGTCGAGGCGCTCCGCTACGTCGACGACGGCAAGCCGAAGGGCAAGGTTCTCATCATCACGACGTGACGATCCGAGCGACGGACTGCGGTCAGTCCGGGACGGCGCTGATCAGGGCACGACCGTGAGCACGGCGAGCGGCGCGAGCTCGCCGGTCTGCGGATCCGGGTCCGGCGAGCCGCCCACCACCACGTAGGCGCCGGGGCCGACGACGACCTTCAGCACGTTGCCGCACGGGCCCATCTTCCCCCGGTCTTCGGCGTTCTGAGCCGGGCTGCAGCCACCCGCATCGACGCCCGTGGTGGCCGTGTGGATCGTGTCGCCGCGGCGCAGCCGGTCGAGGTCGTCGGAGCTCAGCGGCCCTGGCGGCGCGCTCTCGGTCTCCTGGTGAGCGATGAAGCTCAGCGAGCCGTCAGGCGGCGCGTCGAGGACGAGATAGACGTCTCCGGCGCGAACTGTCGCGGGCTGGAGGACCACACTCGAGTCCGCGATCACCACGTGGACGACCTGGGCGCCGGCTGGGATGGGAGTCGCCCGATCGCATCCGGCGAGCGCGATCGCAGGCAGGCTCCAAAGGCTTACGACGAGTCGCGCAAGACCGTGGGACTGGCGCGTCGGCTAGGCCCCCGCGGCGGAGAAGGTGCGACGCGTCGACATCGGAATCTGTCCCTCCCTCCAGCCAGTCACGCGACTGGCGCCGAGTCGGACTGTACGGACTTTGGGCGGCGTTGCACAAGTTCGGTCCCGGTCGGCGGCGTCGGCCGTGGTGCCCCGAACACCGGATCGCCCGGTTGCTATCCTCCGGCCGTTGCCCGCCATCCCCGCGCGAATCATCGAGACGGTCGCGCCTGTCCGGCTCGGCCGGAGCTTCCGCTGGCTGCTGTCGGCGACGATCGTCAACCAGATCGGCGATGGCGTCGTCATCTCGGCCGGGCCGCTCCTCGTCGCGTCCCAGACCCGCGACCCGTTCCTCGTGTCGCTGGGCCTGCTCATGGAGTACCTGCCGGTGCTCCTGTTCGGGGTGCTCGGCGGGGTGGCTGCCGATCGATACGAGCGGCGGCGGATGGTGGTCGTGGCGAACGTCGGCCGTGCGATCGTCCTCTCCGTCCTCGTTCTGACGATCGTGACTTCGACGGTCACCATCGTCCTGGTCCTCGCCGCGCTGTTCGTCCTCGGCACCGCCGAGACATTCGCCGATGCGGCGAGCAGCGCGCTCCTTCCGGGTCTCGTGGCTCGCGACGACCTCGGCATCGCCAACGCCCGCATGCAGGGCTCGTTCGTGCTCGGCAACCAGCTGCTCCTGCCGCCGATCGGGGCGTTCCTGTTCGCCGTCGGCCCGGCGATCCCGTTCGCGACGAACGCCCTGTGCTTCGCGCTCGGCGCGGCCCTGATCTCGCGGGTCGTCACGAGCCCGAGGCAGCGGTCGGACGACGGGAGCGGCGTCCGCTCCGAGATGATCGAAGGGATCCGCTGGCTCCTCGCCCACCCGCCGATGCGGACGCTCGCCCTGACGATCCTGACGTTCAACGTCACCTACGGCGCGGCCTGGTCCGTGCTCGTCCTGTATGCCGGCGATCGGCTCGGGATGAACGAGGTCGGGTTCGGCCTGCTGACTTCGGCGATCGCGGTCGGCGGCGTGATCGGCACGGTGTCGTACGGCGCGCTGGAGCGTCGCTTCGCGCTCGGCGACATCATGCGGGTCGGGCTGCTGATCGAGACGTTCACCCACCTGATCCTGGCGATCACGACATCGGCGGCGGTGGCACTCGGCTGGCTGGTCGTGTTCGGCGCCCACGCCTTCGTCTGGGGCACCACGTCAACCGTCGTTCGGCAGCGCGCCGTACCCGATGAGCTGCTCGGCCGGGTCGGCGGCGTCTACCGCGTCGCGATCATGGGAGGGATCGTCGTCGGGACGCCGCTGGGCGGCGCGCTCGCCCGCACGTTCGGGATCACGGCGCCGTTCTGGTTCGGCTTCATCGGCTCAGCAGTGCTCGTCGTCCTGCTATGGCGGCAGTTCGCGTACATCGCCCACGACTCGGCGTGAGCGCGGACCGGTCCGGCAGGGTCTCAGGTGCGAGGCCGGACCTTCTGCTGGTCCAGGCCCTTGAAGTCGAGGAAGCGGCGCAGCTCGGCCAATCGTCCGTCCCGGACCCGGAAGAAGTCGGCGGCCCGCACGTCGATCGAGCTGCCGGTTCGGGCGTGCTTCGACTGGATCCGCCAGCGGCACGCGACAGTGTCGCCCTCGGCAACCAACGCCTCCACGGTCCAGTGGTCGTCGGGAAAGTTCCGGGCATGGGTGACCAGGAACGCCTTGTGATGCGTCCGGCCGTGGCCCGCCTCCTCGTCCGTGTCGTTGTTGTAGAACATCACGAAGTCGTCGGTCAGCAGCTCATCGGCGAGGGCCAGGGCACGGTCTCGATCCGGGCCGCCCAGCCGGGCAACGCACTCGGCGAAGTACCGACGAACGAGGGCGGCGTTCTCTTCGGCGGACATTCCGGTCCTCCGTGCCGCGCCGATGTCCCGGGCGCGTCGGCGACGATCATGGCCTTGGGCCGTCGCGCAGCCGTCACCGGTCGTCGGTCGCACGCCTCGCGCGATTCCGGGTCATCCTCTCGGGTCGAGAGAAAGACGGCGCCTGATCGTCGCGACGGCGACCTCCGCTGAGGTCCGCTCGGTGTCGATCACAAGATCGCTCCCGGGGACGGCGGCCAGGACGTCTCGCCGCGAGGCGAAGTACGTCTGAAGGAACTCAGGGTCGCGCGACTTGCGGCGGGTGGGGTCCGGTCGAGCGCGTCGCAGCGCCTCGTTGAACGAGACCTGCAGAGTCACGTAGACCGGAGCGGCGTCCGCCTGGAGCTCCTTCTCGAATGCGGCGCGATCGCTCGGCTCGTTGAACGAGCCTTCCGCGACGACCACAGCGACCCCGTCGCCGATCAGCGCCTTCGCATCGGTCGCCGTCTGGCGTCGGGCCAGCTGCCAGGTCGCGTCGCCAGGCGTCGACCCATCGGCCAGGAGCGCGTCGTGGACGAGGTCGAGGTCGATGACGGCGGCACGGACACCGACGCGCTCGAGTTGTCGAGCCAGCTCCCATGCGATCGTGCTCTTGCCGCTCGCAATGGGGCCCGTGATGACGATGATCACAGGGCTAGCCGATTGGAGCGGCAGGCGCCAGATCGTCGCGATGTCATGAGCGGCCACCCAGCCTCAGCCGGGGAGCACCCGGACATCGTCACTCGGCAGCGTCGTCCACCAGTGGGCATACCGGCGGTAGATCGTCGGCTCGCGGTCGGCCAGGACCTTGAGCAGGCCGCGAGCCTCGGCCGCGAGGCCCTTCCAGGCCTCATCGGAGAGCCGGTGGAAGGCGGTGGCCTCGATGCCACGCTCGACGGGGCGCCAGACTCCCGCCACGCAGCCGTCGACGAGGAGCGTCGGCAGGACGTCCCCATTGTTCCGCATGACGTGCTTCCGGTATTCAGCCGGGATCATCCGGGCTCGGTCGGCGTAGGCGAGGAGGACGCTGTCCCACATCGCCATCAGTCGCGGTGGGGCAGGGGAGTCAACTGGCGGGAGCAGGCCGCCCGGCACGTCGTACAGCTCGCTGCCGTTCGCGCCTTCGAGGCAAACGACGTCACCGGCGTCCACGAGCGGTCTCAGCGCGTCGCGGATGGGTGGCACGTAGATCGTGCTGAACTGGGCGATGTCCTTGGCGGTGGCCGGCCCGAACCCCTCCAGGTAGCGGCGGACGAGCCCCTGCATGGACGGGCCAACGTCGCCGCCCTTCGGCCGCGCGCGAGCCGCGATGTACGACGGTCGCGGACCGAACGACCACGGTCCGCCCGTCGGGGCGTGCCAGAACGGCCCGCACGTCCGCATCGCCCACCACACTCCCGGCCGCGGCAGGACGCCGAGCCGATCGTCGAGCCAGCTCTCGAAGTCCGCGTTCGTCCGCGGCTTGTTCGCGAACTTCTGCAGGTGGGGGACGAGATCGTCGGCCTGGTCGATCGACAGCCCGGCGACCTTGAAGCGGCGATCGTTGAGGCGCGCCGCCCGCAATGACGGCTGCATCGCCTGGTGGAAGGCCGGGTAGTCCGTCGCGTCGACGGCGTGAAGCGTAATCCGCATCAGCGACGCCTTGACCACCGATTGCGCGGCGAAGGCCTGGTCGAGGTCGGCCGGGTCGAAGCTCTTCAAGCGGTTCCATAGCGCCAGGTAGGGCGAGACCGCCTCCTGTGCCTGAAGCGCGACGACGCGATGCACGGCCTCGACCACGGCGAGCTTCTCCCGGCGCAGAAGCAACTGGCGTCCCAGCGTGGCCCGGTTGAGCTGACGGTCGGTGAGCGGCATGGCTCAGGGCTTCGGATGCGCCTCGAGGAAGTCGAGCACGGCGTCAGGGAACGCAGCGGAGATGTTCGGCACATGGCCCCCGTTCGGGATCGTCCACAGCTCGACCGCGCCGCCGGGCTGGCAGCCGCTCCAGCGCGTCACCGCCGCCTCGGCCGGGTTGCCGGCGACGCTGATGTCGGCGTCGACATCGACGCGTTCGTCGACGACCGCCGGGTCGCCGCAGCCGTCATATCGCGCCCACGTGGCGACCGTCTTCTCCGCGCCCGGGTAGGACGACATCGAGCGGCCCGAGCCCAGGCCCTGGATCGTCCCTCCGTCGTAGGCGATCGTGTCGTCGGCCGTGCCGTGGATCTGGAGGACGGCGACCGGGCCGCTCGGGCCGCAGTCGGCCGGGTTGGCGAACGTCGCCCCGGCGAGACTGGCGATTGCCGCGATCCGGTCGGCGTGAGTGCAGGCCATCCGGTAGGTCATGAACCCGCCGCTCGAATGGCCGATCAGGTCGATCCGCTTCGGATCGACGGCGAGGACCGCCTGGATGGCGGTGATGAGGCTGTCGAGGTAGGCCACGTCGTTGACGCCGGTTCGATCGAAGTCGCAGCACGCGTCCGTCGCGCTCCAGAAGCGGTTCCCGCTGGTGTCGGTCGTGCCGTCCGGATACGCATACAGGAAGCCGCGCTCTGCGGCCGCCGCTCCGACATGGAAGTACCGGTCGTGGCCGCTCCCCGTGGAGCCGTAGGCGTGGAGCAGGATCAGGAGCGGCGCCGGCGTGCCGGGCTCATACGACGCCGGAACGTGGACCGTCACCGGTCGATCGCCGCCGACGACGATGTCCGCGACTCGCGACGGGGCGGTCGAGGGCGCGACCGAAGATGACGGCGCCGGGGCGCCCGAGCACGCCACGAATAGCGCGGCAGACAGGCCCAGGAACGCCCTGGATCTCACGCCGTTTGGCATGATCCGCCCGGTCGTCAACCAGGTCCTCAGTCGGGTCGCCACAGGTCGATCTGGGGCAGCTCGTGGATCCCCAGCGTCTGCGACAGCTCGCCGCAGTGATACGCGTCGTGGGTCAGGATCCGTTGCAGGATCGAGCTTCGCGAGTGGACCTGGCGCTGGTCGCCGTAGAACCGCTCGACCTCTTCGCCGAGCATGTCCGGCGTCCAGCGATCCAGCACGCGATCGACGATCGACCACGTCGTATCGAGCGCAGTGACGAGCTCGGACGCGCTCCGCGGATGGTCGAGGTCATCCTCCCAGCCGTCGTTGGTGGTGGAGAAGGGCGTCGCGTCGGCGCCCGGTTCACCCAGGACGGAGCACAGCCAGTAGACGCGCCCGCCGGCCGTGTGGCCGACCGTCGCCCAGATGGGCCAGAGGTCGGGCGCCGGGCGGATCGCGAGCTGTTCGTCGGTCATCGCCCCGACGATCTCCGTGAGGCGGCGGTTGTACTGGGGCCAGCGGTCGTAGAACGGGCGGATCGACATGGCTCTAGAGTCTCAGATGTGGCCCCAACCGGCCATAGGTTGCCCAGCCGTTCGCTACGGAGGAGATCGATGGACGACGACGCCGTTCGGACCCAGGCCAGTGCGTTCGGCGACGCGCTCGTCGCCGGAGACGTCGACAGCGCGATCGCCAGCTTCAGCCCGGAGCTCCGGCGGAACCTCGGCGAGGTCCTCGCGCTCTTCCCGCTGCCGGCGACGGAGGCGACGGTCGACTCGGTCGAGCACGGCGGGTCCGGCTACAACGTCGTCATCCGCCTCGTGGGCGAGAGCGAGGAGACCCAGGTCCAGACGCGCTGGAAGGATCGCGACGGCCGACCGACGATCGTCGAGGCAAGCCACCTCAGCCGGATCGCCAGGGCGGCCGAGGAAGTCGAGGCCGACGAGTCGATCGAGCCCGCCTGACCGTTTCCCGTGTCGCGGTGATGGTGGAGGCACCCAGGTGATCGCGGAGGAACCCCATGCTCGGCAACAACCCGATCCACCCAGTCCTGCTGGCGGAGGACCTGGATGCCGCACGCCGCTTCTACCACGAGCAACTCGGCCTCGAGATCATCCTCGAGCGCGATGGCGCGATCGAGTTCCGCTGCGGCGCCGGCACCAAGCTCGTCGTGTCAAGAAGCACGACGGGCACGGCGGACACGCAGACGCAGGTGGGCTGGGAGGTGGACGACCTTCCGGCGGAGATCGCTGAACTGCGCTCCCGCGGGGTAACGATCGAGGAGTACGACGACCCGGGTCTGAAGACCGAGGACGGAGTCGCCGACATCGGTTTCGCCTGGATGGCCTGGATCATCGACCCGGGTCGGAATGCCCTTGCGATCATGCAGGTCAAGGCGTGATTCGGATCGAGACCACGACAGCTAGGCCGAGCCCTGCGCAACGCGGTGCCTCGCACGCGCGGCGGCCAGACGGTCGTGCGCCTCGGCGATGAGCGAAAGGGCGACGTCGCGGAACGTAGCGTCGCTCGGGTTGAGGATCGAGACCCAGTGCTGGCGGGCGTAGACCGGGTGGGGGACGACTCGATCGAAGGCCGCGTAGTCGGGCTCGGCCATGGAGCCGACGAGCCGCTCGAACGTCTCGCGGCTGACACCGATGTTCAGGCGGAAGACGCCCGGCCGCGACAGCTCCGAGGGCGTGCCGTCGTCGAAATCGTCCTTCCAGACGATGGTGGCGAAGTTCGGGAAGTGCTTCTCGTCGAGCGAGAAGAAGGACGCCCCGTCGATCGTGATCATGTACGACTCGGGATACGTCTCGATGATGGTGTGCGTGATGGCCTCCGGGTCGGGCCCGGTCGGCAGGGCTTCAGTCGTCATGACCGGAGCCTACGTCGTGCATGTCAAGCCCCCAGACTGGGGCGGATGCAGCCCCGCGTCGGCATCGCCAAGCTGTCGGACTCCCGTGACGGTACGTTCACCATCGGCCGCGAGGGGTTCCCGCAGTTCTCGTGGCTCGCCCGTCGCGGCGTGCACGTCCAGTCCGATCAGGTGCGGGTGGCAAACCCCGAACCTGCGTATGTCGAGACGGCGCTGACCACGTTGGCTGAAGCCTGCGTACTGCTCGGTGTGCCCGAGGCGGAGATCGCGTTCGTCGACACCGTCGTCCCGCCACCGGCAGTCGGGCTGCGCTACGGCTTCAAAGGAGCCTTCACGACCGACCGGCCGACCCTGATCTGGGTGTTCGCGAACTGGACGACGCTCGAGGAGCTTCGTGACGTCGTCCGCCACGAGGCCGCCCACCTCGCGTTCGCCCGGACGCACACCGCCGAGGAATCGGCGGGTCACTCGGGGCCATCGGAGGATTTCGCGCGGGCGTTCGAGGAAGGGGCGGGCTGAGGCTCCGGCGACCGACCGCGTTCACGTCCGTGCGCATACTGGGCGGGTGATGCGCGGTTCGGTCGAATCGGCGGTCGTGGAAGCACCCGGATCGGACGTCCCGCGGCTGTCGATGCCCGCGCCGGGGACCGCCGGCGGGATCGAGACCGCCGAGCTGGGCGGGCTCGCCGACGGCACCGGACCGGTCACGGTCACCTGCATCGACTATTGCCCGGACCAGGTCGAGATCCAGGAGGTCGACGACCTTCGCGAATTCCTGGCTCGCCATCGGCCGGCCTGGTCGCACGTCCGCTGGATCAACGTCGATGGCCTCGACCAGATGGACATCATCCAGGCCCTCGCCGAGAAGTACGGCCTCCATCCGCTGGCCATCGAGGACGTCGTCCGGACCCACGAGCGGGCCAAGGCCGAGGACTTCCCGGGCCACGAGGACCAGCCCGGTCGCCTGTTCATCGTCGCCCGGACGATCGACCAGCGCGACGGCCGGCTGCACAGCGACCAGATCAGCATGTTCCTCGGTCGGACGACGCTCCTGACGTTCCAGGGCAGCCATCGCCAGGACCTGTCGCCGATCCGCCAGCGGATCCGGACGCCGGGCTCGCGGATCCGGGAGAACGACGCGAGCTTCCTGCTCTACGTGCTGCTCGACGGGATCGTCGATCGCTACTTCCCGGTCCTCGAGCGCTACTCCGAGTGGCTGGGCGACCTCGAGGAGGAAGTCCTGGAACGGCCGACCCAGTCGACCCTCGAGCAGATCCACCGCGTCAAGCGCGAGCTCCTGACGATCCGCCGCGCCGCCTGGCCGCTGCGCGAGCTGATCGGGCACCTCCAGCGGGAGCGCCACGAGACGCTCTCACCCACCGCCCAGACCTACCTCCGCGACGTCCACGACCACTGCGTCCAGATCATCGACCTGATCGAGTCGTACCGCGAGATCGCGAGCTCGCAGGCGGAGACGTACGTGTCGGTCGTCTCGAACAAGACGAACGACATCATGAAGGTGCTCACGATCATCGGCACGATCTTCATCCCCCTGACGTTCCTCGCCGGCGTGTACGGGATGAACATGCCGATCCCGGAGAACGCGTCGCCGATCGCCTACCCGGCGTTCTGGATCGTATGCGGCGTGCTGGCCACATCGATGCTCGTCTACTTCCGTCGCCGCGGCTGGCTGTAGCTCGGGCTTACTCGGGCAGATACCGATTCCGGAGCGCCGCCGTCGTCCTCGCCGGAAGGACGGCCGCGTCGAGCAGGTCCTCGATCGTCATCGCGGCGAAGGTCGACGGATCATCCAGCAGCTCGCAATAGCGGGCGCTC
>VBFG01000186.1 GCA_005882635.1 Chloroflexota bacterium | reverse complement strand
GTCGTCGCCGACATCGACGCGGCGAGCGCGGAGGCCGTCGCGCGCGAGCTCGGCAGCACCGACGTCGCGGTCGGCGTCGCGGCCGACGTGACCGACGAGTCCCAGGTGGCGGCGGCTCTGCAGCGAGCGGTTCTCGCCTTCGGCGGCGTCGATCTGGTCGTCAACAACGCCGGCCTGTCGATTTCGAAGCCGCTCCTCGAGACGACGGCGGCGGACTGGGACCTCCAGCACGATGTGATGGCCCGCGGCTCATTCCTGGTCTCGCGCGAGGCCGCCCGGATCCTGATCGAACAGGGCATGGGCGGCGACCTCGTCTACATCGTCAGCAAGAACGCGTTCTTCGCCGGACCTAACAACGTTGCCTACGGGGCATCGAAGGCTGATCAGGCCCATCAGGTCCGTCTCCTCGCCGCCGAGCTCGGGCAGTACGGGATCCGGGTGAACGGTGTCAATCCCGACGGCGTCGTGCGCGGCTCTGGCATCTTCGCCAAGGGCTGGGGCGCCGACCGGGCGCGGACCTACGGGATCAGCGAGGACAAGCTCGGCGAGTTCTACGCGCAGCGGACTCTGCTCAAGCGCGAGGTCCTGCCGGAGCATGTCGCCGCGGCCGTGTTCGCGCTGACGGGTGGCGACCTCAGCCAGACGACGGGTCTTCACATTCCGGTCGATGCGGGCGTCGCGGCCGCATTCCTCCGCTGAGGCGGGGTGACCCGACGATGATCGGGCGGCTCGTCGCGGCAGTCGACCTCGGCGCCTCAAACGGCCGGGTGATGGTGGGACGGGTCGCCCCGCGCGAGCTCGAACTCACCGAGCTCCATCGCTTCCCGAACGAGCCGGTCCGGGTCCGAGACACGCTGTACTGGGACGTCCTGAGGCTCCACCACGAGGCCTGGACGGGGCTGCGGGCTGCGGCGACGGCCGCCGACCCAAGCGGCGGGCTCGTGAGCATCGGCGTGGACTCGTGGGGCGTGGACCACGTCCTGCTCGACGAGCGCGGGGCGCTTCTGAGCGACCCCGTCCACTACCGCGACGAGCGGACGACGGCGGTCGTGCCGGCCGTTCATCGGACCATCCCGCCGGCCGACCTGTATGCCCGGACCGGCATCCAGCATCTGCCGTTCAACACGATCTACCAACTCGCCGCCGACCAGGCGCTGATGCCGGCGTTCGCCGCTGCGCGAACGATGCTCCTGATCCCGGACCTCTTCGCGTTCTGGCTCTCGGACGTCGCCATCGCCGAGGTCACGAACGCCTCGACGACCGCGCTGCTCGACGTCGCTCGCCGGACGTGGGACGACGAGCTCATCGCGATGCTCGGGCTGCCGCGCGGCCTGTTCCCGCAGCTCGGCGCGCCCGGTGACGTCCTCGGTCCGCTCCGGCCGGACGTTCGGTCCGAGCTGGATGGGGCGTCCGAAACCGTCGTGACCCTGGTCGGATCGCACGACACGGCATCCGCCGTCGTGGCTGTTCCTGCCGGTGACGTCCCGTTCGCCTACGTCGCCTGCGGGACGTGGGGCCTGGTTGGCGTTGAGCTGGAGCGGGCGATCGTGACCGAGGACAGCCGTCGGGCCAATTTCACGAACGAGGGCGGCGTCGACGACCGGATCCGGTTCCTTCGGAACGTGATGGGGCTGTGGCTGCTCCAGGAGTCGCTCCGAGCGTGGGAGCAGGCGGGCACGGCCGAGTCCCTTCCCGCGATCCTGATCGCCGCCGCGGAGCTGCCGGTCGGCGGACCGCGGATCAACCCCGATGACCCTGCCTTCCTGCCGCCGGGCGACATGGAATCGAGGATCGTGGCAGCTTGCGCCCGTTCGGACCAACCCCCGCCCGTGACCCGCCCGGCGATCGTCCGCTGCATCCTCGACAGCCTCGCGGCGAAGTTCGCGGAGACCGTGCGCGAGGCGGCCCGACTCTCAGGTGCGACCGTCGCAGTGGTCCACCTGGTCGGTGGCGGCGCCCGGAACGGGTTGCTCTGCCAGTTGACCGCGGACGCCTGCGAGCTGCCGGTCGTCGCTGGGCCGGTGGAGGCGACGGCCCTGGGCAACGTCCTCGTTCAGGCTCGGGCGCACGGCCTGCTGTCCGGCGACCTGGAGGCGTTGCGGGCCCTGGTTCGGTCGACGCAGGACATCCGGCGATACGAGCCGCGATCGGTGACGACCTCAATGGCTCGAGCAGCCGCAGGGAAGCCCCTGTCCCGGTAGCGATAGCCTCTGATCAGCCGACGGTGGCCGGACGGACCGGATCGTGTGGCGATTGGGGGCACGTTCAGGCGAGGATCGGGCAGTAGTCGACGCGACGACCGATCCGGCTGATCACCGGAAGAACGACCGGTTGGATCGTGCCGTTCCCGAACTCGACGACCTGTCCCGTGTTGAGATACAGGATGTGGTCGGATGGCAGAAAGATCAGTGATCGACCTCTGAGCGTCACCCTGATGTTGTCTCCCTCGTACACAACCAGCCCTGGACCGCTTGCGTTGACGACCACAGACTTCGATGTGTAGAGGTTCACGAGCCCAAGGATGAGGCGACCGCTGACAATGGTGCGAGTCGGCTGACCAGCCTCGTCGAAGAAGGTCGTGCCGTACTCCTGGTTGATCAGGACATTGATCCGGACCGGGAAGTCGCAGAGCTCGCCAGCCGCGAACTCGACGAACTCGGGGGCAGGTAAGAATTCCCGGGTCGGTTTCGCTGCCGCGGCGGGCGCCGCGAACGCCAATGGCATGAGGATGGACAGGATCACGACCGCTGCGACGCGCCGCATACGGGGCCTCCTTCTGTGTTGGCGGTCCGATCGGATCCGACCCCCGTACGCCGGGATCCATCACCGCTGAACGGAGCAGACGCTAGCAGGGCGACGTCAGGACGACGTCTTGTGGATTCGGAGCCCGATGGCTGCGAGCCCAGGAAGACAAATCGTTGAAGAGAGTGTCGGCGGCGTGTCGTTTCTGCTGCCTGGGTTGGGGGTCTCGGGCTTGATCAGTTAGTGGGATCAGGACCCCTTCGTGTACCAGACGTCGCCGCAGCAGTAGAGCGACGAGCCGTCGGCCTCTCCCCAGGTGACGTGCGCGATCCCAGTCGAGCTCACCGCTATCCCGAAATAGTCGCCGTCGGTGAACGTGTATCCGTCAGGGCTCTTGTACGGCGGACCCGACCCGAGGTTCGAGAGCCGGACGTGGCTGCCCCAGGTTGCGCCGCCGTTCGAGCTGCTCGCGAACCAGGTATTGAACTTGCCCGTCCGATTGTCCTGCCAGGCCAAGCGGAAGTCCCCGGCAGTGGGACCCCTGTCGATCTGGGGGACGCTACTGTCGCCATCACCGTTCACGAGGGTCCACGCGCTCCATTGGACCCCATCGATCGAGGTCTGCACGTCCAGCGACTTCGGTCCATTCGCGACCCCGGAGAACGTGTAGGCGAACACCATCTGTCCGTTGACGTCGATCGCGATGGCGCCGGTCGCCGCGAAATAGTCCGGGTAGCAGCCGGGTACGGAACAGGGTGGCGGCGGCGCCGAGTCGGCAAACGGAATCACCTGCGGGTTGGCACAGGACGTCGTCGGCGATGCCGAGCAGCGGAGGAGGGCGACCTTGGTCGGCCCATCGAAGTCATGCCCATGTCCGGATAGGCTGCGTTCGCCACTGAGTGCGAAGTACACGTCGCCGTTCGGCGCGATCGCGCCGTTGTTCGCATACCACCAGAGGTGATCGTCGTTGACCTTTTGGGGTTCGAGAAAGGATCGGCCGAAGTCGTGCGATGCGACGACCATGCTGTCGAACTTGTCGTTGAACGCGACGTACACATCCTGGCCCGACGGTGAGATCACGAGGATCGGCTTGTCCATATAGCGCAGCCCGCCATTCATCGTGATCGGCGCGCTCCACGCGTCGCCGCCGTCGTGCGATATGAACAGCTCGACGCCCGGGTCGTACTGATCGAGAAACGCGGCGTAGATCGTGCCGCAGCCGCAGTCGGCGTTTGTATCGTTTGCGACACGGATCTGAGGGTCGAACTGCCAGCCGATCCCTTTGCAGGCGGCTGCGCAAATGAAGGTCTCTGGCCCAAAGCTCGCGCCGGCATCGGTCGACCGTCGGAAGAGAACGCTCGTGCCGGGGCACGGGCCCTTGCAGGCCGTCGCGCTGATGCCGGTGATCAGCTGGTAGACACGGTCCGGGACGTTGGGATCCACGGCGACCGTCGGCTCCCAATTGCTCTGGTGCTTCGGCGTCACGTCGTATCCCGCGGGCCGTTCGTCATCGAAGCCCGCCGCTGCCGACGCAGGCGCCGCCATCGCGTTCGCCAAGCTCAGCGATATGGCGAAAGCGACCAGGGGTCGGACCGGTGCGCGCATTCCGGGACCTTCTTTCCTCTGTCCGCGATCGATCGGGGAGGCTCACGGAGGGAGGGTGCGCCTCGAGGTGCCGCTCGGCGCGCACGACCCGTTCAGTCCGTTGACGAAGAGATCGAGCGCGCCGGCGGGAGGTCTTGATTGATGCGACTGACGCCGCCTACGGCTGGATGTAGATATTCGCGCCGCTCTCCGGCACGGGCTTGTTGAAATTGATGACGTCGTAGACGTTCACCCGGACGCCCTCGACCGCGCTGGGCGGGGCGCTCTCTCCGACTTCGCAGGTAATGGTCAGCGCGCCGGCGAGGTGAACGCTCGGCGCGGAGTCCGGCGTCGCGGTGATCGCCAGCTTGAGTTGACCCCCACAGAAGTTCGGCGGCAGCCCTTCGGTGCCGCAGCCGTAGAACTGGAAGCTGATCACGCGATCGGCGGTGAACGTACCGGTAATCGTCGCATCGCTCGCGGCGACGTGGTGGGAGAAGGTGCCGCCGCCGGTCGCCCACTTGCCATCGGCGCTGAAGGAGCCCGTCCCCACGATCGTCACGACGTCGCCGTTGGGCGCCATCGCCTGGTTGCCGACGGGGAAGCCGATCGACTGGAGCAATGCGTCTCCGACGTGCCAGTCGTAGGCAGCCTTCGACGTGTGACCAAGGGCCACGGACGGCGCGACCGCGCCGACGAGCAACAGCAGCCCACAGAACAGAGTGAAGTTTCGCATCCGCATGTGGCGTCCTCCAAACAGTGAAAGGTCGTTCCCCGGACTCATGGGTCCGCTCGAGACGTCAGTTCCGGCGCCTCGTTCGTGACCTTGGCCGCATCGCGGCACCAGGTGGTCACCCGTTGCCGGGCCGAGAGGGAGGCGGTGGGCGGCTCCCTCCCGGTCCTCGTTCTCCGGTTCTAGCGAACGTGGAACAGCGTTCGGTGGCCGAGCGAAGAACACGTGCAGCTGCCATTCGACCTCCTTTGTGATCGGAGGCGTGGCGGAGGGGCCTGAGGCCGGGTGAGCTTGCCGAAATCCCCGCGGCGGGCCAAGACTCGGTCTGCCTGGCGCGCGTCACGTCTGATCCCCTTGTCGGCGACAATCGTCCCGCAGTCGGTGCGCAGGGTCAACCGAAATTGAGCGTACGGTGCGTGCGTGCAACGGGATTCGCAAACACGCTCCGGCTAGTTTCGAACGACCGCAGCCCCCTCAACGGTTCGATCAATGGCCGAACGGGTTGCGTGTCCGGCAGGCGCCGATGAAGTCGAACCACATCGCGCCGTCCGCGAGTTCTACCGTGGGGCGCCGGAACCGTGCCCAGCCACGCATGGTGATCTGTCCACCGGCAGCCTTGAGGATCCGGATGAGGTCGCGTTGAACGTACGCCTCGATTCCCGTGGGCGCCTCAAGCCGCCAATACTCCTCGGCGAGCGGCTCGCCGGGCGCGGTCCAACGTAGATGGAGGTCGCCGATCGACACGTTGCTCCCGCAGCAACGCGTCGAGAAATAATCGAGGATCAGAGGGCGACCGTGCGCCTTGGCGGGTAGCTCTCGACGGGCCTCCTCCGACCAGGACACGATCGGCAGCGGGTCCATGACATCATCATGCCCCCACCACGGCAATCTCCTCACCGCCGAAGCGCAAGCCTGCCGCGCGTGATCGTCGCCGCAGGAACGAGACTCGGAGGTCCAGATGAACCCAGACGATTTTCCGTCCCCGCGGGAAGGTTTCCTGATCACCCACTTCCTCGTGGTGTCCGACCAGGACCGCTCACGCGCGTTCTATCAATCGCTCTTTGACGGTCAGGTGCTGATCGAGCGCGACCCGGTCATCATGAAGGTGGCGAATTCGTGGCTCATCCTCAACGAGGGCGGTGGCCCGACTGACGACAAGCCCACCGTCACCCTCACGACGCCTCCCGATCCGAACCGGTCGAGCGCCTTTCTCAACGTCCGGGTCGCGGACATCAAGAAGGCGTACGAGGAGTGGTCGGCAAAGGGCGCCGAGTTCCTCACCGAGCCAAAGGACCACGGCCGCGAGATCCGCGCTTACATCCGCGACCCGGACGGCCACCTGATCGAGGTCGGCCAGTCCGTCATGTGAGCGCGTGGCACCGGGCGAGAAGAGAGGCACGGAGCGCCTCCCGTTGCTCGTTCCGCGGGTGTCCTACTTGAGGATGGGGAAGAGCGTGCGGT
>VBFG01000185.1 GCA_005882635.1 Chloroflexota bacterium | reverse complement strand
CCGGAACCGCCGTCGCGCGAGGAGATGCGCCAGCGGCGCGGCGATCGCGATCGTCAAGGCCAGGCTGATCGCCGTCGTCCCCAGGGAGAGGAGCAGCGCGTCGACGACCGGGCCGCTCCCGAGGGCCACCGCGAGTGACCCGCCGAAGACGGCGCGGACGACGAGCAGCCCGACCGGCAGCCCGAGGAAGAGGGCGAGGAAGGCCGCGAGAGCGACGACCAACGGCGTCAGCCCGCCGGCGGCGGCTGGAACCCGAAGGACGCCAGGATGGCCTGCCCGTCGGGGCCGGCCAGCCAGCTCAGGAGCGCATGAGCCGTCGCCGAGTGCGCAGACGACTTGACGACGACGCCGGCATACGTCGCAGGAACGTTCGCCTCGGCCGGGATGGCGATGGTCGCGACCTTCGCCGACGCCTTTGCGTCGGTCGCGTAGACGATCCCGGCATCGCCCTCGCCGAGCTCGATCTTCGCGACGACGGCCCTGACGTTGTCCTCCCTCGAGACGACGTTCGCGGCATAGGCCACTTCGAAGGCAGATGGATCGTCGGTCGACTTCGCAAGGTTCGCGACGACTCGCAGGGCATACGTCGTGATGGGCACGTCGTCGCCGGCGGCGATGATCTTCAGCCCACGCCGGGCGAGATCGGCCGGCGACGCGATCCGGGCGGGGTTGTCGGCCGGGACGACGATGGTTAGGACGTTCCCGGCGAACGAGACCGGGTTGCCGTCGGCGAGCCCCTCGCCAACGAGCTTGTTCGGGTTCGACGTATCGGCCGACAGTAAGACGTCGGCCGGCGCACCCTGCTCGATCTGCGTCTCGAGGGCGGCCGACGAGTCGGTCGAGATCGTCAGCACCGACCCGGGATGGGCGGCTTCCCAGGCCGGCTTGACCCGGTCGAGGGCGCCCTTCAAGGACGCCGCCCCGAAGACAGTGAGCGGCAAGGAGTCGACCGATGGCGACGACCGCGCCGGGCCCGCCGTGCAGGCCATCACGAGGATGGCAAGGCCGGCGAGGGTGACGGCCAGCCTGCGGTTCACCGTGACTCCCGACCCGATGGGACCTCGACGACGACGTTCGTCGCCTTCACCACCGCGATCGCCTCGTCGCCGATCCTCAGCTGGAGGTCGTCGACCGCCTCGGCCGTCATCAGGCTGACGAGCCGATGGGGACCGGCCAGGATCTCGACGACCGCCGCGACCCGGTCCTTCTCGATCCGCGTCACGATCCCGGCGAAGCGATTCCGGGCGGACTGCGCGACGATGGGCCTGTCGGTCGAGGCCCGGCGACGCTCGCCGATCAGGCGGGTCACCTCCTCGATCGGCACGAGGCGCTGGCCGCCGTCCGATCGAACCGTCCGGAGCCGGTCGTCATCCGCCCAACGCCGGATCGTGTCGACGGTGACGCCGAGCATCTCGGCGGCGCGACCGATGCGAACATGGGAGTCAGACTGCGCCATGGCTAGAGACGATAGCCGATCTGGGGCTCAATACCAAGAGATCGCCACCGCCGCGGTCGCGGACGCCGCGGTCCGCCACCAGCGGGCGCTGCGCCTCGGACCCGTCGGTCTCCGGTCGGTCATCCCAGGATCCGTCGTCGCCGGCAGAGCCCTCCCGGTCCGACATGTCGGCTCGGTCGACGTCTTCCTCGAGGCCCTCGAGCGGGCGGGTGGAGACGCCCGCGGACGGGTGCTCGTCATCGACAACGACGGCCGGCTCGATGAGGGCTGCATTGGCGACCTCGTGGCGCTCGAATGCGCCGCCGCCGGCATCGCCGCGGTCGTCGTGTGGGGCCTTCACCGCGACACGGCGGAGCTGCGGCGGATCGGGCTGCCGGTCTTCAGTCTCGGAACGCTGTCGGCTGGCCCACGGCGGGAGGACCCGCGGCCGGCCGATGCGTTCGACCGCGCCACGCTCGGCGAGATCGTCGTCACCGCCGACGACACGGTGTTCGTCGACGACGACGGCCTCATCGCGGTCTCTGCCGCCGACATCGACGCCGTGGTCGAGACGGCCCGAGAGATCGTCGTGACCGAGCGGGCCCAGGCCGACCGTGCTCGTGCCGGCACGTCGCTGCGGGATCAGTTCGGCTTCGCCGACTACCTCAGGGCGCGGGCTGAGGATCCGTCCGTCACCTTCCGCCGCCACCTCCGCGATCGGCAGGCGTCGATCGAGGAGTAGAGCGTTCCGTACGGCGTCATCAGCGAGGCGGCCACGGTTCGGCCGTCCGCTACGCTTGCCGCTCGGGCCGGTAGCTCAGAGGCAGAGCAGGGGACTTTTAATCCCTGTGTCGTGGGTTCGAATCCCACCCGGCTCGCCGCTGATCTGCGTGTGACCACCTCGGCGAGCATTCCGAGGGTCGTTCGCGTACGACCGCTACGGAAACCTGACCGGCGACGCCGAGACGGGCACCGGGGTCACGACCATGACCTACGACCTCGGCGGCAAGCTGACCGGGATCGACGCGACCGGGACGGCCAACGACGCGTCCTTCAGCTTCGACGCCCTTGGCCGCTCCTGGCAGCGGAACCTCACCGGCTCGACCGACACTTACAGCTTCGTCGGAACGACCGAGACGGTCGCTCGGATCAGCAACAGCTCAGGCCCGGTCATCACCGACAGCATCGTCGACGTCGCCGGCGACCGGCTCGGGGTCAAGCAGGGCAGCACCGTCAACTGTTCCTGCCCGACCCCCACGGCGACATCGCGGCGTCGTTGAGCTCGACCGAGACGACCGTCGTCAACGCCATCCGCTACGACGCCTACGGCCAGACGATCGCGACCGGCTCGGCCGGCGGGACCGCGGTCGGCCAGGCCAACTGGAAATACCAGGGCCGGCGATCGGGCCCTTGGCGACGGCGCGCCCGGTTCTCGGGCCTTGACGGTGAATCTTTGTGCGTACGGCACAAGTTCAAGGCGCCGCTACCGGATCGCAAGCTTTTCCTCCCCCAGTTGACGACGAATCCTTTGTGCAGGGCGCCCATCTTCCCGCTATAACGGCCGAAGGCGTGACGGCCGATCGCAGGAGGAACGGGATCGATGAACAGCGGCGATACCGCCTGGATGCTCATGGCCACGGCACTGGTGATGATCATGCTGCCGGGGCTGGCCCTCTTCTACGGCGGCTTGGTGCGCCGCAAGAACGTCCTGTCGACGATCATGCACAGCTTCTTCGGGCTGGCGATCGTCAGCGTCGTCTGGGTCCTGGTCGGGTTCAGCCTGGCCTTCGGGCCGGACGCCAACCTCCTCGGCATCCCCGGGCTCGTCGGCAACCTCAGCTTCGTCGGCTTCTTCAACGTCGGCCTCGAGCCGAGCACCGTCTACGCGACGACGATCCCGTTCGTCCTGTTCGCTGCCTTCCAGCTGATGTTCGCGGCGATCACGCCGGCGCTGATCACCGGCGCCTTCGCCGAGCGGAAGCGGTTCGCCTCCTTCGTCCTGTTCACGATCCTCTGGTCCATCCTCGTCTACTCGCCGATCGCGCACTGGGTCTGGGCGAGCGACGGCTGGCTGTTCAAGCTCGGCGCGCTCGACTTCGCCGGCGGCACGGTCGTCCACGCGTCGTCTGGCCTCTCGGCGCTGATCGTCGCCCTCCTCATCGGGCGCCGCGTCGTCAACGGCGAAGGCCTCGAGCCGCACGACATCCCGATGACCGTCCTGGGCGCCGGCCTCCTGTGGTTCGGCTGGTTCGGCTTCAACGCCGGGTCGGCGGTCGCCGCAAATGGGCTCGCGGCCAGCGCGTTCATCGTCACCAACACCGCGGCTGCGGCGGCGACCCTCACCTGGGTCGGCGCGAGCTACCTCCACAAGCGGAAGGTCAGCGTCGTCGGGGCCGCGTGCGGCGCCGTCGCCGGGCTCGTCGCGATCACGCCGGCGTCCGGGTTCGTCACGCCGGGCGGCGCGATCCTCATCGGCCTCGTGGCCGGCGGTCTCTGCTACAGCGCAACTCTGCTCCGCGAGCGGATCAAGGTCGACGACGCGCTCGACGTCTTCGCCGTCCACGGGGTCGGCGGCGTCTTCGGCGCCCTGGCGACCGGCGTCCTCGCGACGTCCGCCGTCCAGGCCAACTTCAAGGGCCTCATCGACGGCAACGCCGGCCAGGTCCTGACCCAGCTGGTCGCCGTCGCCGCGACGATCGCCTACGCGGTCGTGGCGACCTTCGTGATCGTGAAGGTGGTCGACTTCGTCCTCGGCCTGCGGATCTCGGCGAAGGAAGAGGAGCTCGGCATCGACCTCGCGATCCACGGAGAGGTTGCCTATCAGGCGTAGCGGCCCGGGTCCGGCCTCTCCCGTCCGGACCCGCCGCTCCGCTCGGCTATCGACCGACCGCCCGGCTCCTCCCGGGCGGTCGGTTCGTCCACCGGTCGCCGGTGAAGGGCGACGAACCGCGCGTCGGACGCTGGGTGTCGAGCCGGTGTCGGCGCGCTGGGATCGCCACCGAATCGCATCGTGAG
This sequence comes from Chloroflexota bacterium, assembly GCA_005882635.1. GTDB lineage: Bacteria > Chloroflexota > Limnocylindria > Limnocylindrales > CSP1-4 > CF-46. The sequence goes on along the minus strand of VBFG01000185.1, from coordinate 1,175 downwards.
CGCGTCGTCGCCGATGCTGCCGCCCGGTCCCCGGATGACGATCCTCGATTGACTCTGAGCGTGATCTGCGCCCGGACAGCGAACGAGACGATGCCCATCGAGCCGCCGCGACGATCCGACCGCCGCCGGGACCCGGCCCCGCTGTACGACCCCGCATTCGAGCACGACGCGTGCGGCATCGGGTTCGTCGCCGATGCAGGTGGGAAGCGGCTCGCGGAGGTTCTCCCCCTCGCTCTGCGCGGATTGGCCGCGCTCGCGCACCGGGGTGCGTTCGGGGCGGACGGGGCGTCGTCCGACGGGGCGGGCGTGTCGCTGCCGCTGACGCCGTCGGTCTTCGCGTCGCTCGACCTGGACGCGACCTTGGGGGCCGAGGGACCGGGCGTCGTCCAGCTCTTCCTCCCCCGCACCGGCGCGGGGGCCCGCGGTGGAGCCGCGCGGCGCCTCGTTGCGGACGTCCTCCGCGAGACTGGCCTGACGGCGATCGACTGGCGAACGATGCCGTCGAACGCTGACGCGCTCGGCGGTGCCGCGCGGGCCTGCCGGCCGGCGTTCGTCCAGGTCTTCGTCCACCGGCCGTGGGACGCCCGGACCGGGGCGTGCCTGTCGGGGTCGCGCCTGTCGGACGCCGCGTTCGAGCGGCGGCTCGTCGTCATGCGCCGCCGGCTGGAGGCGGCCGCCCGTTCGGCCGGGCTCGGCGACGTGATCGCGGTCCCGTCCGCGTCGTGCCGGACGATCGTCTACAAGGGCCTCGTCGCCGGGGCGCGGCTGCCGGACCTCTACCCGGACCTGCGGGCGCCGGGCATCCGCGTGCCGTACGCGGTGTTCCACCAGCGCTACGCAACCAACACCCAGCCGACATGGCGGCTCGCTCAGCCCTTCCGGACCATCGCCCACAACGGCGAGATCAACACGGTCCGTGGCAACCGGGCGCAGGTGCGCGGCCGGGTCGGCGACCTCGTCGCGCCGAGCGGGATCCCCCCGGAGCTCGCCAACGCCGGACCGCTGCTGGCCGCGGACGGCTCCGACTCGCAGTCGCTCGACGAGATGCTCGAGCTCCTCGTCGCCACGGGGTGGGACCTCGGCACGGCGCTCCTGACCGCGATGCCGGAGGCGCTCGGCCTCCGCCGCGCGCCGCATCCGCACGTCGCGGCACTGCGGCGGCGCACGGCCGGCTT
>VBFG01000065.1 GCA_005882635.1 Chloroflexota bacterium | reverse complement strand
TCGACGACCGGCGGATCACGATCCGGTTCGGTAACGGTTAGATCCCGACCGTCGCAGGCCCACCAACGGGTCATGCGACGTACCAGGCCAAGGGATCGTCATCATCTTCAGACAGCGGGTGGGTGCTTGAGTCCCCTTGGGGGCACACCTGCTCAGTCCCTCGATCGCAAACCGCATGCACGCAGCTCGGGAGCCGTATCCAGTTCAAGTACGCGAGGCCGCGTGCAATCTAGGTTGCCGAAGTCGTTGCAGGCCGAACTAGTCGAAGCCTCCCGTGTGGTGTTGTCGCACGGCAACCTGCGCTCCGCTGACAACGAGCGGATCGCCGAGCGGCGGCGCACCGCGCAGACTTGTTGTGACGTGTCGACACGATGACGTCATCGTGCCGAGGCCTCGATCAGGACGACACTGACCTGCTCGGATGCTCGGGCCGGTTCAGGCTGTGGGATCGAGCTTCAGCGCGGCCGAGTTGATGCAGTACCGGAGGCCCGTCGGATTCGGTCCGTCGTCAAAGACGTGACCGAGGTGTCCGCCGCAGGCCGCGCAGGTCGCCTCGGTGCGGGTCATGAACAAGGAGCGGTCTGTCTCGGTGGCGACAGAGGCGGGATCGCTCGGTGCGAAGAAGCTCGGCCAGCCCGTACCCGACTCGAACTTCGCCTCAGATCGGAAGAGCTCGGCGTCACAGCCGGCGCACCGGTAGACACCGGCCCGATGCTCATCCCACAACTCGCCGCTGAAGGCTCTCTCGGTGCCCTTCTGACGGAGCACCCGGTACTGCTCCGGGGTTAGTTCGGTGCGCCACTCGTCATCAGACTTGGCGGATCGGAGTTTGGTCTCGCCGTTCCTCATGGCCACAGGATATGACTTGTGCCGTGGCGGTTCGATGACGGGGCTCGTGTCCGGCTGATCCTCGAGTCCGTCGGCGAGCGCTAGAAGCCGGTTCGCTCCGCCGTCGCGATCGGCCTTGAGAGGCGTTCGAGGCGGAGCGGGTCGGGGTCGATCGAGTTAATCCCGCCGTCAACGATCAGCTCCGTGGCCAGGAGCCCGGCAGCCGGCGCGTGCATGAGCCCGGCGCCGGCGAAGCCGCCGACGATGACCATGCGGGCGTCGGTTCGATCGATGATCGGGTGTTGGTCCGGGGTGCTCGGATACAGGCCGGCCCAGCTTTCGATGACCGACGAACGCTCGATCTGGATCCTGAGCCGGCGGGAGACTTGCCCCAGGACTGCGTCGATCCACCAGCCGTCGGCGTCGTGATCGAAGGCCGCGGGATCGACCGTTTCGTCATTGCCGAGGAAGCCTCCGACCTGGACGCGCCCCTCCACATCCGGACGGAGGTGGACCTCGCCCGAGTCGATGAGCCAAGGCAGGCCGACCGGGAGAGGATGGGCCGGGCGCGCGACCAGCAACGAGACGCGCCGGGATCGGATCGGAAGGCTGATCCCAACCTGCTCGGCGACGCGCGGCGCCCACGCGCCGGCGCAGTTGACGACCAGCTCGGTGGCGACCGTCCCGGCCGTCGTATGGACAGCTGTGATGCGGCCGGCCGCAACGTCCATCGCGACGACATCGGCGCCGCTCTCGATCGTGGCACCGGCGGCCTCGGCGGCGACGGTCAACGCGTGGACAACACGATGCTGATTGAGGAAGCCGTCGCTGGCGCAGAAGCTCGCGCCGGTCACATCGAAGCCGTCGAGGCTCGGCCATCGGGTCCCGATGTCGCTGGCGCTGAGGATCTCGCTGGGGACGCCGAAGTCACGCTGCAGGGCCACCTGGCGGCTGAGCTCGGCAAGGGCATCGGTGGTCCGGGCCAGGAACAGGTAGCCGATTCGGCGAAGGGCGACGTCGACGCCGAATCGATCCTCGAACTCGTCCCAGAAGGGCTCGCTGAGGACCGACAACTGGATGTTGGTCGCCGTCCCCCACTGGGAGCGGACGCCGCCCCCGTTGCGGAGCGAGCTGCCGGCACCCGGTGTCTTGCGTTCGAGGACCACGACCCGCAGCCCGCGTCTGGCCAGGAACCAGGCGCAGAACAGGCCGATGATCCCCGCCCCAACCACCGCCACGTCGGCGTTTCGCGTCTTCACCTGGGTGTTCGTTCCTCGGAGAGGGTCGCCGAACCAGCTCGCGTGCCAACCGTCGCACGAATGTTCCATCGTGCGGCGTCTTGGCGAGCCGCGAGCCGGGCGTTCGGTCAGCGCGATCGAAGCCGATGACCACGAAACAGAGACTGGTCGCTATGCGAGGCGACGACGAAGTGCGCCGGGGTCGGCGGTCCGGTTTCTGTGGCGCGCCAGCGCGACGGCGCCCGCGCCCGGTGATCGATCAGTGGCCGAGGGCCGCGAAGTAGATCCCGATCAACTGAGGGCCGAAGACGTCGGCCAGATGGTCGAGACCCTTGCCGTCCGTAAGATTCGGATTGCTCGAGCCCTCTCCGATCACCTTGTCTGTCCGAACGACCCAGCCGTCAGCGGGCAGGCCCTCGGCCGTGGCCTCGGCGACGGCCCAGGTGATCTGACCGGGTGTCAGCGCAGGCCCGCCGACGAACTGGTTGATGAAGCCGAAGATGGTGCCGAGTGTCAGTTGCCCCCAGTTGCCGGAATTGAGCGCACCGGCGTCGCCCTGGGCCGACCGGTTGGCGATGTAACACTCGTGACCGAACACCGCCGGGGCAGTCGCCCCCAGGAGCGAACCGGCGAGAACTAGTCCAACGATCATCCGTCGCATGGGTGTCTCCCTCCTCGAAACATCCCCGGTCGTGTCGACCGTAGCAAGCAGGTGTCGCGTGGGCATCTCGGGAGGTGAGAGAGACACCGCATCCCGGCTCTCGCCAGGTGGATGCGCCCTCGCTGATCCGCCGCTACCATCGCGCCGATGGAGATCATGGGGATCCGAATCCCGACCGTGGTCCAGGACAACGTCGCCCGCCGCTGCGACGGCTGCCTCCAGGTCATCGAGGGCACCCCGTGGCGGATCAATGTCCTGGACATCGTCTCGACCGAGGTCGCCGTGCCCTGGACCGAGACACCGCTCCTGAACCCGGGTCCGTTCCAGTTCCACGCGGACGAGTCATGCGTCCGACGGTGGATGGCCGGCCGCGACTTCCTCTTCTGTCGGAAGGGCCGCGTCCGGGAGATCATGCGGCCGATCCCGGTCCCCGGCGCCGACGGGCAGGCGACGCGCTGGGGGCTGTGCGACGGAATCCACCGCGACGACCACGAGCTGGTTCCGGCCTGACGACGGGCGCGGCGCGGAGGCGATCGCCCCAGCTGCCCTGAGCGGTTGACGGCTGACGCAACCGCTCCGATAATCCCCTCGACCGCGCCGGACCGCGGACCCAGATTTACCCACATTTGCCGCGGAGAGACGTCCCGCTGTGCCCGTCGCCACCCGTCCCGCCGAGCTCGACCGACCGCTGTCGCTGGGTCCTGCGAGCCGTCTCCTCGGGGTCGACCCGGACACGCTCCGGCGCTGGGCCGACGAGGGCCGGATCGACGCCTTCACGACCGCCGGTGGCCATCGCCGGTTCGAGCGAGCCACGCTCGAGCGCGTCCTCCAGGCGCGACGCCACGACGCGACGGTCCGTCTCGCCTCCCTCGGCGCGACCACGGATCGCTTGTCGCGGGCGTACCGCCGCGGGTATTCGGACGGCGCCTCGGTGGGTGGCGTCCGGGACGCCGTCCCATCGTCGGATCGCGATGCGTTCCGTGAGGACGGGCGCGCCCTGGTGACGGCCCTCGTTGCCCACATCGACGCGGCCGACGACGCGGAGCGCCTGGCCGCCGAGGACGCGGCGATCGCCGCGACCGACGCGCTCGGCCGGCGGGTCGCCGCCGCCGGCATCTCGCTCGGTGACGCCGTCTCGCTGTTCATCGCCGCTCGTCGACCGTTCCTCGCCGAGCTCGGGGCGATCGCCCGCCGGCGATCCCTCGATCCCGATCGCCTGAGCCAGATCTACGACCGATCCTCGGGGCTGCTCGACCGCCTGCTTCTCACCCTCATCGCGACCCACCAGGAGGCCACCGGCTGACATGGACCCGAATGTCGTCTTGCCGTTCGCGTCATCCGCCCTTAGCCTCGTCTTCGCCGCGGTCCTCGCGACTCAGTGGCGCGCTCGCCGTCGGCCCTATCAGTTGATCTGGGCCGTGGGGATGCTGTGGTACGGACTGTCGGCCGGCACGGAGTTCCTCGGCGGCGCCCTCGGCTGGAGCGAACCGCTCTATCGGGCGTGGTACCTGATCGGCGCGATCTGGGTCGCCGGCTGGCTCGGCCTCGGAACGGTCTACCTGCTCGCTCGGACGAGGTTCGGCTACGCCTTCGCCGTCTGCCTGGGGCTGGCCGGCCTGTTCACCTTCCTGACCTGGAAGAAGTACGACTACCCGAACAGCGGAGTCGCGCCGTTCGCGTACCTCGGGATCGCGGCCCTCCTGGCGGTCGCGGTCGTCGTCCTCACCTGGCGGCGCGACGACCGGTGGGTCCATCTGGCCGGCGGCGTGGTCGTCGGTGGCAGCCTCGTCTCGCTCGTCATGGCCCTGACCGCCTCGCTCCCCGCACCGGGCTGGGTCGTCGACCCGGTCACGCGCATCCCGACCGGCGAGCTGTTCCCGGGCTACCTTCGCCTGCTCACCCCGTTCTTCAACATCACTGGTGCCTTCGTCCTCGTCCTCGGCGCGCTCTACAGCGCGTACATGTTCATGCCCAAGCGGCGGCTGATCCGGTACGACCGCGGCGGCGGCCGGCCGCTGAACCGCATCGCCGGGGTCCTGGTGGCGATCGTCGCGATCCCCCTGAACTTCCTGGCCTCGCTGCCCGGCGCCTTGGTCCAGCTCGGCCGGGGACAGCTCCACAGCCGGGTACCGGCGACGATCCTGATCGCCATCGGCGGTCTCATCCCGGCCATCACCAGTGGGGCGAACCGCTTCGGCGCGACGAGCGCCTTCTTCGTCGGCGAGCTCCTGGGGGTCGTCTTCCTGTTCGCCGGGTTCCTCGTCTCGATCGAGGTCACGCGGGACGTCCGGATCCCCTTCACGAACCGGGCGATCCACCGGGCCGAGGCCTGACCTCCGATGGCCTGGCTGCCCGCGCTCACGTCGATCCTGGCGCTGATCCTGGCGGTCGCGCTCTTCGACCAATGGCGGGAGCGGCGCCAGGGATTCCAGCTGATCTGGGCGATCGGCATGCTGTTCTACGGAGTTGCCTCTGGCTGTGAGGCGCTCGGTGCCGCGGGCGGCTGGAACGAGACCCTGTATCGAACCTGGTACCTGACCGGCGCGGTGTGGACCGCCGGCTGGCTGGGTCTCGGGACGACGTTCCTGCTCGGTCGGACGCGCTTCGGCTACACGTTCGCGCTCTGTCTCCTCCTCGCCGGCGTCTTCACCCTGCTGACCCAGCGGAAGTTCAACTACGACGGCGCCGGCTCCGCGCCGATCCTGTATCTCATCGCCGCCGTCGTCCTGGCGGCTGCGGTCGCGATCGAGACCTACTTCCAGAACGAGCGTTGGCCGGTCCTCGCGGCCGCCGCCGTCATCGGCGCCACGCTCCTCTCGCTCGTCCTCATGCTGACGACGAGCCTCGCTGCGCCGGGCTTCGCCCTAGACCCGGCCACGCAGGTCCCGACGGGCGAGCTCTTCCCCGGCACGATCCGCCTGCTCACGCCGTTCCTCAACATCACCGGCGGCCTCGCGCTCGTGCTGGGAGCACTGTTCTCGGCGTACGTCTTCATGCCGAAGCGGCGGGTCCTTGCCTACTCGCTCGACCCGACGGCGTCGGGCGACCAGTTCCTCTTCAACCTCCTGATCTCTCCGGTGGCGTTCGTCGTCAACTTCGTCGCGTCGCTGCCCGGCGCGGTCCGCGCGCTGCTTGCCGGTCGACTCCACAGCCGCGTCCCGGCGACGATCCTGATCGCCATTGGCGGGTTCCTCGCCAGTGGCGGTGACGCCCTCAACCGGTTCGGGATCACGAACTACTTCCAGGTCGGCAAGCTGCTCGCCCTCCTGTGCATCCTCGCCGGGTTCCTGATCTCGATCGAAGCGTTCCGAGAGATCCGCCTGCCGTTCACCTCGGTCGTCCTGCGGCGGGCGCGCCACGAACGATCTGCCGCCATGGCCGGCGGCGGTGACGAGGCGGAGGTCGACGACGAGGTCGAGCCGGAGGGCTCCGCCCTGGCCTGATCCCGGCGGCCCGCCGACCGCCCGTACCATGCGCGGATGCACGATCGACCGCTCCTCGTCGGCTCGCTGATCGTCGTCCTCGCCGCCAGCGGTTTCGGCATCCTCGGGCCGCTCGCCCGGTTCGCCTACGACGCCGGCCTCGACCCGCTGACGTTCGTCGCCTGGCGGGCGATCTTCGGCTTGCTCCTGATCGTCGCCATCGTCGCGGTCCGGGTCGGGCGCGGGACGAGGCTGGTCAATCCGTTCGCGCTGCCGGTCGCGGATCGGGTCGGGATCGTCGCCGTCGGCCTGGCCGGGCTCGGCCTGAACGTCGCGATGTTCTTCGCCTTCGACCTGACGTCCATCGCGATCGCCCTGCTCGCCTTCTACACCTATCCCGCCTTCGTCGCGGTCGCCGCCGCGGCCCTCGGCCATGAGCGTCTCGACTCCCTCCGGATCACCGCCCTCACGCTGGCGATCGGCGGGATGGTCCTCGTGGTCGGCGGCGGGCTCCTGTCCGGCGGACAGGTCACGGTGCACCCCCTCGGCGTGCTGCTCGGCCTTGCCGCGGCCGGGGGGCAGACGGTCTTCGTGACGGGCAGCCGGACCCGGTTCCGGACCGTGCCGTCCGAGCAGGCAATGGCGTGGATCATCGCGATCACCGCGGTCGGCTGCGCCGGTCTCGCCATCGCGACCGGCGGTCCCTTCGGTATCGTGTTCCAGCGTTCGGACGCGCTCGCCTTCGCGGTCATCGCGGGGTTCGTCGGCGCCGGCATCCCGTCGACGCTGTTCCTCATCGGAATCCGGGCGATCGGCGGGACGCGCGCCGGCATCCTCATGCTGTTCGAGCCGCTCGTCGGCGTGACGCTCGCCGCGCTCCTGCTCCACGAGGCGCTCACACCGCTCCAGGCGCTCGGTGGTGCAGCGATCCTCGCGGCCGCGATGCTGATCCAGCTCGGAACGACGACCGAGGAACGTATCGAGCCGGCCGGCGTTCCGTCTGCCGAGCGCGGCTGACGTCGATCGGCGACGCTGGACGGGGATCGGACGGAAGCGGACACTTCGCCCACAGCTGCGAGGGTGTCGGGCGAGGGCGTCGGGCGAGGGAGGAGGGCGAGATGACTGAGACCGGAGCCGGGTCGTCGATCCGCGTCCTCATCGTCGACGATCACGGCGTCGTCCGGCGAGGCCTCCGTGGATACCTGGAGCTGCTCGACGACATCGAGGTCATCGGCGAGGCCGAGAACGGCCTCCGTGGCGTCGAGCTGTCGGCCGAGCTCGTACCCGATGTGATCCTCATGGACATCGTCATGCCCGAGCTGGACGGGATCGCCGCGATCAGCCGGATCAAGGCGGCTCAGCCGGGCGTGCAGGTCGTCGCCCTGACGTCGTTCATCGAGGAGGACAAGGTCCTGGCGGCCCTCGAGTCCGGCGCCAGCGGCTTCATCCTCAAGGACGCCGACGCGGACGATGTCGCCGCGGCGATCCGCGCCGCCCACAACGACGAGGTGCACCTGGACCCGGCGGCCGCTCGGATCCTCGCCAGGGGCATGCGCTCGCGGATGGAGTCGAGCCCGGCCGAGGCCTTGACCGAGCGAGAGCTCGAGGTGCTGAGCCTGGTCGGCCACGGCCGCTCCAACAAGGAGATCGCGACCGACCTCGGGATCACCGAGCGGACGGCCCGGACCCACGTGAGCAACATCCTCGGGAAGCTCGACCTCCAGAGCCGCACCCAGGCGGCGCTCTATGCCGTCGAACGAAAGCTCGTCCACGATTGACGTGTCGCCATCGGCGCTGAGTCTCCCCGGACTCAGCGCGCCCAGTTCCTTGCTCGGCCCGTTGTGCGAATCGTCAATCGGGGCCCGGTGCCACGTCCGAAGATGGCCGATCTGAGTCCCCAGAAGATCACAGCTCGTCGCGGGCGGGTCTCGGCCCCGCGTGGCGAAGACGCGTCGGAGGGCGATGATTCAAAGCCGACGATCGTCTTCCTTCACGGGACACGGCTGACCGGCGCCTCGTGGACGGCCCAGGTCGAGGACCTGGGCGACGAGTTCCACTGCCTCACCCCGGACCTTCCCGGACACGGCTCCGCCCGGGACGTGACGTTCACCGTCGGCGGCGCAGCTGAGCGCGTCGCCGACCTGATCGCACGTGACGCACACGGGGGCCGGGCAGTCGTCGTCGGCCTGTCGCTCGGCGGCTACGTCGCCATGGCGGTCGCCGCGGGCTGGCCCAAGCGGGTGACCGGCCTGGCCATCTCCGGCACGACCGCGGAGCCCGTCGGGCCGCGATCGATGTTCTACCGCGGGCTGGCGGCCCTCTTCGCGGTCGTCCCCGAGAACGTCCTCGACGCGGTCAACACCTGGTTCTTCAGCTGGCGGTACCCGCCGCGGATCGCCGAGCCGATCGTTCGCGACGGGTTCTCCTTCGCCGGCGGCGCCGTCGCCGTCCGTGCCCTGGTCGGCGAGCGGTTCAAGCCACGCCTCGCCGCGTATCCCGGCCCGAGCCTCCTGATCAACGGCGAGTTCGACCTCTTCTTCCGGCCGACCGAGCGGTCCTTCATGACGGCCGCCGTGAACCCTCGTCGCCTGCTGATCCGACGCGCGACGCACCTGACCAACCTCGACCAGCCGGAGGCCTTCACGGCCGCGATCCGCCGGTTCGCCCGGTCGGCCTTCGCCGTCGCGCTCGGCTGATTCGGCGCCCGGCGGGTCCGCCGGGTGCCCGATGGTATCCTCGGGCGACCGACCCACCACGTCCCCTTCCGAGGTTCGATGCGCGTTCGCAAGGCCGTCTTCCCTGCCGCCGGCTGGGGAACCCGCTTCCTCCCCGCCACGAAGGCGCAGCCCAAGGAGATGCTGCCGCTGGTCGACAAGCCCGTGATCCAGTACGCGGTCGAGGAGGCGGTCGCCGCCGGCATCGAGCAGGTCATCATCGTCACGTCGAGCCAGAAGCGCGCGATCGAGGATCACTTCGACACCTCCTACGAGCTGGAGCGGCTGCTGGAGGAGAAGGGCGACATCGAGATGCTCCGCCAGATCCGGCACATCTCGGACCTGGCCCAGGTGACGTACGTCCGGCAGAAGGAGCAGCTCGGCCTGGGCCACGCCGTCCTCGTCGCGAAGGAGATCGTCGGCCACGAGCCGTTCGCGGTAATCCTCAGCGACGACGTCGTCGTCGGCGACCGGCCGTGCATCGGCCAGCTCGTCCACGCCTACAACCAGACGCACGGCTCGGTCGTCGCGGTCATGGAGGTCCCTCGCGAGGAGACCCATCGCTACGGGGTGATCGCCGGCGAGGAGGTCGAGGACGGCCTGAACCACGGTCGGCTGCACAAGGTCAGCCGGCTGGTCGAGAAGCCCCTTCCCGATGAGGCGCCGTCGAACCTCGCCATCATCGGCCGCTACGTCCTGACCCCGAAGATCTTCGACAAGCTCGAGCAGACGCAGCGCGGTGCCGGCGGCGAGATCCAGCTCACCGACGCGATCCAGATGCTCATGCAGGAACAGGCCGTCTACGGCTACGAGTTCGAGGGCATCCGCTACGACGCCGGGACCACGATGGGCTGGCTGAAGGCATCGGTGGAGCTCGCCCTCGAGCGGCCCGAGCTGGCATCGGAGTTCCGCCGCTACCTACAGAGCCTGGAGCTCTAGGGCCCCAGCTCCGACGGCGGGCCAGCCGTTCACGTCAGGCGCACTTCGGAGACTCCCACTCGGGACCGCCGCCCGGATTCGACATCCGGCGCTCGAATTCGAGCCGAGCCCTGCACGGCTGTGCGGGAATCGCGCCAGGCAGGCGCGGCGGCCCATGGGCGAGCGTGGACACGGCATGGAGCGCGCCAGGGAGGCGCACGCGGCGGCTGGGAGCGCCGACGCGCCTGCCAGCCACGTGGCGGCGTTGGGGCGGAGGTAGGCGGCGGGCCCGCGAAGGCGTCGGCTGGTCGGGGTGCGCTAGGATCGGATCGGCGCGTCACCGCTGGGAGCCGAACGCTACCTCCGCCGGGACTCCGCCACGACCCCAGATGACGGAGGCTGACTTGGCGGAGATCGGGACGATCCTCGGCGGCCGCTACCGGCTCACGGAGCTGCTCGGCCAGGGCGGGATGGCCCGGATCTATCGCGGCCACGACAACCAGCTCGACCGTGACGTCGCCGTCAAGATCCTCCGCCCGGAGTACGGTCGCGACCCCGACTTCGGCGCGCGGTTCCGCCACGAAGCCCAGGCCGCGGCGTCGCTGAACCACCCGAACATCGTCTCGGTCTACGACTACGGGCAGGACACCGCCGGGCCGTTCATCGTCATGGAGCTGGTCGACGGCGAGGACCTCGCCTCGATCGTCAAGCGGAGCGGGGCGCTGCCGCCGCGCCAGGCGGCACGGATCGCCGCGGAGACGGCCCGGGCCCTCCACGCCGCCCACCAGCGCGGGATCGTCCATCGCGACGTGAAGCCCGGCAATGTGATGATCGACCGGGATGGCCGGGTCAAGGTGGCGGATTTCGGGATCGCCCGGGCGATCGCCGAGGCCCAGATGACGCTGCCGGGGACGACCCTCGGCTCGGTCCACTACTTCAGCCCGGAGCAGGCCCGGGGCGATCAGGCCACGCCGTCGTCGGACATCTACTCGCTCGGCATCGTCCTGTACGAGCTGCTGACCGGGCACCGCCCCTGGGAGGCCGACAGCGCGGCCGCCGTCGCGATGGCCCGGCTCGCCGGGCCGCCGCCCGATCCCTCGGCGATCCGATCGGGCATCCCGAGCGACCTCGTCGCGATCGATCGAAAGGCGCTCGCGACCGAGCCGGCCGATCGATGGTCGTCGGCGTCGTCGTTCGCCGCGGCCCTCGAGGCGTTCCTCGCCGGCGGCGCGGTGCCGGGCGTGGCCGCCGGCGCGGCTGCCGGGACAGCCGGCGCGGCCACGATCGCTGGGCCGATCAGTGCGGCGGCCGCCGGCGCGACCTCGGCGACCGCGCGTCCGAATCCCGGCGCGATCCCATATGCACCCGATGCCTACGCGTCCGAGCGTCCGGTCGGTGCGGCGGCCGGCGGACGCCCCTCGCGGACGCCGCAGGCTCGCCGGATCGAGCGACCGCCGGACGACGACGACGCGCAGCCGGGCACGTCGCCGGCGGTCTGGGCGGCGGGGATCGTCGCCCTCCTGATCCTTGCGGCGGCCGGGTTCCTCGTGTTCCGCCTGCTATCGGCGCCGGGCCAGACCCCGGCGGCCACGCTCACCGTGCCGAACTTCGTCGGCATGAGCCTCACGGATGCGCAGACGTTGGCCGAGCAGAACGGCATCTCGGTCACGGCGGCCGCGGTCGCCCAGGCCAGCGGTCAGCTCCCCAACACCGTCCTGTCGCAGGATCCACCGGCGGGCGGGTCGATGCCGAAGGGGGGTGTCGTCAAGCTGACCCTCGTGTCCGGTCCGGAGACCGCCGTGGTACCGGACCTGCGCGGCAAGACGGAGCAGGAAGCGTTCGGCCTCCTCGCCGCGGCGGGTCTCGGGCTCGGCACGAAGACCGAGGTCTTCGATCCGGTGGTCCCTGCGGGGCAGATCATCCGGACGTCCCCCGGCACAGGCGTCGTCGTCAACAAAGGAACACCGATCGATTACGACCTGTCGAAGGGGCCCGAGCCGAGCCCCAGCCCGAGCCCGTCGCCGAGCCCGACGCCGACGCCGACACCGACCCCCACCCCGACGCCGACGCCGCCACCCACCCCGACACCGCCGCCGGCCAAGCTGACCGTGGCCGACTATCGCTGTCTGACCCTCGCCGACGCATCGAACGAGATCAGCGGCGACCACTTCGTCGTGGGGACGGTGACGGCGCAGCCGGCGGGGTACACGGCGGCCCCGGACTCGATCGTCATCGGACAGTCGCCGAGCCCGGGGACGAAGCATGTGGCCGGGACCGCGATCGACCTCACCGTCTACGACCCCGCCAGCCTGTCGACCTGTCCGCCGTAGGCGGGATTCCGCGGGGCCGCAGGGTCGCCGAGACGCTCTAAGCCTCGACCTCGACCCAGTCGCGTCGGACCACGACCGGAGTCGTCGGTCGCAACCGGAGCGCCGGATTCGGGCGCTCGATCGGATCCGTGGCGCCTGGACTGGCGATCGGAACCGGTGCGACGAGCTCGGGCATCGCTCGCTCCGAGAGGAGGTCGAGGAGGCCCGGGATCGACGGCTCCGGCGCGATCGGAACGGCGCCGTCCTCCCAGCACGCACGGACCTCGTCGCCGCGGAGCGGCTCGTGGCCCCGGTCCAGGGCGCAGAACACCGACCGGCGGAAGTGGCGGCACGTCCCACAGCTCGTCGACGACCGGTGGCAGACCCAGCAGCGCGACGCCTCGGGTTGGGGCGTCGAACACGATGGGCACCGCCAGGACGGCATGACCAGATGGTAGCTACGAATCAGGCCGTTGTCACGGCGAACCGAATGGCCATCGAACGGGCGGTCTATCGGAACGGGCGGTCTATTGGAGGGTGATCACCGTCCGGTCGGTCGTGTTGCCGAAGTCCTGCGTGCTGACGATGACGGTGACGGATGCCTGCCCCTTCGTGGCGCCCTTCGGAATCGTCGTCGTGAACGTCGCCTTGCCCGCCGCCGACGTCGTCAGCTCGCTCGAGGCGATCGCGGGCACGCCGGGAACGGCAAGGGTGAAGGTGACGCTCGCGCCGGCGAGTGGTCGACCGTCTGGGTCGGTGACCGTCACCGACAGGGTGACGGGCTCCGGGAGCTTGGAGATCTTCAGCTGGTAGAACGACGCACTCAGGTTGGCCATGAGCGCGCCCGTCCCGCGCCGGACCGTCAGGGTCGCCGTGTTGACGTTGCCGGCCGGGTCGGTTGCGGTGACCTGGATCGTGTTCGTGCCGGCCGCGATGGGCACGATCGCCGAGAACGCGCCCTTGCCGTCGGCGGCGCCGCTGACCGTCGCATTCGTCGTCGTGTTCCTGATGCTGATCGTGCTCCGCCCCTGGGTCTGGCCGACGATCGTCGCGCTCTTGGCATTCACGACGCCGTTGTTCTTCGGCGAAGTGATCGTGATCCGTGGCTTGCTCGTGTCGAGGATGTAGGCGACCGAGGCCGACTTCTCCGATTCGAGGCCCGTGGGTCCGACGATCGAGGCGGTGAACGTGTTCGTTCCCTTGCTCAGCTGGACATCGGGAACGAGGAAGTGCTGGGACGGCCCGACCGGGACCTCCATGATCGGCCCCGACTCGCCATCACCAATGGCGACATAGATCCGGATCCGCGAGTCCGCGTCGCCGGCCACCGCTGCCGGGACGGTGCCGATGAGGTCGATCGACGGCTGGTTCGTGTAGGGCTCGTCGGGCGGCTCGAGGCTGGGCGCGTCCGCGACCGTCGGCGCGGTGGCGCTCGGCGCAGGCGTCGAGGTGATGTCCGAGAGGAAGCCGGTCAGGCTGGTGCCGATGGCCGTCGCCACGCGGCCGAGCCCTCCACTCGCGACCAGCAGCACGCCGACGCCGAGGGCCGCGACGGCGACTACGAGCAGGAGGCGGAAGGGGAGGGCGATCCCCGGGCCGCGCTCCACGCGGCGGTGGGGCGCGAGTCGGGTCGACGACGGCGCCCGCGGTTTCGTCTGGGCTGGCGCGACGCGGCCGCCCATGGGTGGACGCGGCCGAACCTGGGGAGGCCGACCGCCGCGCCGTGTCGTCACGGGCCTGATTGTTGCACGGCGTCCAGGGCTGTCGCGCCTGAGGACGAACACAGTTCTCGGGCTCGGTGCCGGGTCGCACCGGCCGATCGTCGATGCGCGGAGGAGCGTTGTAGTCTTGGCCGGTCCGGCGCGCGGGATGTCCAGTTGCCCTGTCGTGCGCCGATCCGAGGGATTGGATGCAGGCACGAGACCCCAAGCGCGACCGCCCTGCAGGCCCGATGGGCCGGCCCGCGTTCGGCGTGGGCCCGATCGCCCGCGTCCGTCCGCCGGCCGTGGGCCAGGGACGGCCGGCGGGGCCGCAGGACCGGCGGCCGGCGGGAGCGCCGCCGCTCACCGGCCCGGCCGCGGGCCCGGTGACGACCGGCGGTGGCCTTGCCGCCCGAACGCCGATCCCCGTCCGTCCACCGCTTCCGGGTCGCCCGGGCCAGTACCCGGGCCAGTACCGGCCCGGCCTGCCATCGATGCCGCCGGCCCGCGGCGGCTTCGGGCTCCCGAACCTCCGCCGGAACGTCTGCCCGCATTTCTACATGACCGGGTCGCGAGGGGCGATTCCGATCCAGGCCCCGCACCTCCTGAAGGCGCTGATCCGCCAGGACTCGAACGTGTCGCGCTGCCAGCTTCGGGGCGGCGTCCATCTCGAGCAGGGCTACGTCAACGACGTCTGCCTGACCCCGCGCTTCAACCAATGCGTCTTCTATGAGGACGACCTGACCCGCGAGTGATCACCACCAGCCAGCGCGGCGCGGAGGGGAGCCCATGGGGCGACGCACCGCCGGACGACGCCGAGATCGGCAGGGCCTACCAGGAGGCGCTGGCGGCCCTTGCCGAACGTGGCCGCTTCGGGGTCCGGCTCGGGCTCGGCCGAACGAGGGCGTTGCTGCGCGTCCTCGGCGATCCGCAGCTGTCGGTGCGCGGCGCGCTGGTCGCCGGGACGAACGGCAAGGGGAGCGTCCTGGCCCTGGCCGGGTCGGCCCTGCGGGCCGCTGGTCTGCGCGCCGGCGAGACGCCGAAGCCGCACCTCGTCTCGTATCGCGAGCGTCTCCAGATCGGTGGGCGGCCCGTCGACGCGGCCACGTTCGCCCGGCTCGTCAAAGCCACGATCGCGGCCGCCGACCGGATCCCGCGCCGGCTCGGCGACCCGACGGAGTTCGAGCTCCTGACGGCCGTCGTGTTCACCTGGTTCGCCGAGGAGCGGGTCGACCTGGCGATCGTCGAGGTCGGCCTCGGCGGGCGGCTCGATGCCACTCACGCCTGGGACGGCGGCGTCGCGGCCGTCACGAACGTCGACCTCGACCACACGGAGCGGCTCGGCCCGACGATCGGGCACATCGCCCGCGAGAAGGCCGCGATCATCGAGCGCGGCGACCTCGCCGTCACCGGCGCGACCGGCGAGGCCCTGGAGATCGTCCGGAGGCGGGCGGCCCGGCTGCGCGTCCCGCTGACGATCGCCGAGCCCGCTCCCATCGCCGCCGTCGATCGCGATGGCCTCCTCGTGGACCTGCCCCGGCTCGGTCGGGTCCGGGTGGGCCTGCCCGGTCGCCACCAGGCGGCCAATGTCTCGGTCGCCGACGCGATCCTCGACGCGCTCGGGGAGGCCGGGATTGCCGACGTCCCCGACGAGGCGCGTCGGCGCGGCTATGCCGAGGCCCGCTGGCCGGGCCGCCTGGAGCTCGTGTCGGTCGGCGGACGCGACGTCCTGCTCGACGGCGCGCACAACCCGGCGGGCGCGGCAACCCTCGCCATCGCGCTCGACGATCTCCTGCCGTCGCTGACGCCCGGTCGGCTGACGCTCGTCACGGCGGCGATGGCCGACAAGGACGTCGCCGGCATCGCCGCCGCGCTCGTTGCCTCCCCGGCGGTCCGTGCCGCCCGGATCATCGCGACGGCGATCGACACGCCGCGAGCGATGCCGGCCGGGCGGCTCGCCGCGATCTGGACGAACCAGCTGGCGACGCTCCGGACGCGGCGCCTCCAGCCGGCAGCGACCGTCGAGACCGAGCCGAATCTCGATGCGGCGCTGGACCGAGCCCTCGACGGCCCGCCCGGCCCGGTCGTCGTCGCTGGCTCGCTGTATCTCGTCGGGGCGGTGCGTGCCCGTCTGGTCGACGATCCGCTCCTCCGCGATCCGGGTGACAATCCGAGGCGATGACCCGACCCGCGGAGCCTGACCGCACGGTCGTCACGGCCCGGCCCGATCTCGGCGGGGGAGCGGCGACCCCGTCACTCCGCCTGCCGACCGACGCGACGTCCGGCCTTCCGGCCCCATCGCAGCCACTCCGGATCGGGCCGGCCCGATTCGCATGGCGGACGCGAACGTTCGTGATGGGCGTCCTCAACCTGACGCCCGACTCGTTCTCGGGCGACGGCCTGCTTGCTGCCGCGGGGGATCCGGTCAGGGTCGCGGTCGAGCGCGGCCGGCAGATGGTTGCGGACGGCGCTGATCTCCTCGACGTCGGCGGCGAGTCGAGCCGGCCGGGCCACACCGAGGTGTCGGCCGCCGATGAGATCGCCCGCGTCGTGCCGGTGATCGCCACGCTGCGCGAGGCCCTGCCCGCGACGCCGATCAGCGTCGACACGACGAAAGCCGCCGTTGCGGAGGCGGCGCTCAGGGCCGGGGCCGATCTCGTCAACGACGTCTGGGGCGTGTCGGCCGAAGAGGGCCTGGTCGAGCTGGCGGCCGAGCGGGCCGTGCCGATCGTCCTGATGCACAACCGGGCCGAGCCGCGCTACACGAACCTCCTGCCGGAGATCGTGGGCGACCTCCAGGCGGCGATCGAGCGCGCCCTCCGAGCCGGCGTCGCCTGGGAGTCGATCATCGTCGACCCGGGCTTCGGGTTCGGGAAGACGTACGAGCACAACCTCGCGCTCCTGCGCGATCTCGCCACGCTTCAGGTCCTGGGCCGGCCGATCCTGCTCGGGACCTCCCGCAAGTCGACCCTCGGCCGGGTCCTGGACCTGCCGGCCGATCAGCGGGTCGAGGCGACGATCGCCACGACGGTTCTCGGGATCGCGGCCGGCGTCGACATCGTCCGCGTTCACGAGGTCCGACCGAACGTCCGCGCCGCCCGGATGACCGACGCAATCGTTCGCGAGGGCGAGCCCGGCGCCGGCGAGCCCGGCGCCGACGACCCGGGACCTGCCGGAACGTGACCGACCGGATCGTCCTCCGGAACATCCGGCTCGAGGGTCGCCACGGCTACGACGACGAGGAGCGGGAAGCGCCCCAGCCGTTCGAGGTCGACGTCGAGCTGGTCCTCGACCTCCAGCCCGCGGGCATCGCCGACGACCTCGACCAGTCGGTCGACTACGCCCGCGTCTACGACATCGTCAAGGGGGTCGTCGAGTCGACCTCGTACCGGCTCCTCGAGGCGCTGGCCGAGGCGATCAGCCGCGAGATCCTGGCCGCGTTTCGGGTGGCCGAGATCGGCGTCCGGGTACGGAAGCCGGCCGTCCGGCTGGGCGGTCCGCTCGACTACGCCGGCGTCGAAATCTGGCGCCGTCCGACGTAGGTCGGTCGCCCTGGCCGTCGGACGAGCCGGTCTAGCCGAGGCCCGCCGGTCGAACGCCGAGGACGACGTCGATCGTCAGCGTCTGCCCGTCGCGGAGGACGGTCAGCCTCACGGTGTCGCCCGGCGAGAACTGCGACAGCACGGCATCGAGCGGATGGAGTGCGTCGACCGGCTGGTCGCCCATCTTCGTGATGATGTCGCCATCCTTCACGCCGGCTTTCGCCGCCGGACCGTCCGGGACGACCGCCGGATCGTTCGTCGTGGCGTCGGCCTGGACCCACGCCCCCTGATCGACGGGCAGCTTCGAGTCCTTCTTCACCTGGGCGTCGATCTGGACGTAATGGATCCCGATGTACGGCCGCTGGAGCTGCTGCCCGGCGAGCGCCTGGCGCATCATCGGCCGGGCGATGTTGATCGGGATCGAGAAGCCGATCCCGCTCGCGTCGCGGGCGATCGCGGTGTTCACCCCGATCACCGCACCGGTGGCATCCAGGAGCGGGCCGCCGCTGTTCCCGGGGTTGATCGCCGCGTCGGTCTGGATCAGGTTGCGGAGGTCGCCGCCGTCGGTCTGGATCCGTCGTCCCGTCGCCGACACGATGCCACTCGTGACCGTGTTCGAGAACGTCCCGAGCGGGCTCCCGATGGCGACGACGAGCTCGCCGACCTTGAGGCCGTCCGAGTCGCCGATCGTCGCCGCCGGCAGGCCGGTCGCGTCGACCTTGACGATCGCGAGATCGGTCAGGGTGTCGACGCCGTAGACCTTGCCGTCGTACTTCGTGCCGTCCTTCAGCTCGACCGTCAGGCTGTTCGCGCCGGCGACGACGTGGCGGTTCGTCAGGATCCAGCCGTTCGAGTCGAAGATGATCCCCGAGCCGATCCCCTGCGTCGTCTGCTGGGTGATGCTGTTCGGGTCGACGCCTTCCTCGAAGATCCGGACGACCGACGGGCCGGCTCTCGAGGCGACGTCGATGATGGCCGACGATTCGTCGACCTTGACCGGCTGGAGAACCGACGCCGCGTTGGGATTGCTGCCGTTCGCGCCTGCGGATGGCCCGGTTCGGTCGAACGCGCCGCTCGCGTTCAGGGCGATCACCGTCCCGCCGGATGCCAGCACCGCCGCGGCGAGCGCCGCGGCCAGGACCGTTCCGGCCCCGCCACCCCGTTGCTGCGTCACCGCCACCGGTTGAGCAGGGACCGGTGGCGCCGTCTCGAACCAGCGTTCCGGCGTCGGCTCCGGGGAGCTCCAGCGAGCGCCGGCCCAGTCGGGCCGGGGGTCAGGGGTCGG
>VBFG01000064.1 GCA_005882635.1 Chloroflexota bacterium | reverse complement strand
GTCATGGGGCTGCGAGTCTCATCGTGGGGCCGCGCCGACAGCCCGTCGGCGCGAAGGGGCGTCCGTGAACTCGCTCAGACTGACGTCTCGCCGTTCAGGCTCGGGCGCGCGGTCGGTGAAGAATCCACCATCTTCCCCCGATCCGGCGACTCCTCGATCGGCCCGAGCGGCTCCGGCGCCGTGCCGTCCGGCCCGTGCTCACGGCGGGGATCGCTCGGCAATGTGACGGTGAACGTCGTGCCCGAGCCGAGCCGGCTCGTGACCTCGACCGTCCCGTGGTGCATCTCCACGATCGAGCGGACGATCGCGAGACCGAGGCCGCTGCCGCTGGCGCGGGCCTCGTTCGCCCGCGAGCCGCGATAGAAGCGATCGAAGATCCGGGGCAGCTCGTCCGGCTCGATCCCGACGCCGGTGTC
>VBFG01000184.1 GCA_005882635.1 Chloroflexota bacterium | reverse complement strand
ACCGGGGCGAAGCCCATTCGCCGGATGTCCGTCGTCCAGCTGATCCCGGCCTTCAGTGCGGCGAATGGCGCCTGAGTCGGAGCGGCCGACGCCGCCGGTGCCGGACTCACGAATGGCTGCGCCGCGATCGTGGCCCCGTCACCGCCGATCGAGTAGACGCTGCCAGTCATCGAGCCGACGTAGACGGCGCCCTTGGCGACCGCGATGCAGCAGTCGTTCGACCCGTCCACGTCGAACTGCCAGAGCCGATTGCCGGTCGATGTATCGACGGCATACACGCGGTGCTCCTCGTCCGCGGCGACATAGAGCGTCGGGCCGACGACCGCCATCGGGCGGATCTTGCCCGTCAGCTGAATCGACCAGCGGAGCTCGCCGGTCGTCGTGTCGATCGCGTCGACGAGGCCGTCGCGCGTGCCGCTGAACCCGACGCCGCCGAGGACCGTCGGCGTCGTGAGGCCCTGCGACGGGCCGTCCCAGAGGCTCTGGCCGGTCTTCGCGTCGAACGCGTGGAGGGAGCCCGACGGCGCGTCCACACCCGCCGCGATGTAGGCGATCCCGCCGCTCGCGACGGCCGTGCCGGTGTCGTCGCCGTGGAGATCGCCGGTCCAGGCGACCTGGTGGGTCTTCGTGTCGACCGCGACGAACCCACTACCGGCCGTGCCGGCGAATACGAACCCGTCAGCGGCGGCGGGGTTGTGGACCGACGCTCCGTTAGGGGTGAGCTTGACCTTCCACTGCTCTGCCCCGCTCGCGGCGTCGAGTGCAACGAGGAAGCCGTCGCCGGTCCCGAGATAGAGCGATCCGCCGGTGCTGATGAGCTGGGTCGCCCCGTCGTAGTGCGACACCGACTTCCAGAGGCTGCTGCCGGTGGCCGGATCGAGGGCGACGACCGCCCCCTGTTCGTCGGCGAGATAGATGCGGCCGTCGGCGACGGTGGGCCCGGTCGTCGTCCCGTAGGTGAGCTGCTGCTTCCAGACCTCGGTTCCGGTCACACGGTTCACGGCGTGGAAGCCGCCCTCGTCGCTCGCGAAGTAGACGACGTCGCCGACGATCGCGATCTGGTTCGGGACGGCGCCGCCGGCCTTGAACTGCCAGTTCAGGACGGGGTTGCCGGTGGGGCCCTGGAGGCCAACCGCGCTGCGCGAGGCATCGCCGCGGAACCCGATCCAGTCGCCGCCTGCGACCGCCGCTGGCGCTGCGCTCGCTTGCGGCGTGGACGCAGGGGCGGCCGTCGACGGCGCCGCGATCGGTTGTGCCGGCGACGTGGACCCGCAACCCGCGCTGCCGATGGCCGCGGGGAGGGCGAGGGCAGCGAGAAGGACGAGGCCGCGCGAGGGACGGGTCCGCGCTCCGGAGGACGGGGTACGCATCGGAGACTCCAGCTGGCGTCGCGACCTCGGCGGCCGCGTTCACCGGGTACGAGTCAGGCCGGACCCCAAACGGTTCCCGGCGCCGTCAGGCGCGAGTCAGGCCGGATCTCCGAGGCGCGTCCGCGCATCCGCCGCTCGACGCGCCAGATCAGGGCGACGAGGAACAGCCCCGCGACGACCTGCAATCCGACGGCGATCTCGCGCCCGAGCACGACCGCGGCGATGCGGGTATCACCGCCGAAGAACAGGGCGATCCGGGTCGTGAGATACGTCACGATGATCGAGAAGACGAGTGGCATCCAGGCGCTCAGGATCGCCCACGTATCGCGCGGTGCCGGACGGATCCGCCTGAGGATGTCGGCCACGATCCGATGGACCTGGTACATGTTGTAGATCGGGATCAACGACTCGACGAAAACGAACGCCGGGCTCGTCCGACCGTAGCCCACGCCCAGTGCCGGCAGGTTCGCGACGGCCCGGCTGAGCCACGTCGCCCAGGCCAGGAGCGCGAGCCCGGCCGCGCCGAGCATCAGCAGGAAGGCCGTCGAGACCGCCTCGACCTCGGCGTCGGTGGCGGCCGGGCCCGGTCCCGTCAGGGTCTGGAGGGCGTTGATCGCGAGGACCGATTCGAGCATGCTCGCGCCGACGGCGACGACGATCAGGAGGCTGGTCAGCAGGGCCAGTCCGATCGTCGACTGGTACGTGCCAATCGGGCCGGTCACGACGGGTGCGGTGCTCGTGACGGACAGCTTGAGGGGATCGACGGCACCGACGCTTCGCGGCGTGTGGCACGCGTAGCAACGTTGGTCGCGGGCCTGGTTCACGGAGCGGCACTGGCCGCAGACCCAGACGTCCTTCATCGGTCCCCCCTCGCCCTCAGTGTTCCGTCGTCCCGGTGAAGGTCCAGCCGTCGATCCGGACGGGCGGCACCAGCACGCCGCCGAAGTCGCCCCTCAGCGTCCGTCGTTCGCGTCCGACGGCGACGGTCCCGGCGAGCGCATCGAGATAGCTCTGCGTGAACCGCAGGTTCCGGACCGGCCCGACGATCCGGCCGCCCTCGACGAGGAACGTCCCGTCGCGCGTCATGCCGGTCACGATCGCCAGCTTCGGGTGGACGGGGTTCGTGTAATGGAATCGGGTGACGAGGAGGCCGCGCTCCATCTCGCCGACGAGGCCTGCCCGGTCGGTCGTCCCCGGTGACATGACCATGTTCAGGGGAAACGGGCCGTAGGCATTCGGCGCGGGCAGGCCGTGGCCGGTTGACCGGCG
Source organism: Chloroflexota bacterium (assembly GCA_005882635.1). Classification (GTDB taxonomy): domain Bacteria; phylum Chloroflexota; class Limnocylindria; order Limnocylindrales; family CSP1-4; genus CF-46. Next base: position 2,272 of record VBFG01000184.1, on the reverse strand, counting down.
ACCACCTCGAGCGGCGGTCTGCGCATCCCAGACGACGTCGCGGCACACACCCCGTTCCACGAGGACGACCCGCTGCTTGGCGACCCCCTCGTAGTCGAAGGCCATCGGCATCGCCCCGGGCTCCGTCGCGTCGTCGACGATCGTGACGAGCTCGCTCCCAACGACCTTGCCCGGCTCGGCGAACGATCGCTCCTCCTGGACGGCCAGCGCGCTGAAACCCATGAATGCAAGCATCGACAGCAGGTCGACGACCGCGTACTCCTCGAGAACGACCGACCAGTCGCCCGGCTCGACCGCGACCGGGTTCTCGGTCGCCCGAGCCTTGCTCGCGGCTTCACGGCCGACGACCTCGGCGTCGATCGTGCCGACGTCGACGGCGGCTTGCTCCGCGTAGCCCGATCCCCCGTCCGGGGCCATCATCACCGTCAGGAGCTGGGCCGCCGTGCGTCGCTGCGCCGCTCGGATCCCGCGGGAGTTGGCGACGGCGAGGTGCTCCGCGCTCGTCGAGAACGAGCCAAACGCCCGGACGCCGACGGCATCCGCTGCGGCGATCACGGCACGGACCCCGGCGGCTCGGCCCTCAGGCGTCGCGCCGGCGGTGGCGTCGGACCACCCGGCCGGCTGCTCCGTGATCGGCGTCGGCTCCGGCAGGCCCCCCCAGTCCTCGAGCTCGGCGGAATTCCGGGCGATCGCGACGGCGGTCTCGGCGAGCCGGCGCAGCCCATCGTCGTCGAGCCGGTTCGACGACGCCACGCCGACCCGCCTGCCGATGGCGACCCGCAGGTTCAGTCCCTGGTTCGTCTCCGCGACGTTCTGGTGGATCTCGCTGTTCGCGAACCGGGTGAGCTGGGCGGCGTCGGCTGACACGAGCGCCTCCGCTTCGGTCGCGCCGGCGGCGGTCGCGAGCGAGACCGCGCGTTCCGCGATCGTCAGCATGTCGGGCGGCGCCTCTGCGGTCACCACTTGCCGACGCCGACCTGGACGTCGCGGAAGCGGGCCCCGGAGCAGCCGTGGCCGACGTGGGCGCCCTGGCCCGGCTCGCCTTTGCCGCAGTTCGGCGTCCCGAGCATCACGTAGCTCGACTCGTCGCCGACCGCATCCATCGACCGCCAGAACTCGTAGGTGATCCCGGTGTAGGTCGGGTTCTTGAACAGCCGACCCTTCTTGCCACCCTTGATCTCGTAGGCGACCTCGGTCGCGAACTGGAAGTTCAGGCGACGGTCGTCGATCGACCACGATCGGTTCGAGGCCAGGTACAGCCCGTCGTCGGTGTCGGCGACGATGTCGTCGAGGCTCATCCCGGGGCGGGGCAGGAGGTTGATGTTCGTCATCCGGATCAACGGGATGCGGTTCCAGCCATCCGCCCGCATCGCCCCGCCGGACTGCCGACCGATCCGTGGCGCGGTCTCGCGCGACGACAGGTAACCGACGAAGATCCCATCCCGGACGAGCGGCACCGCCTGGGCCGCGACGCCCTCGTCGTCCCAGCCGAACGTGCCCATCCCGCGTGGCGCGGTCGCGTCGGCGACGATCGACACGAGGTCGCTGCCGTAGCGGAAGCCGTCGTCGAGCTTGTCGGTCGTCAGGAAGCTCGTGCCGGCGTAGCTCGCCTCGGTCCCGAAGACCCGGTCCAGCTCCGTGGGGTGGCCGCAGCTCTCGTGGACCTGGAGGTAGAGCTGTGAGGGGTCGAGGATGACCGTGAACCGACCCGACGGGCACTGCGGCGCGCTGAGGAGAGCGACGCACTCCTCGGCGAGCGGCCCGGCGCGGCGGGGGAGGTCGAGGCCGCGGACGTACTCGTAGCCGGCGGCCGTGAACGTCCCGCCATCCGCGTCCGGGTAGCTCCGTCGTTGGTGCTCGTCGCCCTCGATCGCATTCGCCTCGACGCCGGCACCGACATGGGTGAAGGTCTGCTCGGTCCAGCTGCCGTCGGTGGCGGCGAACGTCCGCGTCTCGCGCTGGGCATCGAACCGCGTCTCGGTGAAGGCGACGCCGTCGACGCTGCGAGCCGCCTCGTCGGCGGTCAAGAGATGGCCGATCTTCTCCTCCAGCGCAACGGCGAACGGATCTTCCTCGATCGGCGTCTCGTAGGTCCCTCGCGCCGGCGGGCGATCGTCCAGGCGGACCCGCTCTCGCAGCGCCGTGGCCGACGCCCGCGCGATCCGGACGGCCTCGGCCGCGACCCGGTCCGCTTCGGCCGCGCTCACGATGCTCGAGCTGGCGAAGCCCCAGCCCCCGTCGACGATGACGCGGACCCCGAAGCCTTCGCTTT
>VBFG01000063.1 GCA_005882635.1 Chloroflexota bacterium | reverse complement strand
GGACTCGCTGCCGCGGTTGGCGTCCGCGCTGCGGGCCGCCGGGTACCGCCTGGCCGCGACGGCCGGGACCCGGGCGGACCTGGCGTCGGCAGGGTTCGATGCGCGCCCGGTCGCGAAGCTGGGCGCGGAGCCCGACGCCGCCGCGGGCGAGGTCGCGATCCTCGACCTCATCGCCTCGGGCGAGGTCCGGCTCGTCGTGAATACGCCGACCCCCCGATCCGGTGCCGTCCGTGACGCGGCCGAGATCCGCCTGGCGGCGACCGGCGAGGGGATCCTCTGCCTGACCGCCATCGAGACGGCGGTCGCCGCCGCCGAGGCGATGGACCCGGCGGTCACTGCGCACCTCGCCGACGTCCGCTCGCTCAGCGACTGGGTGCCCGATCCCGGCCGACCGCGCCAGGCATCGGCCGACTCCCTGCTGGTTGCGGCGGCCCGTTGAGCCGGCCATTCGACCTCGTCGTCTTCGATTGCGATGGCGTCCTCGTCGACAGCGAGCGGCTGTCGACGCGGCTCGACGCCGAGCTCCTGGCCCAGCTCGGCTGGCCGCTGACCGAGGCCGAGATCGTCGAGCGCTGGGTCGGCCGGACCGAGACGGCGATGAAGGCCGAGATCGAGGACCACCTCGGCCGCGACGTCAGTGACGAATGGGCGGCGTTCAACGTCCGCTACCTGAAGGCGTTCGCCGAGCAGCTCCAGCCCGTCGACGGCGTGGCCGAGGCGGTCGACGCGATCCAGGCCGCCGGTTACGAGACCTGTGTCGCGTCGAGCGGCGACCTCCCGAAGATCCGCCGCAACCTGGCGAAGACCGGTCTGCTCGATCGCTTCGGCGACCGGCTCTTCAGTGCCGACGACGTGGAGCACGGCAAACCGGCTCCGGACCTCTTCCTCCATGCGGCCGAGGTGATGGGTGCGCCGCCAGCACGGACGGCCGTCGTCGAGGATTCGCGGCATGGCGTGGCCGCCGCCCGGGCAGCCGGGATGTGGGCCTTCGCCTATGGCGGCGGCGTCACGCCGCCGGTCGCGCTCGAGGGTCCGCGAACGACTGTCTTCAGCGACATGCGGCGGCTTCCCGCGCTCATCGCGGGCGCCGCGTCTCCAGCCTGACGACCTGGAGACACATCCGCCATCGACTGGTCCTTACGTGGCCGCACTCGGGGTACTTGGGGTACTCGCCGTACTCGCCGTCGGCGCCGTCGCGTTCGCCGGCACCTGGACGACCAGTGCCTGGCCCAGCGACCAGAGGGTGAGGGTCGTCAGCGCGACCATGATCACGGCGAGGGGGACCTGGCGCCGCCGGTGCCCCGACGCTCCCCGCACGGCCCCCGACTCGCGCGCCGCCACGACGTGTCCCGCCCACGCACCCACCATGTGGCCGCCCACGACGGCGGCGAGCTGGACCGTCCAGACGAACCCGGGTGGGAGGAACGTCGAGTTCGGCTCGAAGAAGGCCAACCCGAAGTTGCCGATGTCCCAGCCCTGCTGCAGCGGATCGGCGAGGGCGATCACGATCCGCTGGCCGTCGATCAGGACGTAGGTGAAGTAGTGGGCGACGAGGTAGCCCGCGGCGATCGGGACCAGGCCGGCCGCCGTCGCCGACACGCCCACGAGCCGTGACACGATCAGGGCCGCGAGGACGAGGACCCCGAGGAACCCGAACAGCTGGAGCGTCTTGATCGGGACGGCCGGGGCGCCGAAGACGTCGAACCAGGGCTGCGTCTGCGACAGGCCGTCGAACAGGATCGACGCCGTCCCGAGCGCGACCAGGACGATGTCCTCGCGGCGCCATCCGCCGAGCAGCAGGGCGGAGGCGAACGGACGCCGAGCGATCCGCTCTTCCGCCGGATCGTCGACGAACCCGAAGGGCGCGAGTCGGCCCAGCACCCGGAACCAGACGCTGAACGTCTCCCCGTTCCGGCGCCATACGTCGCGCCCGAACTGGGCCATCATCGCCAGCGTGAAGGCCGTGTAGCCGACCATGACGATGAACAGGGAGCGCGGGCCGGCTCCGTTCCCGACGAGCTCGAGCCAGATGAAGAAGACGAACCCGGCGATCGCCGGCCACCGCCCGAGCGAGGCCGGATAGTCCGCGATCGGCCAGGCGGCGACGCCGAGCCGGCGCAGCGCCGCGGCGCCGATGTCGTGGATCGTCGTGAACGGGTCGAGCCAGTGCCAGACCGGCCCGACGAACGCCGACAGGAACGCCAACAGCACCCAGCCGTACACCCACAAGAACAGCGTCGTGACGTCGCCGGCACTCGTGCCGCCGGCGATCCCCTGGGCGACGACCCAGATCCAGCCGATCAGGCCGATGGCCCGCAGCGGGTAGCGAATCCACGCGGGCGGAACGCGCCCCTCGCGGGCGGGAGGCGGATCGGCGCGGACGTCCGCGACGAGGACGAAGGCGAACGACAGTCCGACGGCGATCGCCGCGCCCGCCAGGTACACGATGAGCGGCAGGCGGCTCTGGTAGGTGTTGTTCAGGGTGTGGGCCAGGACGGATCCGGGTCCGGCCAGGATGAGAACGCCGACGGCGGGCGCGACCGTGAGGAACGCGGTGGGGCGGGAGTGGAACCTCATCTCACCCGACGCGGCGGCCGCGGTCCCGAAGCAGCCAGGCACCAAGGGCGGCCAACACGATCAATGCCACGACGATCGGGATGAGGACGTCCGTGGAGGACGTCGATGTCCCGGTGCCCCCCGATGGCGACGGCGACGGCGAGGGGGATGGTGACGCCGGCGAGGCGACCGATGGCGACGCGCTCGAAGCGACGGTCGCCGACGGCGCGACCGACGGCGGCGGCGTCGGGGCGATGACGGTGAAGGTCGTCGTGCCGCGCGCGATGTCCCCGTCCTCGGTGGACTTTGTGGTCCACCGGACCGAGTAGTTCCCCGGAGCGAGCTCCGCCAACTCGAGCCGCATCGTCTTCGTGTTCGTGGAGTCGACGGTGCTCCCTTGCGCGACGATCGCCCCGCCGGCGTCGGCGAGCTTGATCGAGCTGGCCGATGGGTCGAGGGCCTCGGTGAACGTCATGACGACCTCGCTCGGCGGCGGGACCGTCGACTTGTCGGCTGGGTTGGCGGTATCGAGCTCGGCGTGACCGAGGGCGAGGGTGGGGACGACGAGCAGGCACAGTGAGGCGAGGGCCACCGCGGCGACGGATCGCCGCGGTCGACGGGGCGTCATCGCGGGGAGTGTAGATCGACCGTGGTTTCAGAGAGTCGTCAGTCGTGGACGGAACGAACGTGGCAGGAGGAGTCGGCCGGGGCGGGACGGGAGAACCCCCCGGCCGTCCTCGCGGGTCAGACGACGACCGGCGGCGGCCTGGGCGATCTCGACGAGCGTGCCCCGGATCGCCCCGGCGCCGCCGCGGTAGGTGAACGACGCGGGTTGCAGGCCGAGCCGCATCGGTCGGCTCAGGCGGCTGACGAGAGGAGGTTCGAGCCGTCGTCGCACGGCCCACTGCCGGCCTTGGTCGCGACGGCGACAGCGCTCCCGGATGCGGCGGACGCCCGTGCGACCCGCTCGTCGCGTCCCGGGCTCGTGCCGGCGATCAGGGTACCGACCCCGACCAGCCATCGGCCGAGGCGCACCCGTGTCGACGTGCCGGCCGTCGGTGCTTCGTTGGAGGCGCGCGCTGCGCGATGCGCGGCAGCCTCGCCTTCGAGTCGGGCGATGTGGTCCCGAACCAGGAGCTGCTTCATGTCGATCATGTCATTCACCCTTGTCGCTTGCCTCTGCTGTGACGATATCGGTCTGTTCACTGTTCGATGGATATCTAACTCGCGGTTCTGAAGAAGGGCCGCGGCGACCGCGGCCCGAACGAGTCGGTCCTGCTGCAGGCCTAGCCGACGAGGAACTTCTTGATCTCGGCCGACGCGTCGTCGAGCCGGTTGCGGCGGAGGCTGTAGTACATGACGGTCCCCGACTCCGTGATCGTCACAAGCCCGGCTGCCCGGAGCTGGGCGAGGTGGTGCTTGATGGTCGGCTTCGAAAGGTCGAGCTCCTGGGCGATCTCGGTCAGGTAGAGGTCGCGAGACGCGAGGAGCTTCAGGATCCGGAGCCTCGTCTCGTCGCCGAGGGCCCGATGGAGGCGGACCACCGACAACGGAGGCGTGAGCTCGTCCGACGGGTCCAGCGCGCTGTCGGCCACGGGATAGCCGAAGAACCGCCACTCGCGCGACGACATCAGGAAGTTGTACGGGCGCGAGAAGTACGACGGCCCGAGGATGACCCGGGAGATCCCGGCCTCCGGGAGATAGCGGAGGCCACCCGTCGTCGTCTCGATCAGGTCCGACGGCGCGAGGCGTTCCCGGTCGGCCGCCCGGCTGTCGTAGTCGCGCTCGAGGATCGCCAGGACCCGGGGCTCGATCTCCGCGAACCGGCCCTGCCAGGCCGTCAGGACACGCTGGATCCGCTTCTTGGCGGTGGACGGATCGCGCAGGATCTCGAGCCGCCCCTTCTTGTTCCATTCCGGCAGCCTGTCGGCGAGCGACGGGATCGCGGTCTCGTCACCATCGATCGCGCGGGCGATCAGGTCGCTGACGTCGACGCCGTGGTAGTCGTCCGTGAAGAGGGCCCCGATCAGGTCGCGGGGCGGCGTGGCGGCCACCAGCTCGACGAAGTCGGCCGAGGTCCGGACGTCCGGCTTCTCGACGAGCAGGACCCCTGCATGGATCGCCAGCTCGCTCTCGAACAGGTCCGTGATCCCGGCCTGGACCTCAGGCTCGAGCGCCTTGCGGCTCGTCGCGAGCCACTCGCGGTCCTTGGCCGGGAGGTCGTCGGTGGATCCGGCATCGCCCGACAGCGAGAAGACGAAGTCGTAAGGCGTGCGGACGTCCCAGTCGATCCGAAGCGACGCGCTGCCCCGGGTCAGGTCCCGAACGGCCGGGCGCATCGGCGCATCGGCGGGTCGTCCTGCGGATCGCCTGACTGCGGGTCGTGCTGCCATGTCCTGTGTTGTCGCTCCTTAACTCGTGTTAGATGGAAATCTAACAAGCGCCAGAGGCGGATGTCAAGTGGCGACGCTCGCGGCCGCCCGTCGGGGCCCTCGGCCCTACAATCGGACGCCCGACCCGCCGAGGAGCCGCGACGCCCGATGCCCACCGTCCCGACCGTGTCCTTCACCGACGAGCGGCTCGCGACTGGCCTCCGCCTGATCATCTCGGTCGACCGCCTGGCGCCCGTCGTCGCCGTGAACCTCTGGTACGACGTCGGGTCGAAGCACGAGATCGAGGGCAAGACCGGCTTCGCCCACCTCTTCGAGCACGTGATGTTCCAGGGGTCGCGGAACGTCGGCAAGGCCGAGCACATGGCCCTCGTCCAGGCGGCCGGCGGGACGATGAACGGCAGCACGTGGCTCGATCGGACGAACTACTACGAGACGCTGCCGTCGCATCAGGCGGAGCTCGCCCTGTGGCTCGAGGCCGACCGGATGGGGACCCTCCTCGACGCGCTCAGCCAGGAGAATCTCGACAACCAGCGCGAAGTCGTGAAGAACGAGAAGCGCTGGTCGTACGACAACCGGCCGTACGGCTCGTGGTACGAGAAGCTCCAGGGCCACCTCTTCCCGCCCGAGCATCCGTACCACCACACGACGATCGGTTCGATGGACGACCTCGACGCCGCGTCGATCGAGGATGTCAGCGCCTTCTTCCGGACCTACTACGCGCCGAACAACGCCGTCCTGTCGGTGGTGGGCGACGTCGACCCCGACGAGATCCGCCGCTGGACCGAGCGGTATTTCGGTGGCATCCCGTCGAACCCGAACATCCCCAAGCTCGGCGACCTGTCGCTGCCGCCGACGCTCGGCGGCGAGCGCCGGGAGACGGTCCACGACAAGGTGCCCCTGCCGCGGGTCTATCTCGGGTTCCGGGCGCCCGTCTTCGGCGACCACCGGCTGGACGCCCTCGACATCGCCTCGCAGGTCCTGGCCGGCGGCAAAGGATCGCGCCTCCATCGCCGGCTCGTCCGCGAAGAGCGGATCGCCCAGGACGTCGCGCTCGTGGCCCTCGGGTTCGTCGGCGGTGCGTCGCTCTGCGCCGGCTGGGCGACCGTCCGCCCGGGCGTGCCCGTCGACCGCGTTGAAGCGGCGCTCCACGAGGAGCTCGACCGCCTCGGCCGCGAGCTCATCAGCGATGACGAGCTGGCCCGCGCTCGCGCCCTCATCGAGACCGAGGAGCTGGCCGGCCTGTCGCGCGTCGAGGAGCGCGCCGATCGGCTGTCGATGTACGCGACGCTGTTCGATGACCCGGACCTGATCAACCAGATGCTGCCGCGCTACCTGTCGGTCGGCGCGGAACAGATCCGGAGCGTCGCCGGCGAGGTCCTCCGACCCGACAACCGGGTCGTCCTGACCTACCTCCCCGACCTGCCGCCGGCGGACAGCGCGGTCCGCGACGAGGACCGGCCCGAGGAGGAGCGGCCGACCGAGCCTGTCCAGACGGAGACGGACGAGGAGGTGGCGGCATGACGGCCTCGGAGGTCCGCGTCGTCGCCGAACGACCGACACCCGGGACGCCCCGCCCGTACGAGTTCCCGGACGTCGACCGGTCGCGGCTCGCGAACGGGCTGGCCCTCGTCGTCGCCGACCTGCCCGGCCGGCCGCTCGTGTCGGCCACTCTGGTGCTCCGCAACGGCGCGGTCGACGAGCCCGACGGCGATGGCGGCGCGACCGTGCTCGCCGCACGGACGCTCACCGAAGGGACCGAGGCTCACAACGCGATCGAGCTCGTCGAGGCGAGCGAGCGGCTCGGCGCGTCGCTCCACGCCGAGGCCGGCTGGGATGCGATGTCGATCGGCGTCGACGTCCCGGCGGCGCGGCTCGAGCCGGCCCTGGAGCTTCTCGCCGAGGTCGTCCTGCGACCGACGTTCCCGGAGGCCGAGGTCGACCGCCTTCGCGACGAGCGGCTGAACGACCTCCTCCAGGCCGAGGCCGACCCCCGCCGGCGAGCGGACGAGGCCTTCGCCGCGACGATCTACGGCGGCGGGTCGCCGTACCACCGGCCCTCGGGCGGCAAACGCGAGACGGTCGAAGGTCTCCATGGCGCTCAGCTCCGGACCGCGTACCGACGCGGCCTCGACCCGAGCCGGGCGACGCTCGTCGTCGGTGGAGACCTGTCCGGCATCGACGTTCGCGGCGTCGCGAATCGGCTCCTCGGGGAGTGGGGCGCGATGTTCGGTGCCCGATCGAGCGGCACGATCGTCGCCGAGAACGCCGTCCGCGAGCGGTTCGTCCGCGTGCTGCACCGGCCGGGCTCCGTGCAGACGGAGATCCGGATCGGCCACGTCGGCGCGGCGCGGCGGATCCCCGACTACCACGCCCTGTCGGTGATGGCCGCGATCCTGGGCGGGCTGTTCAACTCCCGGCTGAACACGAAGCTCCGCGAGGAGAAGGGCTACACCTACGGTGCCGGTGCGGGGTTTGACCTGCGCCGCGGGCCGGGCCCGTTCGCCGCCCGCGCCGCGGTGAACACCGAGGTCACGGTCCCGGCGGTGCTGGACACGATGGTCGAGCTGGACCGGATCCGGTCCGGCCCCGTGACGGACGCCGAGCTGAAGGCGGCGCGCGACTTCCTCGTCGGGGTGTTCCCGCTTCGCTTCGAGACCGCCGGCGCGATCGTCGGGGCGCTGGCCGGGCTCGCCGTCCACGACCTGCCGGACGACGAGCTGGCGCGCTACCGATCGGCGATCGAGGCGGTGACGGACGAATCCGTCCTCGAGGCGGCGATCGCCCACGTCCGGCCGGATGCCGCGGCGATCGTCCTCGTCGGCGACGCCGACGCGTTCGGGTCGGAGCTCGAAGCGGCAGGGCTCGGCCGCCTCGTGATCGAGCGCGACAAGGAACCGCAGGACAAGGGCCGCGACGAGGGCGTCGACGACGGGCTCGGTCCGGTCGACGAGGGAACCTCGGGACCGACCGAGGGCGGCAGCGAGCCGGAAGGGGACGGCTAGCGAGTCGTCCGGGGTCTCGTCAGGCGGGGAGCTGGGAGGGTTCGGTCGCCGCGCCGGTCGCCGGCTCGTTCCTCGCCTTCGGCCAGAACCAGCCGAAGGGATCGACTGTCACCAGCGCCCCCAACATGAAGGCGACCACCGGACCGCCGAGGCGCGGAACGCCGGTCACCGACCAGACGATCTCGTAGCCGAACCACGCGGCGGCAAACCAGAGGAACGCGGCGAGAGCACGTTTCGACATGGCGTCGAGAGTGCCGCGGCCAAGCGGCAGCGGCCATCCCCCGGTCGTACCGGTGCGCGGTTGCGCCTAGTGCACGAGCCCCTGGTTGTCGAGGTGATAGAGCTTGTTCGGGTCGTACGGCATGTCGAGCCCAGCGCCGCCGTTGATCTGGATCGTGTTGCTGATGACCTGGACCGCGGCGCAATTCTGGTCGGAGCCGGTGCAACCAGTCGTTGAGCTGCCGCCGTTGATCGTGGTGTCCCCGGCCGGGTTGTAGATCGTCCCCGCCAGCTGGAGGTTCGTCCCGCCGTTGATCGTGATGATCGGGCTGCCGCCGTTCGCGGCGATGCTCGCGTGGGCGTCCTGCCAGAACAGGATTCCCACATACGGACAACCGGTGGACGACACAGGCGGACAGGGATCGAGATTGAGGCCGCTGAGGTCGATGTTGGCCTGGCCGTTGATGAAGATCGGTCCCTGGCAGTAGTTCGCGGGATTCGGGGCCGTCGTCGGACAGTTCTTTCCGTAGTACTGCGCGACATCCGTGCCGTAGATCATGATGTCGCCAGCGGCCGAGTCGATCTCGCCGTTGTTGGGGGTGAACCCCCCACCCGCCATGATGTAGATCCCGGGGGTGAGGTTCAGCACCGGCTTGCTCGTGCTGACCTTGATGCCGCCGTAGTAGACCCCGGGCGACAAGGTGAACGGCCCAAGGGTCTTGTATTCGCACCCTCCATCGCCCGGAACAAGGTTGCGGCCGAGCGGCTGGCAGAACGCTCCGGGACCGCTCCCTGGAGGCCCGGTCAAGCCGGCAAGCGGATCCGCGTAGAACGGGTGGCCTTCGTCCACAGTGCCTGAGAACGTCGGGTTGTTCGATAGCTTGCAGGAGCCCACCACATATGCAGCTGGGGCATTGACGGTGGCGTTCCCACTGATGGCCAGCCCACCCTGGCCGCCGTTCGAACACTGGTCCGGCGAGGTGTCGGGCGTGTTGCCGCAACTCGAGTCGACCATGATGTAGCCGCCGTTCGCGCCCGCCGGAACGGGGTGGATGTTGATCCCCGAACCGCCGTTGATCTGCAAGGTGCCGCAGCCATCCGGCTTGAGGGCGACCATCGAGTTGGAGTTCGAGTCTCCACTGTTGAAGGCGCCGACGGCGCTACTCGAGACTGGAATACGACGGATGCCCAGGACACCGGCGAAGAAGCTGTCGTGGTTCTCGGTCAGGACGACCTCGACGAAACCGGGACGCCCCGCGAAATCCCCGGCGGCGGTGCTGGGCGGATAGTTGACGACGAGTGTCGTGCCCATCTCGTCGTTGGCGGGGACGCAACCCGTTGGACCATTCGAGTTGTCGCTGGCTCCGCCGAAGTAGCCGTTCTGCCGCGCATAGAAGCAGGCCGCGTTGAACATCTTCGCCGTGTCGGCGCTCGGGCCCGGATACTTGATGTAGCGCGCCGCCGCGAGGGCACCGGGATCGGCCGCGTTCTGCTCGTGGCGGTGGATGATGAAGACGAACCCGATGTCGACGACGACCGCGGCGATGGCCATCAACGCCACCAGCCCTCCGGCGAAGATCACCAGCACCTGTCCCCGCTGCTTCTTCATGGCGGTCACCCTGCCTGCTGGTGGTGGACGACTTCGGTCACCACGGCCTGCATGACGACCTGATCGGGAATCAGGAGGAAGCCGGCCATCGGCGGCCGCCAGACGAAGCAGGCGTAGACCGAGACCTGGTTGCCGGCCTTGTTCGACCCGGTGTCATCGGCCTGCGACGTCGCGGCTGCCGGACATGGCAGGCCCGATGGATCGCTCTCGACCAGGGCGTACGTGCACCTGGCGAACGTGTACGGGTTGCCGGCGCCGTCTATGGGCTCCTGGTCTCGATTCGGCGGGACACTTCCATCCTGATAGCTCGACCAGCACGCACTGATCTTGACCAGACTCGAGTCGACGCCCCACACCTTTTGCCTGGCGTACGCGGTCATGAGCGGCCAGCCGGCCGAGGGCACGTCGCACGCGTAGTACGAGAACGGCTTCGGCGTGGGATCGTAGTTCGCGACAGTCGGGCATTGCGCCTCAGCGCCGTGGATCGCCGCATAGCGGGCGCCTTCGCGGGCGGCGTTCTGGAGCTGCTGCTGGTAGAACACGCCCAGTCCCCAGACGATGATCCCGAACATCGTCATCGCAAGGATCGGGAACACGAGGGCGAACTCGGTCAGGGCCTGGCCGCGAGATCGCCGCCCGTGCAACGTCATCAGCAGCTGCCGTTATTGCCCGTCCCGGAGCTCGGATCGCGGAAGCACGCGATCGTGAAGATTCGCGTGTTCTGGAACACGATCCGGTTCGGGACGATCGGCAGGCTCAGGATCGTTGTGAACGGGTAGCACACCCGAACTTCGACGTACCGGCTCGGTTCGCCACCGGGGCCGTTGCCGCCGCCGTTCATGTTCGGATCCCAGCTCGGATCGCCGGGCGGCGGCAGCGTGGTGCATTCCGCCGGCGGCGATGGGTCGAATCCCGCGATCGGCTGGCCACAGTGATTGTTGGCGTTGTTCGACGATTGGTCATGGACGCAAACCCGGATGATCGGCCAGCTCGGGCAGGTCCCGTCCGAAGAGTCGTAGGTCGTGTTTTGCAGGCTCCGGAGCTCGACGCAGACCGTCCGTGCCGCCTTCAGGGCGAGGTCGTCGTAGTACGAGGATGGTCCGGAGGTCGGCGCCGGGTTGTCCAACCTCTGCACCGCGGGAGTGGATGGATCGCCCGGCGGATTTCTGAGGTACTCCTCGGCCGCGATCTCCGCCGCGTTCCGCGTCGCCGCTTCGACCGCGACTCCGGCGGCGAACACCCGCCCGAAGTCCGCGATCGCGACCAGGAGAAGCAGGAGGATGGGCGCGATCAGCACGAATTCCGCGGTCGACTGGCCCCGTGTCGGCCAGACCGACCCGCGACGACGTCGAACGAGTGCGAAGCGCCCCCTGGAGCTCACGATCGATGTCCCGCACTCCCCATCCCCGAATGGGCCCCTGGCTGTGCGGCCCTGAGCGAGCCTCGCGTCTGGTCGTTCGCTTCGCCTACCGCGCCGAGTGCCGTCTCGAGTCCGACTCCGGTCAGCGAATGACCGGCCATCGCTCGTACGGCTGAGCGGCGTGGCACGCGACGCACGCAGGGCGTAGTACTCATGGCTGTACGTTGAGGGTTCCCGGACGGCCGATGGTACTACCCCTATCCTTGCGTTCCACCTTGCACGGTAGCCTTCCGGTGACCCTGAACAACGCTGGTAGGCTCAGCGCGTGATCGCGGTCGTCGGAAATCCCGTCGGAACCGTCCGTACTGGCGGCATTGACGCCGCCGGTCTGCCGGTCGCGGTCGCTCGCGCAGCGGTCGCCGCCGGCGGCGCTGTACAGCTGATCGGGAAGGTCGGCGAGGGGTCCGGAGGCGACGCGATCCTGTTGTCGCTCGCAGCGGATGGAATCGGCCACGCGGCGCTGCTGCGCGACCCGGGATCTGCAGGTATCGAGCCCGAGCCCGATTCGCTCGCGCCCGACCTCGGGGACGGCCCACTCGACGAGCTCGCGGGTCTCGACGCCTCGGTCGGCTCAGGTCCCGGAGATGCGCGGACGCCCTTGGTCAGTCCAACGCTCGAGGCGGCCGACCTCGAGCTGGCGCTCCGCTACCTCCCGGACTACGACGTCGTCGTCATCGCCCAACCGCTGGATGCCGCCGCGCTCGGCGCGGTCGCCGACGCCACCCGCTGGGCGGGCGCCCACCTCATCGTCCTCGGCGGCGCCGACGCGGCGATTCCGGACGCTGCCAC
>VBFG01000183.1 GCA_005882635.1 Chloroflexota bacterium | reverse complement strand
TCGACGCGCCCGACAACCCCGAGGGCGTCGCCTGTCGCGATGGTCGACAGCTCGGGGCCGGCAGCTCCGTGCACGACGATCCGGCCCAGCGCGGTCCCGTCGTCGAGGTCGAAGCCATCGGGGTCGACGGCAGCGACGAGTCCACCCGCTCGGACGAGATCACCGACGTGCTCGTCGATCGCGACGAGGTCGATGTCGATCGCGCCGGCCAGCTCACCGCCGGTCGAAGACCCGGCGGCCCCGCCCAGGCCCGCGCCGGCCCCGGCGCTCGCGGCGGTCGTTCCAC
>VBFG01000182.1 GCA_005882635.1 Chloroflexota bacterium | reverse complement strand
CCACTCGTGGCCGGCCGTCGGCGCCGTCCGGAGCTCGAGGACGCCGACCGAGCCGCGGCCGAGGCGGGCGATCTGCGACGCCTTGATCCGAGGGGCGCCGTAGGCTCGACCGACGTCGCCAGTCACACGGATACGCATCCCGACGGCCGGTGCGGTCGACCCGGCAGGAAGCAGGACCTCGATCGCCGCCGTCCGATCCTGGATCACGATCCGGCGTCCGGTCGCGTCGAGCAGCGTCGATCGGGTCGTCACGACACCCTCGACCGTCGCGTCACCCGACCCCGCGAGGATGGCGGTCGCGATCGCGATCACCGATCCCGTGGCGGCCGAGCCCGTCGGCTGCGGCGTGGAGGACGGCAAGGAACCGCCGGCCGAAAGCCGAACGATGTCGCCCGAATCGCGGAGCCAGACGCGGAAGCCGTCCGCGGCTCCCTTGCGGCTCGCTCGCTGACCGACGACGCCGGTGAGGCGGAGCCGATCGCCGGCCGCGATCGATGTCGGCGCGATCCCGGATGACGCATCGGCGAGGATTCGCAGGGGACCGCGGGCGGTCGACAGGGTGAAGGCGAGATCGCCGCTCGTCGCCCGACTGGGCCTGGAGTCGGCGGTTCCGGTGACGGACACGAGGCGTGCCTCGATGTCGTCGTCGATCGTCGCAGCATCAGCGCCGAGCGGAGCGGGCAGAGCGGCCGTTCCCAGCGCGTGAAGGCCGCCGACCAGGTTCCGGATCTCGAGTTGGCCGTACGGATCGGCGAGCGAGCCGGTCGCGGCGACACGAGCTCCGCGAGGTGGGCGCGGATCGTCCTCCGAGATCCGGACGGCGATCCCCGCGCTGCCGTCCTGGATCGCGATCAGTGGCGGCGTTCCGAGGCGACCGGCCTCGGCCGTCACGACGCCGACGACGCTCACGATGCTCCCCATTGGCCGAGTTCGGGCTTCGGCGATCGGTGTTCCGGCGGTCGGCGCGGGCGTCGGGGTCGGCGTGGGCAGCGGAGTCGGCGTGGGCATCGGCGTGGGCGTCGGACTCGGGGTCGCGATCGGTGTCGGAGTCGGGTCCGCCGTCGGCACCGGCGTGGGACTCGGCGTCGGGGTCGGCGAGGGCGTCGGAGTCGGTTGCGGTAGCGGCGTGACGGTCAGCTCGCCCGGGAGCGTGATGTGCAGGCGATAGCCGGCAGCCCCCGTTCCGCTGCTGTCGCGCTGTCCCAGCGAGCCGATCGCACCCACCGTGTCGCCGGTCGAGATCGTCGCGGCGCCCTGCGCGGCGGCGGCCACCACGACCCGGAGCGGCCCGGAGCCGTCGTCGATCGTCACGCCCAGGCCGTCGGCGAGGGTCGACGGGCTCTCCGTCACGACGCCGCTGACCGCGAGCCGCAGACCCTCCAGGGACTCCGCGGCCGCGCCGGTCGTCACTCCGATCGGGTCGGGCAGGTCGGCCGTCCCCGTCGGGACGATGCCGGCGGCGGTCGTGTTGACCGTGCGGAGGCTGAAGTAGCTCCCGACCGTGCCCGTGATCGCGACGGTCGTCCCGGCAGGGATCGCCGGGACCAGTGCCGCGTCGAGCCGAACCGCGATGCCGCCGGTCGCGTCCTGGACGAAGCCGATCCGCGCCGAGTCGATCGCGCCGAGATCGGTCGTCAGCGTCCCGGCCACGGTCACCGTCGTGCCATCCGCCGTCGCCCGTGCCTCGGCGATCGCGAGGACGGTCGGCGTCGGAACGGGCGTCGGAACGGGCGTCGGCGTGGGCGTGGGCGTCGGCGTGGGCGTGGCAGTCGGCTGAGGCGTCGGCGTCACGGTCGGCGTTGGAACGGGCGTCGGTGTCGCGGTCGCTGTCGGCGTCGGCGTCGGAACTGGCGTCGGCGTCGGAGCCGGGGTCGGGCTCGGCGACGCCGACGGCGGCGGGCTCGCGCTTGGACCTGGATCCGGCGTCGGCGCGGAGGCAAGGTTCTGCGGATTCGGCGTCGCGACGAAGAAGTCGGCCGCGTTCGCGTTCGTATCGATGCCGTTGCCGGCCGAACCGCCGGGCAGGCGTTCGATGCTGGATCCGGCCGGGGGTGCCGGCGCCGCCGTGCCCTCGACGAAGGCATTCGTCGCGTCACCCCAGGCGAGCGCATCGATCGGGCTGCCGCCGACGACCCGGAGCACGATCGCGCCGCCGGTCGCGGCGAAACCCGACGAATACGTGGCGTCGGCAACGGCCGCGTGGATGCCCGCTGCGTTCGCGATCACGAGATGGCGGCCGGGCTCGAGGATCGTCGACGCTGACCATGTCGCCTTGCGGGTGACGGTCGAGCCGCTCGATGTGGCGTAGACGATTTCCAGGCCGATGAGGTCGACGGGCGCCGTTCCAGCGTTGGAGAGCTCGGCGAACTCGTCCGAGGCCGACGCTCCGCCCGTCTGGACCTCCGAGACGACGAGCGTGGACGTGGGCCACGCCACCGCCGCGCCGACCGCTCTCGGTTCGGCGATCGCCCGCGGCGCGGGCCGATGCGCAGCCGCCGCGGCGAGCGAGACCACGAGCAGGGCCTGGACCACGGCGAGAGTCAGGGCGAGCGGCCCCGCACGTCGGACGCGCGACATCACGACCTCCCGGCGGGGTGTCGGCTTGGCATGGCGTGGCGGGACCGACGTTGTAGCAGGCGACGCTTGGCGGCCGGTCCCCTGCCGCTCGTCCGCGGCTCATCGCGGCGTCACCCGCCGGTTACGCGAGGCTCATCGCCCGATCACCCGGAACCCACCACGGAGCTCGCGGGCACAACGCCTCGATCGAACGCGTAGGATTTGGGGACCGCCGCCCGCGTCGCGGCGGCCCGTCCGGCATCCGGACGGATTTCGACGGGAGGCACCGTTGGCCCGAGCCAAGCGAACAACCCGAGCGGACGCTCGGCGCCGATACCGCGCGGCGATCACCGAATCCACCGTCGAGGCCGACGACGACGTCGATCTCGACCCGGAGCCCGAGCGCGAGAGCGCGCCCAGCCCGGCAAGCCGCCGACCCTTGCAGGGTCCGTCACGGTCAGCCGGAACCGTTTCGCCGCGGCCGA
>VBFG01000062.1:5506-18979 GCA_005882635.1 Chloroflexota bacterium | reverse complement strand
AGGACGGACACGATCGACACTGCCCCGATGCCGACCCACGCCACGAGCGAGGCCCCGACGGTGTGGAAGTCGCCGATCCGCAGCAGGTCGAGGCCCAGCCGTGCCCCGATGGCATCGCCGGCCCACGCGCCGAGGAAGGCGGCGAGGAGCAGCAGCGGAAGCTGGCCGCCGGCGGAGCCGCGAATGAGCACGTACAGGGCGGTGTGGAAGATCCCGACGAGCAGCGCGAGGACCGGCGCCGGCCCGATCACGCCGTGGCGACCATCGACTCGCGGAGCATCGCGGCATCGACCGCGGCCGGTCGCTCGATGCGCCCGCCGCCGAGGACGACATCACCGTCGTACAGGACCGCCGCCTGGCCCGGCGCCGCCGCCCACACCGGCGTGTCGGTCTCGACGATCCAGCGGCCGCCTCGCCTCGGCTCGCGCCCCGTCGCGGGCCGGACCGTCGCGTCGACGGGCGTCGAGCGATGGCGCACCCGGACCGCGGCTCGGAAGGCGCCGCCCGCACCGACCGGCGCCTCGTCCGCGACAAACGTGACGCCGCTCAGCGGCACCGACCGCGTCTCGAGATCCTCGCGGCGCCCGAGCTGGATCGTGTTCGTGACGGGATCGATCCGGCTGACATAGCGCGGGGCATCGGCCGCGATGCCGATCCCCCGCCGCTGGCCGACGGTGAACCCGGCCGATCCGCCGTGCTCGCCGACCCGTCGACCGTCGGCGTCGACGATCGGGCCCGGCCGTGGCGTCCAAGCGGCGCGCTGCCGGAGCGCGTCGCGGTAGTCGCCGCCCGGCACGAAGCAGATCTCCTGGCTCTCCGGCTTGTCTGCGGTGGCCAGACCGAGCGAGCGGGCGACCGCCCGCACCTCCGCCTTCGTGAGATCGCCGAGCGGGAACCGGGCATGCTCGAGCTGGTCCCGCCGGAGCCCGTACAGGAAGTAGGTCTGGTCCTTCTCGGCGTCGCGGGCCCGCAGCAGCCGCGGCTGTCCGCCGGCATCGACCTCACGCCGGGCGTAGTGGCCGGTCGCGACGGCCTCGCACTCGTAGAGGTGGCGCGCCCGACCGAGCAGCGCCCCGAACTTCACGTACGTGTTGCAGTCGACACAGGGGCTCGGCGTCCGACCGTCGAGGTACGCCGTCAGGAACGGCTGGATGACGCCGGCATCGAACTCCCGCTCGAGATTCAACACGTAGAACGGGATCCCGAGCTGGGCCGCGACGCGCCGGGCGTCGTCGGCCGCGTCGAGCGAGCAGCAGCTCTTCTTGAACTCCGAGTACGTGTCGGCGACGTCGTGGAGGCGCATCCAGACCCCGACGACCTCGTGGCCCTGTTCGCGGAGGAGTGCCGCCGCGACGGACGAGTCGACCCCGCCCGACATCGCGACGAGGATCCGGGTCACGCCGGGACGCCCTGCCCCATCGGGTCCGCCGCGACCGCAGCCGCGCCGATCCGCATCGAGGCGATGACCGACGGGATGATCCCCGCCGCTTCGTCGATCTCGGCCTCCGTGGTCGTCCGGCCCAGGGTCAGTCGCAGCGCGCCGCGGGCTTCCTCCTCCGGGTAGCCCATCGCCGACAGGACGTGCGAGACCTCGGTCGAGCCGCTCGTGCACGCCGAGCCGACCGACGCAGCGATGCCATGCAGGTCGAGCGAGACTGCGACCGCCGTCCCGTCGGTGTCACGAGCGATGAGCGACAGGTGGCCGGGGAGCCGGTCCTTCGGGTGGCCGGTCAGCTCCGTACCGTCGACCGCCAGGACCGCTTTCTGCAGTCGCTCCCGCAGCCGACGCATCCGCCTGGCGGTCTCGGCCCGCTCGGCCACCGCGAGACCGAATGCCGTCGCCATCCCGACGGCACCGGCCACGTTCTCCGTGCCGCCGCGGCGGTGGCGTTCCTGGGAGCCACCCTGCTGCTGGGCGAGGATGTGGGTCCCGTGGCGGAGGTAGAGCGCGCCGACGCCCTTGGGACCCTCGAACTTGTGGGCGCTCATCGCGAGGAGGTCGACGCCGAGGGCGGTCACGTCGATCTCCAGGTGCGGCGCAGCCTGGACCGCGTCGACCGCGAGCAGGACGCCGCGATGCGCATGGACGCGGTTCGCGATCTCGGCAATCGGCTGGATCGTGCCGACCTCGTTGTTCGCCAGCATGATCGCGACCAGGACCGTCTTGTCGGTGATCGCCGCGTCGACGTTGTCGGGATCGACCCGACCATAGCGGTCGACCGGCAGCTCGACGATCTCGAAGCCGAACTTCTCGAGGTGGCGGACGGTGTGGCCGACGGCGTGATGCTCGACCGATGAGATCACGATCCGGTGGCCGTGGGCCTTGCCCGCCCACGCCGCGCCCTTCAGCCCGAGGTTCAGCGCCTCGGTGCCGCCCGACGTCAGGACGATCTCGCGCGCCTCCGCCCCGATCCGGCTCGCGATCGTCTCGTGGGCCTCGTCGAGGGCGGCGCGCGCGCGCCGTCCGAAGCCGTGGGTGGACGACGCGTTGCCGTAGGCCTCGGTCAGGTACGGCAGCATCGCCTCGAGGACCTCGGACCGGAGCGGAGTCGTCGCCGCATGGTCGAGATAGATCGCCATGGCCGCCGATTGTACGCCGCGGTCCGGGGCCGACCGGCGCTCCTCGGGTCGTCGGAAGCTGACACCTCGCCGAAACCTCCACGGCGGTCGGCGTCAATCGGGAGCGAGGCGCTGCCCGGCACGATCGTCTTCCGTACGGAGGATCCGCTGATGGACGTGAAGCCCGAGACGATGTCGCAACCGATGGACACCACGACCGCCGACCGAAACGGCGACGGCGAGTGGATCGCGTCACCCGTCGACGACGCGACGTACGACCTGCTGATGGCGCTCTCGTCGAAGCTCGAGGCGATCGACACGTACCGCGTCTACGCCGAGGATGGCCACGCGGAGCTCTGGCAGGAGCTGGCGAATGACGAGCGGCGACACGCCGAGCGGTTGTTCGGAGAGCTCAAGCAGCGGATCGCCGCGAGCTGAGCGCACGCCGTGAGCTGAGTGCGCGCCCCGAGCTGAGCGCGCGCCGCGTGCGAGCCTTGATCGGGCGCGGTCGCGGCCGCTTGCCCGCCGCGCGACAATGACGGGAGCGCCGGAGGTGTCCATGGACACGCCGAACCTGATCGTGCCACTCGTCATCGTGATCGTCCTCATCCTGACGCCGCGTCTCGTGCTGCGATCGGTGGGAGCGGCCGGAGACATCGTCGCCCAGCTCTTCGTCCCGCCGGACCGTGCTCTCGGCTGGCCGCACGGCGTTCAGGAGAGCGACGACCCGTGGGGCTGGCGCGGCGGCGTCGATCGCACATCGGGCCCGGATGGCGGGCCGGATCCGGGCGACGACCAGCCCACGATCGTCGAGCTCATCGACCTGCCGCCCGATCGCGCCGTGCGCGGCTCCCTCGTCGTCCCCGTCCGGCGGGTCCATCGCCTGCACGCCGCACGAGCGGCCTGAGCCGTACAGGCCTCGGAGCCAGCCCTCAGTCCGCGGCGTCGGCGGCCCGGCGCAGGTCATCATCGCGACTGCGCTCCCGCCGTCGGTCGTGCGATGACAGCGTCCGCTTCCGGAGGCGGATCGACCGCGGCGTCACCTCGACCAGCTCGTCCGCCGCGATGAACTCGATGGCCGACTCGAGGGTGAGCGGCCGCGGCGGCGTCAATCGCAGCGCCTCGTCGTGGGCGTGCGTCCGGATGTTCGTCAGCTTCTTCTCCTTGGTCGGGTTGACGTCCATGTCGCCCGACCGGCTGTTCTCGCCGACGACCATCCCCTCGTAGACCTCCTCGCCGGCGCCGATCAACAGCTCGGCGCGCTCCTGGAGGTTGAACAGGGCGTAGGCGTTGGATGCCCCGCCGCGGTCCGCCACGAGGACCCCGCTCGTCCGGTGCGTCACCTCCCCGGCCCACGGGCCGTAGCCCTCGCCGATCTGGTGGAGGAGCGCCGTTCCGCGGGTATCGGTCAACAGCTGGCCGCGGTAGCCGATCAGCCCGCGGACCGGCAGGACGAATTCCATCCGCACGCGCCCGTCGGCGTCGGTCGACATCTGCTCGAGGCGGCCCTTTCGGCCGGCCAGCGCCCCCTGGACCTCGCCGATGTAGTCAGGCGGGATGTCGACGGTGATCCGCTCGTAGGGCTCGTGTGTCTCGCCGTCGACCTCATGCAGCAGGACCTCCGGCCGCGACACGGTCAGCTCGAAGCCCTCGCGTCGCATCTGCTCGATCAGGACCGCCAGCTGGAGCTCGCCGCGACCGCGGACCTCGTAGGTGTCGCCGGATTCGGTGGGGTGGACCTCGATCGAGACGTTGCCGAGGACCTCGCGGTCCAGCCGAGCCTTGATCTGACGGCTCGTCACGAATCGACCGTCGCGACCGCTCAGCGGCGAGGTGTTCACGCCGAACGTCATCCGGAGGGTCGGCGCGTCGACGTCGAGCCGGTCGAGCGGGCGTGGGTCGGCGGGGTCGGTGATCGTGTCGCCGATCGTCACCTCCGGCAGACCCGCGACCGACACGATGTCGCCCGCGCCGGCCTCGGCGATGTCGACCCGGTCGATCCCGTGGGCGGTCTGGAGGCTGGTCACGGTCCCGCTCAGCGTGACCGTCCGGCCCGGCTCGACCGCGCCGGCCGTGTCGTCGGCCTCCTCGCGGACGACCGAGATCCGCTGGCCGACCCGAAGCCTCCCGTTCCAGATCCGCCCCACCGCCATCCGGCCGACGTAGTCGTTCGCCATCAGGTTCGTGACGAGGAGCTGGAGCGGGTGGCCGGCCTCGAACGACGGCGGCGGCGTGACCGCGACCAGCGTGTCCAGGAGTGGCCGGAGGTCACGGCCGGGCGTGGCCAGCGACCGCGTGGCGGTCCCCGCCCTGGCATTCGTGTACAGGACCGGGAAGTCGATCTGGTGCTCGTCGGCGCCGAGGTCGATGAACAACTCGTAGACCTCGTCGAGCACCTCGGCCGGGCGGGCGTCGCCGCGGTCGATCTTGTTCAGCGCGACGACGACCGGGAGGTGACGGGCCATGGCCTTCTGGAGGACGTAGCGCGTCTGCGGCAACGGCCCCTCCGCGGCGTCCACGAGCAGGAGCACAGAGTCGACCATCAGGAGGCTCCGCTCGACCTCACCGCCGAAGTCGGCATGGCCGGGCGTGTCGACGATGTTCAGGCGCACGCCGTCGTGGTCGACCGTCGTCTGCTTGGCGAGGATCGTGATGCCTTTCTCGCGCTCGAGGTCCATCGAGTCGAGGACGCGATCGACGAGCGCCTCGTTCGAGCGGAACGTGCCGGTCTGGCGGAGCATCGCGTCGACGAGGGTGGTCTTGCCGTGGTCGACATGGGCGACGATCGCGATGTTCCGGAGGTCGTCTCGCGTCCTGGTCGCCGGCGATCGGAGCGCGGGCACGGCAGGTGGCGGGGTCGAGGTCATGGGCGCGGGATTGTATCGGCTACGATCGCCGCATGACCGTCGCCGCCGTGCTCCTGGCCGCATCGCCCGAATCGGCGCTTGCCGACGCCGACGGCGTGCCCGCGATCCGGCGCATCGTCGACGCCGCCTGGTCCGGCGGCGCGACGCCGGTCGTGGTCGTCTCGTTCGACCCGACCGGGGCCGTCGGTGCGGCCCTCGCCGGAGCGTCCGTCACGCTCGCCGAGCCCGCCCCCCAGGAGCAGGGTCCGGCCGCCCAGATTGCGCGCGGCGCGGACGTCGCCCGGGCCGAGGTCGTCGAGACGGACGGCGTCCTGCTCTGGCCGGCCCGCCTGACGTGGGTCGGTCCGGAGACCGTCACGTCCCTGATCGAGCTCCACGGGACCGCTCCGGCGGAGCTGCTCCGGCCGACCTGGCAGGGCGTGGCCGGCTGGCCGGCCCTCGTGCCGATCGAGTCGATCGAGGGGCTCCGCGGCGTGGCCGCCGATCGGATGCTGGATGACGTCGTCGCGGACCTGATCGCGAGGGGCGTCGGCGAGCGACGCGTGGACCTCGGCGATCCCGGCGTGGCGATCGACCGGGGAACGCCCCGCGCCGAGCTGCCACCGTACGTCGGACCCACGGAGCCGCCGGCCGGGCACGTCCACGAATGGGGCTCGCAGGCAGCCGACGCCCCCGACGACTCGCCGCTCGAGGGCCCCGCGCTTGCGCCGTACGCGCCGGCCGGCGCGGAGGAGCCGACCGGCTAGGGCTCGGCCGCGCCTCGGCTAGGCTTCGGCCTCGGCCCGCCGGGGCAACCGGATCCGGGCGGCCGCCGCCCCGAAGGTCGCCGCCGCGATCCCGCCCACCACGAACACGACTCCCACCAGCTGCACGACCGATGGCGCCTCGCCCAGGAGGGCAATGCTCAAGGCGACCGTCATCACCGGCTGGGCCAGCAGGATGATCGACGTGAGGACGGCGGGCAGTCTCGTGAGCGACAGCGAGATCAGCAGGTAGCCGAGCGCCTGCGACGTCAGGCCGAGCAGGGCCAGCCAGGCGAGGCTCGCCGGGGCCGGCGTCAGGTCCAGGTCACCACCGATCCAGCCGACCACGACGGCCACGGCGGCCGTTGACACGGTCGCGATCGCAACGGGGCCGGCCGGACGGCGCAGATCGCGGCCACCTCGGCGGATGAGCAGGAGGTAGCTCGCGTAGCAGAGCGCCGTGGCGACCCCGAGGACGACACCCAGACCCGGATTCGCGCCGTACGCCCCGCCGCCGACGGCGCCCGAGATCAGCGCCACACCGACGAGGACGACCGGCAGCGCGACAAACGTCGCCCGGCTCGGTCGCTCGCCGAACGCGGCCCAGGCGACGACCCCCACGACCAGGACCTGGAGGTTGCCGAGGACCGTCGCCAATCCGGCCCCGACGGCCTCGATGGCGTGATGCCAGAACAGGAGGTCGCCGGCGAAGAACGTCCCGGCGAGCAGGGCGAGACGGACGGTTCGGGCCGGCAGGCCACCGTAGCGACGATGCTCGAGCCAGGCGACGAGGCCGAGGAGCGGCAGCCCGAACAGCGCCCGGAAGACGGTTCCGGTCGACGGCGAGACCTCCGCCCAGCGATAGAGGATCCCCGAGAAGGCGATGCAGGTCGCCCCGAGCAGCGCCGCCAGGCGGGGCCGCGCCGCGATCGTCGCGAGCGGCCCGGGCAGGTCCCCAGCCGTGGAATCGGCCCGCAGCGCTCCGGAGCTCACTCGGCCGGTGGCGTCGCCGGGTCCCGCCGGGGGGCGCCGACGAACCGCAGCCCGAGCTCGGCAAACTGCGCCGGGTCGGGCGCGGATGGCGCGTCGAGCATCAGGTCCCCGCCGGACTGCGTCTTCGGGAACGCCATGACCTCGCGGATGTTCCGCTGGTCGGCGAGCAGCGCCGCCCAGCGGTCGATGCCGATGGCGATCCCGCCGTGCGGCGGCGGGCCGTACTCGAACGCCTCGAGCAGTGCCCCGAACTTCTCGTTCATCCCTGCCTCGGTCTGGCCCTGGAGCGCGAAGCTCCGGGCGAGGAGGTCGCGGCGGTGGATGCGGATCGATCCGCCGCCGAGCTCCCAGCCGTTGAGGGTGATGTCGTACTGGAGAGCACGGGCCCGGCCGGCCGGGTCGTCTGGTGCCGGCTTGGCGAGGTCGCCGGCTGTCGTCGTCAGGAGCTCCTCGTCCTCGGGGAGCACGCCGCTGAACGGGTTGTGGGTCGCGTCCCAACGCTCGTTCTCGACGTCCCACTTGTACATCGGGAAGCGATGGATCCAGCAGAACGACAGGACCTCGGGGTCGGCGAGCCCGAGGCGCCCGCCGAGCTCGGCGCGGAGGCCGCCGAGGACCTCCGATGTCACCGCCGTCTCGTCGGCCACGACGAGCACCAGGTCGCCGGGATTCGCGCCGGCGTGGGCGACCAGCCGCTCCGCGCCGTCCTCACCGAGGAACTTCGAGACCGACGACCGAACCGCGCCGGTCTCCTCGACCGCCAGCCAGACGAGGCCTTTGGCGCCGAGCCGCTTGGCGCGCTCGGTCAGCTCATCGATCTCGCGGCGGGAGATCCCGCCCATCCCCGGAGCGACGATCGCCTTGACCCGGCCGCCGTCGTGGAGGGCGTCGTCGAAGACGCGGAAACCGGACGGGGCCTCGGACCACAGCGGCGCGAGGTCGACGAGCTCGATCCCGAACCGAAGGTCGGGCTTGTCGGTGCCGAACCGCTCCATCGCCTCGGCGTAGGTGAACCGCGGGAACGGCGTCTCGGCGATCGGCCGGTCGGGCGTCGTCGACCGGCAGACCTCGATCACCATCGCCTCGACGAAGGCCATGACGGCGTCCTCGTCGACGAAGCTCATCTCCAGGTCGAGCTGGGTGAACTCCGGCTGGCGGTCGCCGCGGAGGTCCTCGTCCCGGAAGCACCGCGCGATCTGGAAGTAGCGGTCGACGCCGGCCACCATGAGCAGCTGCTTGAGCTGCTGGGGGCTCTGCGGCAGGGCGTAGACCGACCCCGGCTGGAGCCGCGACGGGACGATGAAGTCGCGCGCCCCCTCGGGCGTCGACTTGATCAGGTTCGGCGTCTCGACCTCGACGAAACCGTGGGCGTGATGGACCTTGCGGATCGCCTGGACGAGCCGGCTCCGGAGGAACAGCCGCTCCGACATCGCCTCGCGGCGGATGTCGAGGTAGCGATACCGCAGCCGCAGCGCCTCGTCGATCTGGGCGTCGGGGTCGTTGATGTAGAAGGGCGGGGTCTTCGACTCGGACAGGATCCGGACGGCGCGTCCGCGCAGCTCGATCTCGCCCGTCGGCAGGCGCCGGTTCTCGGTCCCGGTGAGCCGCCTCGCGACCTCGCCGTCGACGGTCACGACGAACTCGCTGCGGACGCGGCTCGCGACGGCGTGCGCGTCGGGATCGTCCGATTTGTCGACGACGACCTGGGTGATGCCGTGGCGGTCGCGGAGGTCGAGGAAGATCAGCTGGCCGTGGTCGCGGCGACGATGGACCCAGCCCGAGAGGCGGGCGGTCGATCCGGCGTCCGACGAGCGCAGCGCCCCGCAAGTGTGCGTCCGATAGGGCGTCGCCAGGCGGTCACCGGGCACGTCGAGAGCGCCCCGATCCAGCGGGGGTGAGTCGGTCATGACCGGGGTATCGTACGGGAGTTCCCTCGACCAGCGAGGAGTTGGCGATGCTCACCGATCGCCCCGTCTACGCGACCCTGCCAACAGCCGACGTCGCCCGGCTGCGTCGGTTCTACGAGGACGTCCTCGGCTTCACGGTCCAGCAGGAGACGCCGACGACGATCTATTACGGCGCCGGCGAGGGCACCTTCTTCGCGATCTCGCGGAGCTCCGGCAAGGCGGCCGGGGCACACACCCAGATGGCCTTCCGGACGACGAACATCGACGCGGACGTGGCGGCGCTCCGTGAGCGCGGCGTCGTGTTCGAGGAGTACGAGCTCCCGAAGACGGTCGACGGCATCGCCGACATGGGCGCCGGCCGGGCCGCCTGGCTCAAGGATCCCGACGGGAACCTGATCGGGATCTTCCAGTTCAAGGCGGCCGGGCTGCACGTCGCCGATCGCGAACGGCGGGACGTGTTCGCGGCCGGTCCGCGGATCGCGATCGCCATCGGATCGATCGTCGACCTCGACGTCGACGTCATCGTCAACGCCGCCAACAGCTCGCTCCAGGGCGGTGGCGGCGTCGACGGCGCGATCCACCGGGCGGCCGGGCCTGGCCTGGCCGCGGAGGCGGCCCGCCTCGCGCCGTGCCCGCCGGGCGAGGCGCGGATCACGGGCGGCCACCGCCTCAAGATGCACCACGTCATCCACACCGTCGGGCCGATGTGGTCGGGCGGCGACCGGGGCGAGGCCGAGATCCTGGCAAGCTGCTACCGGTCGTCGCTCGAGCTCGCCGAGGGGGTCGACGCGACAAGCGTGGCCTTCCCCGCGATCTCGACCGGGATCTACGGCTATCCGGCGGCGCGGGCCGCGTCGGTCGCTGTTCGCGAGATCGCCGCCTGGCTCGATGCCCACGAGCGGCCCGAGACGGTCATCCTGTCGGCCTTCTCCGCCGACACGGCGATCGTCCTCCGCCGGGCGCTGAGCGATCTCGGGCGACCGGACCTCACCGGCGAATAGCGTCCGATCCTGTCGGGACGTGGCTCAGGGCGACGGGGCGGTCCCGTGGTGATGACTGGCATGCGCCCGGGCGACCTCGCGGGCGAGGTCGTCCAGCGCGACTGCCTTCTGCGTCCCGGCCTCGAGATCCCGGAGCTGGACCTGGCCGTTCCCGAGCTCGTCGCCGACGATCACCGCGAAGTGGGCATGGTCGCGTGACGCCGCCTCGAGCTGCTTGCCGAGCTTGCGTGGCGCGAGCTCCGAGCGTGCCGCCAGGCCGGCCCCGCGCAGGATCGTCGCGACCCTGAGCCGCTCGGCCGTCGCGGCCGGATCCGCCCCCACCACCACCGCGACGGGGGCCGCCGGGTCCGGGGCAGTCGGTGCTCCCTGGGCCTCGAGGACACGGACGATCCGATCGAGGCCGAGACCGAAACCGATCCCCGGCGTCGGCCGCCCGCCGAGGAGCTCGACCAGCCCGTCGTAGCGGCCGCCGCCGCCGATGGCCGACTGCTGGCCGGCCGCGTCTCTCGGGTAGACCTCGAACGCGGTCCGGATGTAGTAGTCGAGCCCGCGGACGAGCCGCGAGTCCAGCCGGTAGCGGATGCCGAGGGCGTCGAGGTGGGCCCGCAGACCCTCGAAGTGGGCCGCGCAGGCGTCGCACAGGTGCTCGGTGATCACCGGGGCCGACGCGTTGAGCTCGACCATCGCCGGCTCCTTCGAATCGAGGAGTCGCAGCGGATTGCGCTCGAGGCGCTGTCGCTCCAGCGGCGGCAGCCGGTCGGCATGAGCCCGGTAGAACGCGGCCAGCTCAGTGACGTAGGCCGGCCGACACACCGGGTCGCCGATCGAATTGAGGAGGACCTCCGGGTCGGCGACGCCGACCTCGCGGTAGAACCGGTCGGCCAGCTCGATGATCTCGGCGTCGACGGCCGGGCCCGGATCGCCGATCGCCTCCACGTCAAACTGCCAGAACTCGCGGTACCGTCCTGCCTGGGGCCGGTCGTAGCGGAACATCGGCCCGATCAGGGCCAGCTTCACGGGCTGGGGCAGCGTCTGCATCCCGTGCTGGACGTAGGCCCGGACGATCCCGGCGGTCGGTTCGGGACGGAGCGCCCAGGCCTCGCCCTCGTCGGTCCGCGGGGCGAGCCGGAAGAGCTCCTTCTCGACGATGTCGGTCGCGTCGCCGATGCCGCGCTCGAAGACGGCCGTCTGCTCGAAGAGCGGCGTCTCGATCGGCCGGTAGCCGTAGCGCGATGCTAGGGCGGCGGCGACGGCCTCGAGCCGGAGCATCGCCGAGCGCTCGGCGGGCAGCAGGTCGCGCGTGCCCCGCGGGGCGCGGAAGGTGGGCATCGTCGGGAGAGTCTAGCCGCCCGGGATCAGCCGGCAGGGGGCGTCAGCTGAGGTCGCGCTGGACGTTGATGACGTCCTTCAGCCCTTCGATGCGGCCCATGACCCGGGCGAGCTGGGAGACCGAGGCGACCTGGAGCGTCGTCGTCACGACCGCGGTGTGGTCCGGGTTCACGTGGACCGACGCGGCGACGATGTTGACCTTGTTCTCGGCGACGACCTGGGTGATGTCGTTGAGGAGCCCCGTCCGGTCGTAGGCCTCGACGCGGATCGCGATCGGGTAGGTCTGGGTCGGCGCGGCCTCCCACTCCACGTCGATCAGGCGCGGGACCTCCTTCTCGTTCAGGACGGTCGGACACGACCGGAGATGGACGGTCACGCCCTTGCCGCGGGTGATGAACCCCACGATCGGGTCGCCGGGGATCGGGTGGCAGCACTTCGCGAACCGGACGAGGAGATCGCCGACGCCCTTGACCCGGACGCCGCCGGTCCGCGCCTCCTGGGTCGACGGCGGGGCGACCGTCGGAAGGCCGACCTCAGTGTCGTCGAGGACGCCGAGCTTGGCGACGACCTGCTGGGCGCTGACCGCCCCGTAGCCGATCGCGGCGTAGAAGTCGTCCAGCGTCTCGTGGTTGTACGACCGGCCGACCTCGGCGATCCGCTCGTTGCCGACCGTCTGGAGCGTCTTCCGGGCGAGCCGGCGCAGCTCGCGCTCGAGCGACTCGCGGCCGTGGACGATGTTCTCGTCACGGTCCTTCCTCTTGAACCATTGACGGATCTTCTCGCGGGCGTGGGAGGTCCGGACGAGGTTCAACCAGTCGCGCGACGGGCCGTGCTCGCCCTTCGTCGTCACGATCTCGACGATGTCCCCGTTGCGGAGCCGGTAGTCGAGCGGGACGAGGCGGTTGTTGACCTTCGCCCCGATCGTCCGGTGGCCGACGTCGGTGTGGATGCGGTAGGCGAAGTCGAGCGGCGTGGCGCCGGCCGGCAGGTCCTTGATGTCGCCCTTCGGGGTGAAGACGAAGACCTGGTCCTGGAAGATGTCGAGCTTGATCCCCTCGACGAACTCCGTGGCGTCCGACTCGGAGACGTCGCGCTGCCACTCCATCAGCTGCCGGAGCCAGGCGAGTTTCGCGTCGTACTCGCGATCGCTCTTCGACCCTTCCTTGTAGCGCCAGTGGGCGGCGATGCCGACCTCGCTGACCTGGTGCATCGCGTGGGTCCGGATCTGGATCTCGAGCGGCTTCCCGTCGAGCGCGATCACCGCCGTGTGGAGCGACTGGTAGAGGTTGTTCTTGGGGACCGCGATGTAATCGTCGAACTGGCCCGGGATCGGTCGCCACAGCGAGTGGACGACGCCGAGCGCGGCGTAGCAGTCGCGCATCTCGTCGACCAGGATCCGGATCGCGTAGACGTCGTAGATCTCGGCGAACTCGGCCGACTTGCGCTGCATCTTCTTGTCGATGCTGAAGATGTGCTTCGGGCGCCCCTGGAGATCGGCCTCGATGCCGGCCGCGCCCGGGCGATGTAGTCCTCGCGGCCCTTGCGCCGCGTGTCGAGGAGCTTGGCGAGCTCGCGGAAGCGCTCGGGCTCGAGGACCTTGAAGGCGAGATCCTCCAGCTCCCACTTGATCTGCCAGATCCCGAGACGCTCGGCCAGCGGGGCGTAGATCTCCTGGGTCTGGCGGGCGATCCGGAGCTGCTTCTCCGACGGCAGGCCGTACAGCGTCCGCATGTTGTGGAGACGGTCGGCGAGCTTGATGAGGACGACGCGGATGTCCTCGGCCATCGCCAGGAGCATCTTCCGGATGTTCTCGGCCTGCTGCTGCTCGTGGCTGTGGGTGCTGAACTTCGACAGCTTCGTGACGCCGTCGACGAGGCGGGCGACCTCCGGCCCGAAGCGGTCCTCGATGTCCGACAGGCTGTACTCGGTGTCCTCCGGGACGTCGTGGAGGAGAGCCGCGGTCACGGCCACCGGGTCGATCCCGAGGTCGGCGGTGATCTGGGCGGAGGCGATGGGGTGGGTGACGTACGGCTCGCCGGTGGCCCGCTGCTGGGCCTTGTGGGCATCGACGGCC
>VBFG01000062.1:0-5501 GCA_005882635.1 Chloroflexota bacterium | reverse complement strand
TCGAACGCCTCCTCGACCGGCGTCAGGTCAGCCTGCGGATAGTGCCCGCGGACGGTCGCGATGAGCTGGTTGCGCAGCTTGGCCAGATCGCCGTCCGGCGGGATCCTGGCCGGGCCCGACGGCGGCGGTGTCGTGCGCCGTGGCCCGCTCGGCTTGCGGCCGGTCTTCGCCTTCCGGTCCCCGACCGTCGCCCGGGCCGCCGTCACCCCGCCGGTCGCGGCCGCGGCCGACCGGCGGGTGCCGCTTGGTGCGGCGTCCGGTCCTTCTGGCGTCGTGGCGGGCTGTGTCATCGGCCTGCAAGGATACAGCCGGTGCTCATGCGCTCCGGCGGCCTTGACGTCCGGATCCCGGCGGCAGGCTGCAGCCGGCCATGGAGGTGCGGCCGCTCGGTGCGCGAATTCTCGTCCGGCGAGCGTATCTGACGGGTTTTTCGGCTCCGCGGCGGCATTCCGGTCGTCTTGTCTCGCCGGCCGGAAAGGATCTGCATGAAACGGCCGTCCGAGGTCCCCTTCCGCCGGACCCTTGCTCGATCCGCTCGTGGGGCGAAACCAGCGGAGGATCGGCCCGCGCAGAGCGAGCGAACCCGTTCGGCCCGTGTCAGCCGTGCAGCAGGCCGTTCATGTCGAGGACGCCGCCGAACCGGAGGCCGCCGTCCACGACCGACACCGATCGGAGCTGGAGAGGGATCGCGGGGTCGACGCGGAGCATCGTCACCTCGCCGAGCCGCGTCGAGAGCGCGAGCAAGCCGTCCGAAGCGATGACCATGGTTCCCTCGATCGTCGCGCCGGGCATCGTCAGGCGCAGAACGTCCGGGGCGACGAGCTGGACGTCCGTTGCCCCGGTGCCGAACTCGCGCTGGATGGCGGCGAGGATGACGGCTCGGACAGCCGCACGCTCGACCGTGATCGTCACGGCTGCCTCATCGGCGGGCCCGTCGAGCGCGATCGACGCGACCGGGATCGGGTCCGGCGAGCCGTCCTCGGCGATCTCCGCCCCCTCGATCGTGCCGTGGATCGTCGTCACCGTCCGGCCGAACAGGTCGACGCCGTCCAGGGTCAGCTGGACATGCGTCGCGTGGAGCGTCCGCCAGTCGAGGTCGGAGGCGTCGATCGTCAGGCTGTCGGCGCGGCCAAGGATCAGCTTCGGGGGCGGGTCCGACGTCGCGGTGACGGTCAGGGACGACGCCCGGACGCCAGAGCCCTCCAGCGCCGACCGCACCACCGTGTCGACCACCGGCTCGGCGGCGAACCAGGCGATCGCGCCGATCAGCGCGGCGGCGACGACGAGGACGAACAGGCAGCCGCGCACATCCGACTCCGGTCAGCCGTTCCCGTACCCGAGCGCCGTGAGGGCGGTCGTCGCGGCGGTTCGCTCGTCGTAGGCGACCGGGCCGTCGGGCCCGATGATGGACTGTTCGTGGCCCTTGCCGGCCAGCAGGACGATGTCGCCCGGCCGGGCCCGCTCGAATGCGGCGGCGATCGCCGTCGGTCGATCCGGGATGAGGAAGAGATCGCGCTCCCGGCGCTTCCCGGCGTCCTCCGCACCGCGGGCGATCGCTTCGAGGATCGCCCGCGCGTCCTCGTTGCGCGGGTCTTCGTCGGTGACGACGACGAGCCGCGCCAGCCGGCCGGCGATCCGGCCCATCATCGGCCGCTTCTCGACATCGCGCTCCCCGGCCGATCCGAAGACGGCGATCAGCTCGCCGCCACGGGCGGCCGCAACCGGCGCCAGGAGGCCGAGCACCTTCTCGAGCGAGGCGGGGCTATGGGCGTAGTCGATGACGACCCCGAACGGCTGGCCGGCGTCGAGCCGTTCCATCCGGCCAGGGACGCCCGGCACCGAGGCGAGGCCGTCGCGGACGGCCGCCGGGTCGAGCCCGAGGATCTCGCCGAGGGCGACGACCGCGAGCGCGTTGTGAACGTTGAACCGGCCCGCGAGGCGGAGGTCGAGCGTCGCGCTCCCCGACGGGGCGGCGACCGCGATCCGCAGCCCGCCGGCGTCCTCGGCGACGTGCGTGGCGCGGACGTCGGCCGCCGGATCGGTCCCGTAGGTGATGACGCGGGCTCCGGCCTCCTGTGAGACGCCGACGAAGGCGCCCGCGTTCGGGTCGTCGGCGTTCACGATCGCGGCCTTCGGCCAGGCGCGTCCGGCGATCTCCTTCGGCGGATTGGCGGGCCCGCGGGCGAGGCGCTCGAAGAGCGACAGCTTCGCGTCCCGATACGCCTCCCACGAGCCGTGGAACTCGATGTGCTCGTGGGTCAGGTTCGTGAGGATCGCGACGTCGTAGGCGATGCCGTGGACGCGGTCGGCGGCGAGGCCGTGCGACGTCGTCTCGACGACCACCGCGACGTTCCCGGCCTCGGTCATCGCCCGCAACGCTCGCTGGAGGACCGGCGCGCCGGGCGTCGTGGCGTGCTCCGGGTTCGCCTCGCGTCGATGGCCGATCTGGGTCTCGACGGTGCCGGTCAGCCCGGTCGACAGGCCGGCCGCCTCGAGCGCGGCGATGGCGAGGAAACACGTCGTCGTCTTCCCGTCGGTGCCGGTGATGCCCACGATGCCGAGGCGCCGCGACGGGTCGCCGTACCACCACGCCGCGGCGTCGGCGAGGGCGCGCGGGGCCCGGTCGACGACGAGCTGGGGCAACGTGACGTCGACGACGGGTCGCTCGACGAGCGCGGCGACCGCACCGGCCCGGGCGGCGGCCGCCACGAAGTCGTGGCCGTCGACGTGGAGGCCCGGCACGGCGACGAACAGGGCCCCGCGACCGACCTTCCGCGAGTCGTCGGTGATCCCGCGTACCTCGATTCCGGCGAGCGCGGCCGGCCCGATCGCCCGGCCACCATCGCGGGCGCCGCGCAGTCGGCCGTCGGCCGTCAGTCGCGAGATCAACTCGCCGAACGGCCGAGGCTCGCTCAGCTCGGCGGCCGCGAGCAGGTCGGCGATCGACGGTGCGTTCGCGCTCATCCGCGGCCCGTCATCCGCGGCCCATCAGGGTCGCGAGCCGCCCGGCGATTCGGCCGAGCCGGTAGCGGGTCGGGTCGAGCACGCGCTCGTGGGCGCCGGTCAGCTCCAGCCACTCCCCGCCGAACGAGCGCTTGTGCTGGTACAGGCCCCACATCGGCTCGCCCTCGCGTGGCTCCCGGCGGCTGCCGGCGACGTCGACGCCGCCGAGGTCCATCTCGCTTCGGTTCTCGCGGATCGCCAGCTGGATCGCCCGCCAGCGGAGGAGGTGCAGCGCACCCGGATGGTCGCGACGGGCCGCCGCATGATCGCCCGAGTGGACGGTCGACAGCCGTTCGCCGTGGCGGTACAGGACGAGTCCGGCCTGCGGCGCCCCGTCCGAGGATCGGGCCTCGAGGTAGACGAGATGACCGGCCCTCAGCGCCGACCGCCACCAGGCGAGGTACGCGTCGCGCGGCCCGAAGCTGAAGTGACGCCGCTCGCCGGTCTCGAGAAGCAGGTCGTAGAACCGATCCAGGGCGATCTCGGTCGGCTCCGCCGGGGCCGCGAAACCGTCGCCGACGCCCGCCGGCGGGACGCGACCATCGTGCCGGACGACAGTCGTGCCGTCGTCGTCGGCCTTGCGGATCCGCTGGCGCGACGACTTCGAGATCCCGCCGAAGACGTCGTCCTCGGATCGACCCGGCAGCGGGAGGCTCAG
The DNA here is from genome assembly GCA_005882635.1 of Chloroflexota bacterium. Lineage (GTDB taxonomy): Bacteria > Chloroflexota > Limnocylindria > Limnocylindrales > CSP1-4 > CF-46. The sequence continues at coordinate 1,840 of VBFG01000062.1, read as the reverse complement.
CCGGTGGCGCGACGGCTGGATCTCCTCGATCTGATGGAAGCCGATCGCCGCCAGGCGGCCTGGGTAACCCGTCGCCGCCGGGATCTCGGCGTCGGAGGCGAGCACCGCGACGGCGGTCCCGTCGGCCGCAGCCAGGTGGTCGACGACGGCGGCCAGTCGCTCCGCCGTCCGGTCGGCGGGCTCGCCCGCCGAGATCGGTCCGCGCGGGAGGTAGGTGCTCCAGCCGCCGACGAGCGGCCATGGCCGGCGCAGGCCGAGGACGCGGTAGCCGTCGTCGAAGACCAGGTGATCGGCCGTCCAGCCGCTCGTCTCTCGGTGCGCGGCCCAGGCGCGGGACTGGAACACGTGGCCGCCGGGTGCGTCCACGGTCCGCTCGTCCCAGTCGCCCAGCTCGGCCGCCGACGCCCGATGGATCGACGTCAAGCGGCGTCGCCCCCGGTGAAGCCACTGGCATTGGCCGAGCCGTTCAGTCCGTGGCGCCGACGAGCCCACCACACGCGAGCCTGCTGAGCGCGCTCGTACGTCTGCCGTCCGAGCGGATCGAGGACCAGGTCCCACGCCCCGATGTACTGGACCTCGCGGCCGCCGAACCCGGTCTTGAAATGGGCGATGCCGCCGGTCGCGAGGCCCCACAGGTCGTACGCCGTGGCGTCCTGCTCTCGGGACGAGCGGATCGCCTCCCATTTCAGGAGGTAGTTCGCCCGCGACTCGCCGCCATCGAGCGTCATCCCGCCGTATGGCTCGACGACCCGCGTCCCACAGCGGACGAGGAAAAGGGTTGCGAGCGCCTCCCCGCCGGGGCGACGGGCGAAGAGGAGACGCGCGTTGCCGGTCGGCGCGAATGCCTCCCAGACGTCGCGGTACGCCCCCTCCGTCCGGATCAGGAAGCCGGCCCGGTCCGCCGTCTCGCGGTACACGCGGTAGAACTCGGGCAGCGCGCTCCCGTCGGCGTCGCTCACCGTGATCCCCAAGTTCCGGGCCTTGTTGACGTACTGCCGCCACTTCTTGCGCAGATCGCCCCAGAGCGCGTCCTCGTCGGCGGTCAGGTCGATGATCCGCGTCGCGTTCGGCTGGATCGGCGACGCGGGTCGCCAGCCCGCACTGCGCAGCGACCGCCGCGTCGCCCCGTCCTGGTCGAGCGGCCCGTCCCGCTCGATCTCGGGATCGATTCGGAGATGAGAGACGCGACCCGCGCGCTCAGGCAGCTCGCGACGGACGGCGTCGCTGAACGCCGCGATCGCGTCCGGGGCCCAGACGGTCGCGACCGGGCCGCGGGGAGCGTAGGCGAAGGCCCACGGCAGGGGGCGCGGCCGGCGGGTGAGGATCTGGGCGGCGATGGGCGCTGGGCCGGCGACCTGGATCCGTTCGGCCGACCAGCCGTTGACGGCCTTGACCCGGGCCCAGCCGCTCAGCTGGAGGTACGAGCCGGGGTCGGCAGACTCGACGAAGCGATCCCAGTCGGTGTCGTCGGTCGGCGGTGTCTCGACGGCGAGCCCGTCGGTCGTCATGCTCCGCGCGGCCGGCGGACGAGGTCGAGCATGAGGCCGATCATCGCGGCGAGCTCACCGATCCGCAACACGGCCGAGATCGCCGCGGATGTCAGGACCCAGACAAAGCCGACGACGCCGATCCGCACGATCAGGGCGGCCCGGCCCGGGTCCTCACCCGTCGCGAGGCTCAGGCCCGCACCGACGCCGGCTGCGGCCAGGCCGCCGCCGATCGCGACGGCCAGCGATCGGAACCCGAGCGACGCGATCGGCCGGATCGCCAGCTCCGGCAGCGAGCGCTTCAGGAGGACGAACAGGACGATCGCCTCGAGCCAGGCGGCGACCGCGATCGC
>VBFG01000181.1 GCA_005882635.1 Chloroflexota bacterium | reverse complement strand
ACCGGGACGTACACGCTCATCGCGCTCGGGCTCGGCGTCGGCGGCCCGGCGTTCTTCTGGTCGTGGCCCCTGGTCATCCTGGGCCAGACGTTCGTCGCTCTGAACTTCGCCGAGCTGGCCAGCCACTTTCCGGTCGCCGGGTCCATCTACCAGTGGTCGAAGCGGCTATCGATCCGGACGCTCGGCTGGTTCACTGGCTGGTTCTACTTCTGGGCCGGCGTCGTGACCGTGACTGCGGTCGCCGGAACCGTGCCGCTGGTCATGTCGAGCATCTTCGGGTTCAAGCTGACGGATCCGAGCCCGATCGGCATCGCCAACAACCTGGTCTTCTGGGCGATCGTGACCCTGATCACGACGACGATCATCAATGCCTTCGGCATCCGCCTCCTGGCGATCATCAACAACATCGGGGTGGCGGCGGAGATCGTCGGCATGGTGATCTTCGCCCTGATCCTGCTGATCTTCGCGAACCACCAGTCGCCGTCGGTCCTGTTCCAGACGGCCGGCGTCGAGACACCCGAAACCGGCGGGTACCTGCCGGTCTTCGCGGTGGCGATGTTCATGAGCCTGTTCGTCGTCTACGGCTTCGACACCGCCGGGACGTTCGGCGAAGAGACGCTCGATGCAAGCCGGCAGGCGCCACGCGGCATCCTGTCGGCGATCTGGCTCTCCGGCGCCGTCGGCGCGGTGTTCCTCCTGGCGATCATCCTGGCAACGCCGGACATGGCGGCGGCGCTCAAGGATCCCTCACCGATCTCGACAGCCATCAAAGCCGGGCTCGGCGACACGTTCGGTACCGTGTACCTGGTCGTGATCCTTGCGGCCGTGTACGTCTGCACGCTGGCGATCCACGGAGCGACGGTCCGGCTGATGTTCTCGATGGGTCGCGATCGCCGGATGCCGCTCGGATCGCTCTGGGGCTCCGTCAACCACACCTTCAGGACCCCTGCCAATGCCGCAGTCGCCGTCGGCGTGCTGGCGTCGATTCCCTTCTTCATCACGGACAGCCCGGGTCTGCTGGCGACGGGTGCCACGGGTCTGATCTACTTGAGCTACCTGCTGTGCAACATCGGCATCCTGATCGCCCGCCTTCGCGGCTGGCCCCGCCAGCAGGCGTGGTTCAAGCTCGGTGGGTGGGGCTTGGTCGTGAACATCCTCGCCCTGGTCTGGGGCGGGGTCATGACCTTGAACTTCGCCCTGTGGAAGGACAGCAACCTGTTCGGGAACTTCGGGAGCGGGCTGCGTGACTCGACCAACCCGTCCCTGAAGATCGTGACATCGGGCGGGAACCCGATCTCGTGGCTGCCGGACATCCCGTTCTACGAAGGGACGGTCCTCTTGATCCTCGTCGTCGGGATCATCTACTACCTGGTCACGCAGTCGCGACGACAAGACGTCGTCGAGGCCGACCAGGCGACCGGCGAGGCCGTGATCGGCTGACGCCGATCGCGCTCGGGATGCTCCTGCGGCGGTGCGTCGAGCCCTCGGCGCGCCGCCGCCGACGGTCTCGGGCCAGGCGATGACCGAGACCGCCGAGCCGGCGCCGGCGGTTCTGCGCGGCGAGCTCCGCGATGAGCTGGTCCGGGCGATGCAGCGCGTCCCCGAGCTGGCGGGCGCGGACCTGACGCTCACCGCCCTGTCCGGCGGGATCACGAACCGGAACTTCCTCGTGGAGGTCACCGGCCGCCGTGATCGGTACGTGATCCGCCTCGCCGGCAACGACACCCACCTCCTCGGCATCAGCCGGGAGGTGGAGCACGCGGCGACGGTCGCGGCAGCCGGTGTCGGCGTCGGGCCCGAGGTGATGGCGTTCATCCGGCCCGAGGGCTACCTCGTGACCCGCTTCATCGAAGGGTCGCCGGTCCCGGACGAGGTCATCCACCGGCCCGAGACGATCGAGCGCGTCGCGGCCTCCCTCCGCCGGATCCACGACGGCCCGCCGATCCCGGGATTGTTCGTGCCGCTCCGGATCGTCGAGGCATATCGGGCGCTGGCGCTCGCCCGCGGCGTGGCGATCCCGCCCGAGTACGACCTGGCCGCGGCGATCGGCCGGCGGATCGAGCTGGCCTGCCTCGCCATCCCGGTCGAGATCCGGCCGTGCCACAACGACCTGCTCAATGCGAACTTCATCGACGATGGTCAGCGCATCCGGATCGTCGACTGGGAGTACGCCGGGATGGGCGACCCGTTCTTCGACCTCGGCAACTTCAGCATCAACCACGATCTGACGCCCGACGAGGACGCCGTCCTGCTCGCCGCGCACGACGGCGTCGCCCACAGAGCGGACCGCGACGCTCGCCTCGCCCGCCTGACGCTGATGCGGACGGTCTCGGACTTCCGCGAGGCGATGTGGGGCGTGCTCCAGCAGGGGATCAGCACCCTCGACGTGGACTTCGTCGCCTACGCCGGCGAGCATTTCGAGCGCCTCCTCGCGGGTTCGACGACGCCCGCCTTCGAACGAGCGCTCCGCGAGGTCGGTGGGTAGCCTCGTTCGGGTGCGGCCGAGGACCAAGGGGACCGGGCGGGCTACGCTTCGCCGGTGAACGAGCGCTCCTCGCTTCCACGCCAGGCCGCGCTGCTCATCATCGCCTTCGCCGCGACATCGATCCTTCTCGTCGGGGGCTGGGCACTGGTCAGCCGGGCCCGCTCGGCGCAGTCGGGCGGGACTGTCGCATCCGGGCCGCCGGCAAGCCTCGTCCCCAGCCCCCTCGCGCCGTCGCCCTCGGGCCTGTCCCTGCCGTCGCTGGGCCCCCCGTCGGGTGAGCAGGCGACGGTCGTGATCACCGGTGCCGGGGACATCGCGGACTGCACCCGCTCCGGCGCGCAGAAAACGTCCGACCTCCTGCTCGAGCAGCAGGGCTTCGTCTTCACCGCCGGCGACAACGCCTACGAGGACGGAACGTCGAAGGACTACTCGACGTGTTACGCGCCGACGTGGGGCCGCCTCCTGGATCGCACGATCCTGCCGACCGCCGGCAACCACGACTGGCAGACCAAGGGCGCGGCGGGCTACCTGGCCTATTTCGGGGCCGCGGCGGCCTCCGACGGCGTGACCTGG